>DATHMS010000233.1:0-15858 GCA_035486795.1 Candidatus Sulfotelmatobacter sp. | reverse complement strand
AGCGAAATAGCCGACTTCGCCGGTGACGACAGTACGCTCGGAAGCGGCCGCGGACGAATCGTTGGCAGCCATACGAGCGCGCATCAGGTTAGGAATCGCGATAGCTGCAATGATCAGGATGATGGCCACCACGATCAGCAGCTCAATCAGTGAAAAACCCTTCTGTTGTTTCCGCATCTCTATTTTCGCCTCCACAGGTACTATCGGCAGGAATGCGACGAGACATTAGGGGGAGAATCTGCGCTCTGCACCAGTGTCCGCAGACCGGAGGCAATACCGTCGAAGGCGCGGGGAGAAACAAAAAGGGCAGTGGATCTGCATCCGCTGCCCTCGGGTTTTGTAACCGTCTTCAGGTACTCTGCCAGATTGCTACTAGTTCGCCATCGGGTTCAGGGCCTGGCAGGCGCCGTAGCCGGCAACCAGCGTGATTACGCCAGGAGCCTGGGTGCGAACCACGCCGTCATCAAAGGCGCAGAACGCCTTGGTGCCAGTCTGTGCGCTGATAGGAGTAGCGGTCGTCCAGAACTCGTTCGGAATCGGGCTTGCTGGGCCAGCTTGCGCCGTAGCAGCAAACTTGTAACCGCTCTTGCCGCTGCCGGTGGGGGTACCGTCCTGGGCCAGGTTGTTATCGATCAGACAGCCAGTGGCTACGGCTGGCGTGCAAGGTGACGCGCCACCCAGATTGGCCAGAACTGCGTAACCAACGGTCGGGTAAGCAGCAAAGTAGCCGACTTCGCCGGTGACGACGGTACGCTCGGAAGCGGCCGCGGACGAATCGTTGGCAGCCATACGAGCGCGCATCAAGTTAGGAATCGCGATAGCTGCAATGATCAGGATGATGGCCACCACGATCAGGAGCTCAATCAATGAGAAACCGCTGGCGTTGCTCTTATTGTCTTTGTGCATGTTTGTTTTCCCCCAAGTGTTCATAGTTCCCGCCCCTGAAAAGTGGGCATTTTAAAGAGAATCTAAAGAGACTCTAATGATCTCGCCTTTACTATTGCACCTTGGGGGCCAAATGGATAGCTCATTCCACAAGAGACCCAAACGAGAGATTGCCCTTTATTTCCAAGCGATAAGGAGAATACTTCTTTTGGCGGTTGTGGCGGAGGTCCCGCGCGGCCACGAATGGTCACTTTCGGATGACAGAAGTTGGCAAGGTGTTTTGGAGCGATTGGCGGAATAAGGACAGAAGGAAAAAAGGGAGCAGCGAAGTTGTCTTCGCTGCTCCCTGGCTTTGTGCCCTCTCAGGCAGTTTGCCAGACTACTAGTTCGCCATCGGGTTCAGGGCCTGGCAGGCGCCGTAGCCGGCAACCAGAGTGATTACGCCAGGAGCCTGGGTACGAACCACGCCGTCATCAAACGCGCAATACGCCTTGGTGCCGGTCTGCGCGCTGATGGGAGTAGCGGTCGTCCAGAACTCGTTCGGAATCGGACTGGCTGGGCCGGCTTGCGCCGTGGCGGCAAACAAGTAGCCGCTCTTGCCGCTGCCGACCGGGGTACCGTCGGTGGCCAGGTTGTTATCGATCAAGCAGCCGGTGGCTACGGCTGGCGTGCAAGGTGACGCGCCACCCAGATTGGCCAGAACTGCGTAACCAACGGTCGGGTAAGCAGCGAAATAGCCGACTTCGCCGGTGACGATGGTACGCTCGGAAGCGGCCGCGGACGAATCGTTGGCAGCCATACGAGCGCGCATCAAGTTAGGAATCGCGATAGCTGCAATGATCAGGATGATGGCAACCACGATCAGCAGCTCAATCAGTGAAAAACCTTTCTGTTGTTTCCGCATCTCTATTTCCCCTCGTTTTGGACTTTTGTTGAACTCATGCTGGTCATGGAATGACGCAGTCGGGATGGATGTTCGCATTTGCCGGGCCAAAACAGATAGTTACCTTGGTTCCGAACTGAATTCTGACAATTCCCTTATTTTCAGTAGAAGGCCAAACTAAGGTATTAATTGTAAGTCTTTCTGCAGGTTGCCCCGTGCCAAAATGCGTCGCGATTCCTGACAATTCGTGTCAGTCTGCAACATGCCCTACCTTCTATGGCAGAACGAGAGTTGGGAGGTTGCTTGCAGGAAAAACGGGCCGGCGGAGATGGTTTCGAGCTGCGCTCGACGGACAGCCGGGGCGGCTGTTTCCACACGAACCTCTCTCGTTCGAAGTCTGCCGTAGAATTATCCCGATGAACGCTTCTGCTGAACTGGTTTGAATCCGATTCTATGGCGATTGCGAAGGATGTTGGTTTTGTCGATTCCGATATTGCTCGGGCGTGGACCCTGCCGTCTTATCTCTATACGGATGCGGCGGTCTTCGTGGCTGAGAAAGAAGGAATCTTTGCGCGAAGCTGGCAGGTGGTGGGGCATCGCGACCAGGTGGCCGGTGCCGGAGATTACTTCACCACGGAACTGGTGGGCGAGCCGCTGCTGATTGTAAGGGGCAGCGATGGCGAGCTGCGCGGGTTTTATAACGTGTGCCGGCACCGTGCGGGACCTCCGGCGGAGGGATGCGGCTCGCGCAAACTGTTTCGCTGCGGCTATCACGGCTGGACGTATGGTCTGGATGGGTCGCTGCTTAGCGCAACCGAAATTGAAGGGGTCGAAGGATTCCGTCCCGAGGATTTTGCGCTGGTTCCGGTGCGGGTTGAGCAGTGGTTTGACTTTATCTTCGTGAATCTTGATCGCGAGGCGCGAGCTTTGCGCGAGAGTCTGGGCGAATTGCCGAAGCAGGCGGAGAAGTTTCACTTTGCCGGGATGAAGCTGTTTGAGCGCCGCAGCTACGAGATGAACTGCAACTGGAAGACCTACGTGGATAATTATCTTGAAGGCTATCACCTGCCGAGCGTGCATCCAGGACTGAATCGCGAGCTGGACTACAACGCTTATGTGGTTGAGCCTCATGCGGAATATGTGAGGCAGTTCAGTCCCATCCGGGGGGCGCAGCCTGGGGACACGACTCCGAGGCGTTACCAGGAAACGAGGGAGGATCTGACTACCGACTATTTCTGGATCTTTCCTAACTGGATGCTGAACTGCTATCCCGACAATGTTTCGCTGAACATCGTGCTGCCGCTCGCACCCGAGCGCTCGCTGGCCATCTTCGAGTGGTACTTGCCGGAGAAGGATCACGGCAGCGCGGCAGCCAAGGCTTCGGTGGAATTCAGCGAGCAAATCCAGGTGGAGGACGTGGCCATCTGCGAACGAGTGCAGAAGAATCTGCGGTCACGCAGCTACTCGCGAGGACGCTTCAGCGTCAAGCAGGAAAAAGGTGTGTACGCTTTTCATCGGATGTATGCGGAATGGATGAAAAAGGATTAGCCGCCGAGAACGCCGAGGGCGCCGAGAAATATCCTGACGTCCTTGCTGCGGGACGCCCGGCGTTCTGTGCGGGCTCGGCGGTGGATTGCTTTCCTCACTCTGCTTTTACCAGCAGGCAGGTTACGTCATCGTGCTGTGGGGTTGAGCCGACGAAGAGATCGACCTCAGCCATGAGGCGCTTGAGCATATCGGTTGGGGTGGCGGCGGCGTTGGCCGCGATGGCGCCGAGCAGACGGGTTTCGCCATACTCCTCCTGGCGGGCGTTCTCGGCTTCCACCAGGCCGTCGGTAAAGATGATGAGCCAATCGCCGGGCGCGAGGGTGACGCTGGCCGAGTCATACTTTGCTTCGAGCTGAATGCCGAGAGGTAATCCACCGACATCGAGGCGCTCGATCGATCCATCGCTGCGGCGGAGGATGGGGTTGTTGTGGCCGGCGTTGATGTAATTGAAGACGCGGCTAGGCGCGTCGTATTCGGCGAGAAAGGCTGTGGTGAAGCGCAAACCGCCCTGGCTGTTGGAGCAGGCGTACTTGTTCATGTTCGCCACCAGTTCGGGCAGAGCGACCTGCGCTGTGGAGAGGGTCTTGAGGCTGGCCTGAAAAGTGGCCATGAGCATGGCCGCAGGGATGCTCTTGCCGGCGACGTCGGCCACTGCGAATACTACGCGATTCTCTTCCTGGGTTTTGCCGGGGCGGGGGAACACATCGTAGTAATCTCCAGCGACCGTGTTGGCGGGACGTGTGGTGTAAGCCAGCGAGATTCCTGGAATCTGCGGAGGAGCGCCGGGCAGGAGCCAGGTTTGAATTTCGCGGGCAATCTGCAGATCGCGCTTCATCACGACCCGGTCTGCAATCTCCAAAATCAGCAGCATGAACAACAGTAGTCCGCCCCAGAAATGGAAGTCGAGTTCGACGACGTGGAGTTCGTTGCCGGAGCCGCGATAGCTGAAACCGCTGCTGGGAAACACCAGCATGATCAACGCCGCGAGCAGCAGCACGCGGCGCGCGGGCGAGAGTTTTTCGAGAACGGCCCAGAAAAATTCCCTGACCACGTGCAAACGATGGCCGCGACGGGTGAGCCCCTCTGGCGTTTTGGCGGCTACATCGCGCGAATAGAGACGGTAGCTGGTGCGCGCGTCGGTTTCGAACTGCGACCAGAGCTGGGCCAGTTCCAGTCCTTCGGTGACTCGCTGCCAGAACCGGCGCAGCCGAAGCCGGAGGGGAAGGTGTTCCGGGGGAGCGGGTTGGGCTGGTGGGGAAGCGGTTGCCATGCGAATCAAGCGATTATAGAGCAGAGGCTGGTGGCCAGTGATCAGAGGCCAGTGGCCTGACTTCTACAAACTCCAGTTGGCTAGTCACTGAACACTTACCACCGACCCCTGGCCACTGCCTTTAGAACAGAGCCAACTGCTCGTCAGAGGCGTTCGAGGGCCATTTCTCAGCGTAGGTGGTTCCGCGCGGGTCGGCGCGGCGGATGCCATATTTCTCGCGGAAGCGCGTGACGAGTTGTGCTACACGCTTGCCATAGGAAGGTGGCAGAAATGAGCGATCCTGATAGCGCTGGCGATAGTTCTCTACCAGATGGGGGAAGTGCTGTTCAAGAAAGGGGAGAAAAATCGCCGCCGAACAAGGCTTGAGAAACAATGGTCCGGCGAAGATGTGGCGGGCTCCGGCGGCGGCAGCTGCTCGCACAACGGCCTCCAGGTCTGCTGGCGCATCGGTGATGCCGGGCAGAACGGGCGAGGCGCTCACGCCTACAGTGAGTCCCGCAGCGCTCAGGTCCCGCACGGCTTCCATCCGCAAATCGGGGCGCGGCGCGCGCGGCTCGAGAATGCGCGCCAGGTCGACGTTCAGCGTGGTGACGGTGACGTGAATCGACAGCACGTTGTTTTGCGCGACTGCGCGGAGAAGATCTACGTCGCGGACAATCAGGTTTGATTTGGTGACAATCCCCAGCTCGAAGCCGCGATGGCGCGCGAATTCCTCAAGAATGCCACGCGTAACTTCGTAGCGGCGCTCGGCTGGCTGGTAAGGATCGGTCGCTGTGCCGAGTGCGATGGCCTCACCCGGCTTGACCCGACGCAAGTCGCGCCGCAGCAGGTCAGCGGTGTGCTGCTTGACGTAAATCTTCTGCTCGAACTCTGCGCCGTCGCGCATTTCCATGAATTCGTGGGTGTAGCGCGCATAGCAATAGCGGCAGGCGAATTCGCAGCCGCGGTAGGGATTAATGGTCCAGGTGAAGGGCAGGCGACGACCGCTCACGCAGCGGTTGAGCAGGGATTTCGCTGGAAGAGTGAAGTATTCAACGTTGTGACCTTCGCGCAAGGATTCACCCTCGGACGCGAGGCGGGCGATGCCGACCAGAGGGGACTTTGCGGGAAGAGGGAACAAGGGCAAGCTGGACATATTCGCCTTTTGTTCGCCAATAGTAAAGCTTAAGATTGCCCCTGTCAAGGGATGAAGGTGAATGCCGGGTAGCTACCTCATTCGAGAGCCTTACGGAATGGGAAAGCTTCTATTGGTGCTACCCGGACATAACTTGCCTCAAACTTGCCCGGCCCTATTGAACTTGCATACGCTGTCCCATTCAGGCGTGGCGTGGCATGGTTTCAGTCGGAGACGTTTTAGTTCGGCTAAGGTGTGAGGGAGGCATGCTCTTTAGCGGGCAAGCTTCAGGCTGGTTTTCGCTTTTTGGCACGGCGTTCCAACTCCCGCTCGTATCCGTCCCGGCGTGCCAAGCGGTCACGCTCGCTCTCGCGCATGTTGACTTGCAATTCGAGTCTGACTCGGGTGCTTTTTCTCTCATCCCGTGTTCCCAGCAAGCAGAGGACGAAATCGCGATCCGCCGCAGTCGGATCCTGGGGTCTGATTTTCGCTTCTTTCGTGCCGAGCGGCAGAGAGAGCCGCTTCTGGGGAAGATCGACGTCGACCTTGCGCGCCTCCGCGGCGATGAACCTCGCGAGTACCTGTTGAGTGTATTTGAGGGTAATCTCGATGCCGGTCACCGAGGAATGGGTCAGGACACCGGTGAGCGGACCTTCCAACGCACCACCTGCCCAAGCACTGGCATTTGACCCGACATTCTGCGCAATGTAGAGCGCGGCGTCGATTGGGAGCACTACTTTTTGCTGGCCCGCTCTTTTTTGCAGAGCAGCGACTCTTCCCGCGAGGTCGCGAATCTGCGAGATGGGAATACTCTCCTCCCTCACATGGCCTCCTTTTTTGCTTGTTGACGATTGTAGCGCTTATCCCTGGAACAGTGAGAGAAGCGAATCGAGCAATTCCGAACGATACGGGACTTTTCGCAGTTATTGCAGTTTCGCGTATTCCGCTCTGGCTTGCTTGAGAATCGGGATGTCGGGGTCGGCGTCTTTCCAGAGAGTGAGGAAATCTTTATAGGCAGCCATTGCGCGGGCGTGGAGCTTATCAGCGTCCGCGCCGGGAGAGGTCTTCGCTCGCAAAGCGTCTGCCCGAGTGACTCCCAGATGCGCCAACGCTCCTGTCCAGCAGTTCCATACAATGCCGTTGTGGTCGAGAATCTTCTGGAACTCGCTGGCGGCAGCATCGGCCTGTCCGGCCGCCAGGTAGGCCTCTCCGCGTACGTACGTCGGATAAAGGCAGGAGATATTGTTGACGAACGGGATTTGCCCCAACTCGACGACGGAAGCAGCTTGCAGAATATTGAGGGCCACGGCCGGCTTCTTTTTATCCAGTGCCAATTGGGCTTCAATCGCCGGCAGCCAGAGCGATTGCACCTGGGTATCCAGCGGGAAGCGCTTCCTTAAGTCTTGGGCCAAGGACCCGGCTCTGGCGGTGTCGCCGGCCATTGCCAAGGCGAGGGCGGCTTCGCTCTCCGCTCCCTGACTGGCGGGAGCAAGCTTGAAGGTCTCGGCCGCGGTCTGCCGGGCTTGCGCAGCATTGCCGAAAGCAGCTTCTCGCTGAGCAGCAATCGCCAAATAGACTGCCGCACTTTCTTTGTTATCCGCGCGTATGGCGGAGTTAACGGACCGCTGGGTCAGTTCCCGGGCAATGCGAAGATGACCCGCATAAGCCTCGGTATCGGATTCCAGTGCAAGTCCGACGTTGTCAAACTCCGGCTTGCCGGCAAACCACTTTTCTTGTTCAGCCATCGCCGCGGGGTCCGTCCCGACAAAAGCAAGAGCGTAAGACGCATTGTGCAATATGAAGTCGTCGACATTTCGCGACTGCGCCTCATGGATGACTTGCCGGGTTTCGTCGTAGCGCTGCAAGGCGAGAGCGTAGTTGGCGAGATTTTCGTACTCGCTTACCGCCTCCGGCGCACGGCGTGCGACTTGCGTAGTGATCTCCGTGGCTTTCTCGTACTGTCCCTGTGCGGCATACACCAGGCCTAAATTGACGTAGGCTGCATCTTCCCGCGGATAGATCTCCATCTCTTCCTGAAACGTCTGGGCCGCCTTATCGAGTTCGCCGGTGGCATACGAATAGTAGTCAGCGCTGATCGTCAGCCGCTCCCGCTCGCTGGCATGTTCCCGCAACTGGAATGCTTTGGTGAAGTACTCGCTGGCTCGCCCTAGCTCGCTTAGAGTGGTGTAGTCGATGCCCACAGCCCTATAAGCCATGGCAAAATTCGGATCGAGCGCGATGGCACGCTGATCGTAAGGCAGAGCCGCAGCGGGGCCTTTGTCGTCGGACGCCTTTCTGCCAAGGCTCAGCGCTTTCAGAGCTTCAAGCGAAGATGTAGTGGCCTGTACCAGCGGAACATCAAATTTCTGCACCGTAGCCAGCGATTCGCCCAGTTCGCCGCGCAACCTCGATGCTGCTTCGCCCAGCGCATCCAACACTTTCTCCTTGGAGCCCGCCGTCTTCTGATCTTCGGTCAGCGTATCTCCGCTTTGACAATTCACCGCCTTCAATCCCAGCACGTATTCGCTGCCCAGAGTGCCGATCGAACCGGCAAGATAAGCCTTGCTGCCCGCCCGCTGGCAAACTTCGCGAGCGAGTTCGGGCGTGAGCTTCGTGCTCGCCGGGCGGGTCATCTGTTGCAGGGCCTTGGTGATTTCGCTGTCAGAGAGCACATTCAAGAAAGGCGATTGCCGGAGGGAAACGTTGAGCGCCGTCTTTAGCGTGTCATCAAACACCACATCGCCAGTAGTGTTGGAGAAATCGGCAAGAACGATGGTGTCTTTGGGAGTGATTTGGAAAGCAGGACGGTGAAAACGCCGATATCCTCCAACGGCTCCAGCGGCCACGATCAAAACCACCGCGGGCCAAAAATACCGGCGCCGACCGGCGCGGATATTGATTGGAACTTCGATTGGAGCGTCGGTCTTAAGTTCCGGCGGTGGCGAGGCCACCGGAGCAACAAAGCGATAGCCTCGGCGGGGAACGGTTTCCAGAAACCTGGGATTGTCGGCTGAATCGTTCAAGGCCGCGCGCAGCTTCCGCACGGCCGTATTCAAAGCGTCGTCGAACTCCACAAATGTGTCGCGCGACCAGAGTTTCTGCCGGATTTCCTCCCTGGTGACGACCTGACCGGGGCGCTCAAGCAAGAGTGCAAGAATCTGTAAAGGCTGCTCCTGCAGACGAATCCGGATGCCGCCCTTGGTGAGCTTGCCTTCCCCGAAATCGGCCTCGAATGATCCAAAACGAACGATCGGGCCCGTTGGTCTGACCTGCTGCATACAAAACCCACCCAACATTGACGCCGGAGATTTTAGCATGGCAGATCAGAAGTTCGAGTAACTGCTTTTTCTCCAGCGCATTAGCTGGTTAGCTCGAATACGGGAACAGTTTTGTTGCCTTTTATTCGGGGTTCAAGCAAATTGTCCGTGATGTGAACGCTGACCAGAGCTGAACGGTGTTCTTGCGGACCAACATCGAGCCGCAGTCCCGCTAGGCGCAAGGGCGGTTTCATACTCAAGGGGGTAAACCCGAGTCGGGAGAAACTGCTGGGGGAGCGGTTCTCCCGACCCATAAAAAGATCTGGACGTTGAGTTGCTGCGGGAACCACTCAGGTCACCCGCCAACATCAATTTGAGGGAGGGTTGCCGATGTTTGCCCGCAAAGTTGCTGCAAGGCTGAAACCGAACTCACTCACGGAATTTACGAATCTCATAGAGCGTGAAATCCTTCCCTGGCTAAGAGAGCAAGAAGGTTTTCTGGATTTGATCATCATGGCTGTCCCCAACGGCGGAGAAGTCGCAACGATCAGCTTCTGGGACCGCAAAGGCAATGCGGACGCTTACAACTCAACCGGTTATCCGGAGGTGTTGAAGACGCTGGGACGACTCTTGGACGGGAAACCGTACCTTAAGACCTTCGATGTTGTCAGTTCGACCCTGGAAAGGATCTGCCCAGCGTTGCCGCCAAAGGCAGAAAATTTCGCCCAAGAGACTGGTTCGACACAACATCGGTGTAACTCATACGAGACAATGTTCTGATCCATAACGGAAAATCAAGAAGGATGGGAGTTCAGTGCCGCACTCTTTCTTTCCGTTGAACCCCGACTGCCTGCGCGACAGCATGCACCCACCGATGCAGTAACGCATGAGCTAAGATACGCATGTCGGGAGGAGGGCACCGTATGAGAGGGATCGCCTACCTGCTTGGTACTGTTGCAGTGCTGACCGGTGTTGTCGTCTGGATGGCTCGCGCCTCGGGACACTCCGATGGAGAGGCCGCACCGATCTTCGGAATCAAAATCCCGCCTGGATACCGCGATTGGAGGTTGATCTCCGTGGCCCACGAAGAAGGCAACCTGAACGATTTGCGCGCCCTTCTGGGCAACGATGTAGCGATCGCGGCCTACCGGGAAGGGAAGCTTCCGTTCCCGAACGGCACAATCATTGCCCGGCTAGCCTGGAATTACGTTCCTTCGGAGGAAAACAACAAAGTTTTTGGTCGCGCTCAATCTTTCGTGGCCGGGACCCCTACAAACGTTCAATTTATGGTGAAGGACTCAAAAAAATACGCCACGACTGGCGGCTGGGGGTTTGCTCAATTCAACAACGGCAAACCTGCCGACGAGGCTCTGCTTAAAACCTGCTTCCCCTGCCACGAGCCTATCAAGGCTCTCGACTTTGTCTTCACCCACTACGCACCCTGATACTAAAGTGACACCTTAGGGTTGGTTTGCTGGTTTTTCTGGCGGCTTCTCGAACAACTTCGGATCAACCGCAGGATTGAATTCCAACGATGTGTACTCTGACTTGCTCGAATCCTGACCGTTCTGTTTGTTCTGGCGTACGAAGGGAACGTTCACGCCGTTTACGGACTTCCAGTCCCCCATGTCGGTTTCACCCTGCGCCGGCTGACCCTGGTTAAGGGTTCGATAGGTCTCTTTCAGAATGTGACCGTTCTGTGGGTCGACAAACCACCGGATGGCTGTCCCTGCGGCATTCACATCCACGATGCGGACCTCGGTGTCTCCAACCTTCTCGGTTGCTCCAGCGCGGAAAAACACATTGGGGTCTTTCGCGTGGGAGGCGATGAAGATGGGATCGCGCTTGATCTGATCCAGAGTTTCCGCTTTCTGGGAGGCGGGGAAGTCGCGCATGCCCTGGCCGGGCATAGCCATGAAGGCCGTGTCGGGCGTGACCACAATGTTCATGGTTCCACCCGGAGTTTGCATTTCCGCGTGCAGATGATCGGGGTAAACGATGATGGTTTTCATCTGCATGGGGAACTCGCCCTGCGGCGTTTTCTGGGTGAGGGTCACTTCCGCTTTTACGGCCTTGATTGTCGCGAGTCTAGCTTCTCCGCCCATCGCAGCCACCACTTTCGCCGCCAATGCCTGGCCTTCTTCATTGGAGGATGTGGGCTTTGCGTTCTCTTCTTCCTTCGCGCCCGGGGGAGGCGGAATGGTGATGTCGATTTTCTTCACCGCTCCGAGTGACGAGAGAGGCTTGTCAAACTCTTTAGTGTTGCCTACAACGAGCACTGCGAGTTGGTCCCGGTGTACATACTTCGCCGCCACGCGACTCACGTCGGCCGCGGTCACTTTCTCGATCTCTGCGGGAAACTTGTCGAGCCAGTCCGCGGGATATCCGTAATACTCGTAGGTCAGGCGCTCGGCGAGGACCTTGTCAGGCGAGTCGAGACGGAAGATGAAAGCGTTCAGGATGGCGTCTTTGGCATGCTTGATTTCTTCGTCGGTGATGGGTTGTTTGGCTAGATTGTCGATGTCCTCATCGAGCGCCTGGATCGACTCGATCGTGCTCTGGCTCTTGGTGCCGATGACGAATTGTTCTATGCCGGGATGCCCGAAATTCGTACCAATGCCGCCGCCCACGTTGTAGGCCAATCCGCGCTTGGTGCGGATATCGTTGAACAGGCGCGAAGAGAATCCGCCGCCAAACGCTTCATTGAACACGGCAATGGCGTAGTAGTCGGGATTGTTGCGCGTCGTGCCCAGCGCGACCATGCGGATGCTGCTCTGATTTACATCCTCTTTGGGGATGAGGTAATAGCCGGGCTGGGCGGGCTGGTACTGAATGTCAGTCTTGGGGACGGCTGGACCCTTGGGCCAGGACTCGAAAGCCGCGCGCAGCTTGGCCTCCATCGCCGCGGTGTCGAAGTCTCCACTTATGCCAAGGATGATGTTGTTGGGATGTATATAGGTATGGTGCCAGTCAATCAGATCTTGGCGCGTCACCGCGCTCACGGTCGCGTACTCTGCTACGCGGGCATAGGGATTATCGGAGCCATAGGCCAGCTTGGCGGCTTCGCGTGCCGCAATCTCTCCAACTTCATCGTTGCGCCGCGAAATGCCATCCTCAGCTTGCTTTTGCGCCAGGTCAACCTTGTCGGCACGGAATTCAGGGTTCTGTAAGAGGTCGACGAAGACTTTGAACACGTCGTCGAAATCGCCTTTGAGGCAACTCAAACTGATGGTGGTTGAATCGGAATCGCCGCCGGTCTCGACCTTGGCGGCACGCACTTCGAGGAAATCGTCGAGCTGATCGCCGGTTTGCGCCTTAGTGCCGCCGGTGCGCCAGACTTCGCCGAAAATATCCACCAGTCCAATCTTGTTAGCGGGTTCATTGCGCGAGCCGCCGCGGATTCGGGCCGAGCCCTCAATCAGGGGCAGTTCGTGATCCTCTTGAAGGAAGATCACCATGCCGTTGGAGAGTTCGATGCGCTTCGGCTGCTGCGGTTTGAACGCGGGAAGAGGCGGGATAGAGATCTGCTGCCAGTTCGTTGCCTGTGCTACGGCTTCGGGAAGCGGAGCGACCGTGATGACTGCGGCCACAAGAATGATCAGCAGAGGAATTCGATTGGTTTTCATTGAACACCTCCCCGGTGCGCCGCAACTGGGTCTGGAGGAGCCTGATCGGGAGAACCCTGATCCGATGCACCTTGATCTCCCGAGCCCTGGTCATCGCTTCGTCCCGCGCCGGTGAGCGTTTCGATGACGCCGACGGTCCGGTTGGTATCGTTGAAGGTTTGGTTGGCGACGCGCCGAATGTCCGCCTTGGTCACTTTGTCGATGCGGTCCACCGATCGGAACAACTCGCGCCAATCGCCGTAACGAGTCTGGTAAGTCGCCAACTGGGTTGCGAGGCCCTCATTGTCTCCGAGGCCGCGGATCAGGTTAGCTTTGGTGCGAGTCTTGATCATCTTTAATTCATCATCGCTGATGTCTTCCTTCTTCAGCCGTTCGATTTCAACGTGAATCGCGTCTGCCACTTCCTGCGTCGTGTGTCCGGGCAGTGGGAAAGCGTAGAACGCGAACAGGTGGGGGTACTTGGTGCCGGGCAGGCCGCTGAATCCGGCGGAGAATGAGGCGATCTTTTTGTCGCGCACCAGGGCGCGATAAAGGCGTGAGGTACGGCCTTCCGACATGAGATCGGTGATAGCGTCATACACCGCGTCGTCTTTTGCCATGTAATCGGGCCGGTGGTAACCCTCGAGATAGAGCGGCTGCGATTTTTCTTTCAGCACGACCTTGCGTTCGGAATTCTGCGGAGGCTCGGTGGTGGTGGTTTCGTCGGGCTTGTGAGTGACCGGCAGACGGCCGAAGTACTTTTCGAGAATCGGCATGACCTGTGAAGCTTTCACGTCACCTGCCACCGCGACTACCATGTTCGCGGGCACGTAGTATTCGTTGAAGAACTTTTTCGCATCCGTGGCCGAGAAAGAGTTCAGGTCGGACATCCATCCCACCGTGGGCCGGTGATAGGGGTGGGCCTCGAATGCCGCGGCGTTGAATTGTTCCAGAAGCCGGCCAATCGGGTTGCTATCAGTGCGCAGGCGGCGCTCTTCGATGACGACGTTGCGCTCCTTGTAGAACTCGCGCAGCACGGGGTGAAGAAAGCGCTCGGACTCGAGATAGGCCCACACCTCCAGACGATTCGCGGGCAGCGAGTAGTGATAGGCGGTCTCGTCGTAGGTGGTGAAGGCGTTGAGATCCTGGCCGCCGCTCTGCTCGATGATCTTGCCGAACTGGTTGGGGACTACGTATTTGTCGGCCTCAGCAATGGCGTCTTTCCAGGCCGTTTCGAGTTGTTTGAGTCGGGTCTCGTCGCGGCCTACGCTTTTGTCGCGTTCCGCGATGTAGGCGGCGTAGGCAGTCTCGACCTTCTCCAATGCAGGCTTCTCGGCAGCGTAGTCAGTGGTGCCGACTTTGTCCGTGCCTTTGAAGGCCATGTGCTCGAACATGTGGGCCAGGCCGGTCTTGCCCATGGGATCCTGCGCGGAGCCCGCATCGACAAGAGTAAAGAAGGAGAAGACGGGCGCCTCCGGCCGCTCGCAGATGATGATAGTCAGGCCATTCGGAAGTTTCTTGACGGTGATGCGCTTCTCAAAGGACGCGACATCCTGGGCCGCGGCAAGGGCACTAAGAATGAGAAGCGGCACAAGAACGCAAGGCCTGAGGATGCGGTGTTTCATCGGACCTCCGGAAGTTGGACGCACATTTTGGACATGCTCAGATCGCCATGTTTAGACGAAGATGCAGGGGAGAACTTTGAAATTACGTGGTGGCAAGGGCGGTTGTCAAACGGCCCTGTTGTCCGGTAGTGTCCTGACACTTGGGACGCTATCGGTCGTGTTGACTAGGGCGAATGCTTAGAGGCCGACATTTTGTGCTGGGCGTGGTTTGGGGCACAATGCCTGCGGGGGGCGTGAGCGATGGATTCGACGATTGAAGTTCAGGGGAAGCAGCTCAAGCTGTCGAATCTGGAAAAGGTTCTGTATCCCGCGACGGGATTCACCAAGCAGCAGGTCATCGACTACTACGTCCGAATTGCCCCGGCCATGGTGCCGCATTTGGCTGGACGTCCGCTGACGCGCAAGCGTTATCCCAACGGCGTGGACGAGGAGTTTTTCTACGAGAAGAACGCGCCTCAGTACCGGCCCGACTGGGTGAAGACCACTCCCATTTGGAGCGGGAGAAACCGCCGAACCATTCATTACATTCTCGCCGACGATCTGGCTACGCTGGTCTGGCTGGCGAACCTGGCTGCGATTGAGCTGCACCCATCGCTTTCTCTTGCGAAAGACATCACATGCCCAACGATGATGGTTTTCGATCTTGATCCGGGCGCACCTGCAAACATTGTGCAATGCTGCCAGGTTGGGCTGTGGTTGCGCGAAATCTTCGAGCACTTCGGATTGCAGAGCTTTGCGAAGACTTCGGGCTCCAAGGGTTTGCAGGTCTACGTTCCGCTCAACACGCCAACCAACTACGAATCCACCAAGACGTTCGCCCACGCGCTGGCGCAGTTGCTCGAACATGAACATGCCGGAGTGGTTGTGTCGGACATGAAGAAACAAGTTCGAACCGGGAAGGTTCTCGTGGACTGGAGCCAGAACGACGAACACAAGACCACCATAGCGGTGTACTCGCTGCGGGCGCGGGAGCATCCTACGGCTTCTACGCCTGTAACTTGGCAGGAAGTGGAGCGCGCCCTCAAGAAGAAAGACGCGAACCTGCTTGTATTCGAAGCGAAGCAGGTGGTCGCACGCGTTGAAAAGATGGGCGACTTGTTCGCCCCGGTGCTCACATTGAAACAACGTCTGCCGGAGCTCAAGGGGCTTGCGGCCCCGGCCGCTGCCGAGGCGAAGCCGACGATCTCGATAGCTGCTCAAGCAGAGGAAGAACCAGAGCGCGTTCGCCGGCGCCCCGCGAGAAAAACCGGGCCGCAGCCGAAGGCGCGCAAGGCGGGACGCAAGGTATAATCCCGTCCGCTCCGAATTTGCCTCGAGACTTTACTTCGAGAGCTTGCCATGCCTCAATTGTTTGTCGGAACTTCGGGATGGGCCTACCCGAGCTGGAAGCCGGACTTCTATCCCGCCAAGCTTGCGCAGAAGAAGTTTCTCGGTCACTACGCTACACAGCTCAATACGGTGGAGGTGAACTTCACCTTCAGGCAACTGGTGAAGGAGACCACGATCCAGAACTGGATTCAGGAAACGCCTGCGCACTTTCGCTTCGGCATCAAGGCGCACCAGGTCATCACCCACATCAAGCGGTTGAAGGGGACTGAAGATTTTGTACCACGCTTCCTGGCGACGATCGAGCCATTAGCTGCCGCCGGTAAGCTTGGGCCGGTGCTCTTT
>DATHMS010000232.1:0-9695 GCA_035486795.1 Candidatus Sulfotelmatobacter sp. | reverse complement strand
GTCGGCTCCGTCGAACAGCGTGGTGTTGGTGGTGACGCGGAAGCCGCGAGCAAGCGCTTCTTTGATTGCGTCCACGGCGATGTCGTAGCCGCCTTCGCGGCAGACTGCCAGATCATGTTCTTCGCGCTGGCCGTCGAGGTGGACGCTGAATGTGAGGTATTTGCTCGGCTTGAAGAGATTTAGTTTCTCTTTCAGCAGCAGAGCGTTGGTGCAGAGGTAGATATATTTCTTGCGTGCGACGAGGCCTTCGACAATCTCGGCGATCTGGGGGTGCATCAGCGGTTCGCCGCCAGGGATGGAGACCATGGGGGCTCCGCATTCATCGACCGCGCGGAAACATTCCTCGGGAGAGAGATCTTTTTTCAGGATGTGGGATGGGTACTGGATCTTGCCGCATCCGGCGCAGGCCAGGTTGCAGCGGAACAGGGGCTCGAGCATGAGCACGAGCGGGTATTGCTTGCGGCCGGCTAATTTCTGGCGCAGGACGTAGGACGAAACTGTCCACATTTGTGAAACGGGTACTGGCATTTATGGGTCGGTAGCTCCGGTCTGTCTATCTTATCAGGGTCAAGTTGTTAGATGGCGACGAACTGGTTCGAGGTGCCGGAAAACGAAACCTTTGCGCGCGAGTTTTTCGGCCTTCTGGGCGTTGTTCGGGGCATCGTCGGCGGAGCCGCAGGAGCGGGCTTGGAACCGGTTCAAAATTGGACGTTTACTGAGCCGATTCGGGGTCCTGGCGGGGTCGAAAAAGGGAGGTTTTCGTGGTATAATTTTGACAGTCGCCGAACGAACCTAAGTATAAGATATTTCAATCACTTGAAGTCGATTCGTGGGCGCAGTCCAGAGGCTGGGTTGAGGCGGGTTTTCGGGCTCATTTTCGAGGTCTAGCCGGCCCAGTTCTGAGAGAAAGTCGGGGCATTCTCCCGCGGAGCGGAATGGCCACCAAAGAGATCAATACTCCCATCGTCGAAACCAAAACAAAAAACGGAAATGTGACGCCGATCACCGCCGGGAACGGCGGAGGCAACGGCGATTACACCGCCGACTCGATCAAAGTGCTTGGCGGCATGGAAGCGGTGCGCAAACGTCCGGCGATGTATATCGGATCGACGGGCGATCTTGGGTTGCATCATCTCGTTTATGAAGTTGTCGACAATTCAGTCGACGAGGCGCTCGCTGGGTTCGCGACCAAGATTGAAGCCACGATCCACATCGACAATAGCATCACTGTCGTGGACGACGGACGTGGGATTCCCGTGGATGACATGGTGATCGATGGGGAAAAAGTTTCCGCGGCGCAGGTGGTGATGACCACCTTGCATGCCGGCGGGAAATTCGATTCGTCCACTTACAAGGTTTCGGGCGGATTGCATGGCGTGGGCGTTTCTTGCGTGAATGCGCTTAGTGAAGAGCTTGATCTCGAGATCTGGCGTGACGGTGCGACCTGGCAGCAGACTTATTCAAAGGGCGTACCGACCAGCGAGATGAAAAAGGCGGGCGCCACCAAGAAGCGGGGGACGAAAGTTCACTTTCTGCCGGATCGAACTATTTTTACGGGGACGGTGGAATACAACTACGACACGCTGGCACAGCGGCTGCGCGAACTGGCGTTCCTGAACAAGGGATTGCTTATAACGCTGACCGACGAGCGGTCGACTGACGCCAAGAGCGGCGAGGCCAAGCACGCAGACTTCAAGTACAACGGCGGCATCGCAGAGTTCATCAAGCACCTGAATCGCGGCAAACAGGTGCTGCACGACAAACCGATTTACATGGAAGCGGAGCGCAGCGGCGTGGCCATGGAGATTGGGCTGCAATACAACGACGGGTATTCGGAGTCGGTGTTTAGCTTCGCCAACAACATCAATACTGTCGACGGAGGGACGCATCTTTCCGGCTTCCGCATGGCTTTGACACGCACGATCAATTATGCCGGGCAGCAGATGGGTTTGTTCAAGGACGTCAAAGAAAACCTGACCGGTGACGATGTGCGCGAAGGATTGGTGGCGGTGATCAGCGTGAAGCTGTCGCAGCCGCAGTTTGAAGGGCAGACCAAGGGCAAGCTAAATTCGGATATTGCCGGAGTCGTTCAAGCTCTCATCAATGAAAGACTCGGCGCGTTCTTTGAACAGAACGCTACCGTGGCGCGGAAAATTATCAACAAGGCGGTGGATGCGGCGCGGGCGCGCGAGGCGGCGCGCAAGGCGCGGGATTTGACGCGCCGCAAGGGAGCGCTTGATTCGGGTGGGTTGCCGGGGAAGCTGGCGGATTGCTCGGAGCGGGATCCGAACCGGTGTGAATTGTTTCTGGTTGAGGGCGAGTCGGCCGGTGGGACGGCTAAACAGGGACGGGACCGGCGGTTCCAGGCGATTCTGCCGCTTAAGGGGAAAATTCTTAACGTCGAGAAAGCCCGTTACGACAAGATGCTGGCGCACGAGGAAATTCGCGCCATGATTACCGCGCTCGGCACCGGCATCGCTAAGGATGACTTCGATCCTACTAAGGTGCGGTACGGGAAAATTATCCTGATGACCGACGCGGACGTGGACGGGTCGCACATCCGGACGCTGCTGCTTACTTTCTTTTTCCGGCATATGCAGGAGCTGATCAAGCGCGGGAACGTTTTTATTGCGCAGCCTCCGCTGTATTCGATCAAGAAGGGCAAGTCGATGCAGTACATCAAGGATGATGATGCCTTTGACAAAGTGACTTTGAAGCGCGGGGCCGATGGAGTGACGGTGCGTTATGGCGAGGGCGCGGCCAAGCTCGAGGGCGCGAACCTGAACCGCTTTATGACTGTGCTGAAGGAGTATCTGAACTTTTTTGACAAGGTGAACAAGCGGCTGCGCGATGAGAGCGTTACCGAACTACTGCCGCGGCTGGATTTTTCTAAGCATGCGGATTTTGAGGGGGACAAGAAGGCTCCGCCGAAGAAGATCGAGAAGCTGGAGCGGGAGCTGAAGAAGCTGCAGAAAGACCGGAAGTTCAAGAGCGTGGAGTCGCGTTTTGATGAGGAGCACAACCTTTGGGAAGTGCGCTTTGTGAGTTCACAGGGGTCGGAGCATGTAATCAACTGGGAGCTGGCTTCGAGTGCGGAGTGCCGGCAGTTGATTTCGAAGTTCAAGCAGATTGAGCCTTATCTGGAGCCGCCGTTTGTGGTGGAAGCTGTGGTGAAGGCTGGCGCGGCCGGCGGCAATGGCGACGAGGCTACGGAAGATGAGGGCGACAACGGGTTGGGTGAGTCGGATGAAAAGTCGGGGAAGAAAACCGCCAAGACTGCTCCCAAGCATAAGGCCGTAGTCGAGCCGGTCGAGAAGGCTACGGCGCGCGAGCTGTTTGAGTATGTGAAGAAAGAAGGCAGCCGCGGCTATGATGTGCAGCGCTATAAGGGCCTGGGGGAGATGACGGCTCCGCAGTTGTGGGAGACGACCATGGATCCGGAGCGGCGGACTTTGCTTTCGGTGAAGCTGGAAGATATTGCCGAGTGCGAGACCATCTTTACCACGCTGATGGGTGAGGATGTGGAGGCGCGGCGTAAGTTTATTGAAGAGAATGCGCTGGATGTGAAGAATCTGGATATTTAGACGCGGCGCTGAAGCGCCGCGTTTCCACATCACTGCTTGCGGTTGGATGGTCCACCTGCGACGCCATAGTGGTTGAAAACGTTTACCTCAGGGGCTGAAGCCCGCGTCATTCTGGGAACTTGGCGGCACGACTGAAGTCGTGCCCTTTCCGATCTCTTAGTGGGGCTAAAGGCCGGCCGTTTCCTGGTGCTTTTTGACGCAAACTTGACGGCCTGCTCCACCCTCTGCAATTGCAATGCTGGGGGGTGCTGCGCTCCCACAACCAGGAGCAAACCTCAGGGGCTGAAGCCCGCGTTATTGTGGGATGTTGGCGGCACGACTGAAGTCGTGCCCTTCCCGATCTCTCCGTGGGGCTGAAGCCCGGTTATTCTTAGTGTCTTTATTGACGCAGGCCTGAAGGCCTGCTCCACCCTGGCGAGGCGAGCGTGGTTGCTAGTGCTAGCAGTGTGATCAGCGAGATATCGCCGAGGGAGATTACGCAGTAGATGCACCAGACTCCGAGGACGTGGGCTTCAATGCGGGCGAGGTAGAGCGAGAAGGCTAGTCCCAGGAGGGCTGCGGCCAGGACCAGGCGGTAGGCGCGACGCCATGCGAGGACGCCGATTAGGAGATATCCGGCGATGCCGAGGATGGCGACGGGAATGCCTGCGAGCATAGCGTACGGGCTGTGATTGACGATGCCGCAATCCCAGCGCTCGTTGATGCTGCAGGGTGAGTCACCTTCGGTGCGGTAATGCTCGCGCAGGGCTAGAGTGGAAGCGACGATGCCCATAGTCGCGAGTAGAACCAGAATGTATTTCATTGGCTTTCTTCCCTTTCTTAATCTTTAACGTGTTTCGTTCTGAGCTACGTCGCAGGGGTTGACGTCCCCGATCTCAAGCTTTGCTAGAGCCATGGCTTTAACAGCCGCGGAAAAAGTCGCGCCTGCGGGTGAAAGCTGACCTCAGGCGCTGAAGCGCGGACACATTCTAGACGACTTGATGGCACGACTGAACGTCGTGCCCTTCCCGAACCGGCCCGAATCAGAGTTTTTTCGCTGCATGTTATTTTTCCGGACCCGCTTGGATCAGAGTGCCTGCCGGGTCATGCCATGATGCGAGCCTATTCATCTGACACGCTTCGCTCTCACGCGGTCAACTGGCAGCGTGGGCGGCGGCGATATCCTGGAGCAGGTCGGAGGCTTGCCAGTCGGCACCGTGATACCACCTGAAAATCTTTCCGTCGGGGGAGATGACTGCGGTGCTGAGGGAGTGGGTGATCAGTCCGCCTTCTTCTTTGTAGGTGAGAGCGAAATAGTCGGCGAATTCCTGCAACTCGGTTTGCGGGATCGCGGAGAATTCCCAATGCTTGAAAAGGGAGGGGTCTTTGGTTGCGGCGCTGGAGAAGCCGTAGGCTCGCAGAACTTTGGGCGTGTCGTGAGCGGGATCGAAGCTGATGCTGAGCAGGTGAGCTTTGCCGTAGTGGGCGGGATCGGCGCGGATCTGGCGGTCGATCGCTGCGAATTCGTGGCTTACGCGAGGGCAGAAATCGGGGAACGGGCAACGGGTGTAGATGAGCGTCAGAAGCAGGGTCTGGCCGCGATACTGGCGCAGCGAGATGTGGTTCCCGTCCTGATTGATGAGCTTGAAATCCGGCACTGGATCTCCGAGAGACGGGATGTGGACGGCTGCTGTGGGCTTCGCGGCAGGAGCGTTGGAGTGTCCGGTAACTTTTACGTTCTCGAGCCAGTAGGAGGTGTCGGGTTCGACGACGACATCGGCTGTAATGGTGTCGCCGGGCTGGAGTTGATCGAGCATGGCGGGAGGTTTGATGGCGTAGGCCATGACCATGGGGTCCATGAAGCCGGGGATGGGTTCGTTGTCTATGTTGGCGGCTCTGGCGTTCTTGTCGATGGAGATGACTTTGCCTTTGAAGGCATATCGCCTGGCCGTTGGGGAGTTTGGAGCACCGGGCTCTGAAGCTCCGCCGTTGCAGGCGGCGGAGAGGGCAAGCAGGGCGCAAAGGCAGAAAAGTGTTACACGGGGCGAAAATGAATTGAACTTGTCGGGCATATTTCTGTCTGCTCCTGATTATCTCCGATTCTGGTTCCGCCGATACCGGTCTCTTTCAATATTTGAAGCGATAGCGAAGTTCAACGTAAATCTGGCGGGGCAGGTTCCAGTGGAATCCGCCGTAGGTCACGCTGTCATCGTAGATCACGCGCCGGTTGGCTACGTTTAAGGCGGTCAGGGAAGCGGTGAAGCGTTCGCCAAAATCTTTGCCGAAAGAAAGATCGAAGGTGGTGTGGCCGGGGAGATACTCGCCGGGGTAAGGCCAGCCGGGGACGCCTTGCTGTCCGTTGTCGAATCCGGAGCCGTAGTAAATGTTGGCGGAGGCGTAGGAACGCCAGGGGAGGATGACGTTGCCGCCCAGGTTGAGCGTGTTGCGCTGGTCATGGTCGAGCGGGCAAAGGTTGGGTTCGATGTTGGTGACAGGATCGGGCGGGCAGACGTCGGTATTGTTCAGTCCCCCGGTGATGACGCCACCGGCCTCGGCGATCTGATTGGAGTAAGCGAGATGAAGCTGGCCGCGGCGGGCGATGCGGGGAGAGCGCAGCGTCAGTTCCCATCCGCGAATCAGGGCTCTGGTATCGGTTAGGGGGAAGAAGATGTTGGAAGCTCCGATGTTGTTGTGGTCGAGAAAATTGGCAACGTTAGTTTGGAAATTGTCGACGTCGAGGACCCATCCGCGGTAGGGAACGGAGACGCCGAACTGATGTTCTTCATCGCGCTCACCCCTGAGGGTCAGAAACTGGCAGGCGTAGGCGGGCTCGTCACAGAGAGATTCCAGCTCGCCGGAAACGGTTTCGATGGGCGGCGCTTGATAGTAGTGACCGTAGAAAGCGCGGAAGGTCCAATGAATTTTTGGAATGGTGACCGTGGCGCCGAAGCGCGGACTGATGGCGGACTCGGAGATTGGCGTCTCGGGTGAACCGGCGGGAAAGTTGCCTTCGGAGAAACGCGTGGGGCGCAGGCCGGCGGATAGAGTCAGCCAGGGAAACGGATTGAACCTGTCGTCGATGTAAAAGGATTCGAGATTGGCGGTGGGGCTTTCGCTGATGTTGAAAGGCGGATTTCCGCTGCCGTCGTTGAAAATGGCGCCGAAGACCTGGTTATCGTGCTGGTAGAAGCTGAGGACACCTACCTGCAGATTGTTCTTGTTGTAGTTGGCGGCGACGCTGGCTTGTGCTCCAACGTAATTGGAGCCACGGTTTTGCGTGGTGGCGATGGGAATGTCGTTGGGATTGCTGGCGTAGTCGCCGCTGTTGTAATGGTAGAAGGGGGAAACCGTTGTGAGGAGATGCGAATTGAAAGTGTGCAGCCAAGTGAAGAGGACGCCGGTGTCGGCCTCGGTTTGGCCATCGCGAAGATCGAGGCTGGGGTAGAGTCCGGTGAGCTGTCCATTGACGAGATTGTTCTCGATGTCGTTGGGATTGGGATCGTAAGGAATTTGATAATAGTCACGGCGAAGGGAGGTCATGAGGCGGAGCTGGTTGAAAGGATCGACGTTGTAGATGAATGATCCGAAGCCGCCGACGCCGTTGACGGCATCGTGCGCAACCTGTGGAACGGGCGGCTGCAGGCCGAGATTGCTGCGGTTGCCGTTGACGCTGGCGTAGTAGGCGAAGCGGTCGGTGTGGCTGCCGAAGCTGAGGGCGTCGTCGGTCTGGTAGAAGTTGCCGGCGGTCACGGTCAGCTCGGCTTCGTTATTGCGTTCGAAACCGGTGCGGGGCACTACGTTGAAGACTCCGTAGGTGCGGTCGCCGAACTCGGCGCTGTAGCTGCCCCGATTGACTTCGACATAATCCAGATCTTTGGGATCGAACTGGGGTCCTAGATTTTGGGCGATGGCGGTGTTGATGACAGGAATGCCATCGAGGAGCCAGGTGATCTGATGGCCGCCGCGCATGTGGAGCATGTCGTGGGCGACGTAGGCGCCGGGGGTGTAGTCGGTGATCATGGCCATGCTGTTGGTGCCGTCGGCGCCTGGGGTGCGTTCGATGTCGACGCGGTTAACCAGGGTGGTGGGAGTGAAACTGTCAGTGGCGACGACCGCGGGGGAGCCGGAGACGGTGACTTTTTCGTTTGCCGAGGCTATTTGCAATTGAAAGTGGACGACTGGCACCGATCCTGAGATGACGATGACGTTCTGTGAGGTTTGCGCGAAACCTGGGCTGGCGACGCTGACGGAGTATTCGCCGAGGGGGACGGCATTGAGCTGGAATTCACCGTTGGCGTCGGTGCTGGTGGTCTTGGTCCAGTCTGACAACTTCGCTTTGAGCATTACCATTGCGTTCTGAACAGGGCGATGCTGCGGGTCGTGCACCACGCCGCGGATGGCGCCGTAGTCGTTGGCCAGGGCGGAACTGCCGGACAACAACAAGGCCAGGATGAGAAGAACGGCATTGAGAAGAGCAGTATTGAGGGCAGTGTTCCGAATCATCTCTTGTCTCCGTGGAGAACTGAGTTGGGGCCGCTGCTCCGCTATTGAGTTCGGGCGGCGTGCAGCGACACGCTCCGGCGAAAATGCCGTTATGCGTTAAGTCGACAGAATTAATGCAAGCTGGGAGACGGCGTCAGCAGGAAGGCGGGGCGCGGGTGGATTGGAAACGGGGAACTTCTGTGTTCGAGGGAACGGGACATGACTCGCCGAGGTAGGCCTCGACATTCCGGACGAAAGGAGCAGACGTTCGCGACTGCGCGTGAGCGCATCGGGCGGTGGTGACGGCTCGGCAACAGTCGTGATTGCAACTACCGGTGTCGCGGAGGACAAGCTGTCCGGCTTCTGAGACCTGTTCTGAGGTCAGGGAATCATGACAGCGATGAGCTGCCTTGCGGACGCAACATGCATGCAGCGGCGCGGCGGTTACCGCCAGAGCCAGCGGAGCGAGGTTTCCCAGTAGCGCAACGAGCAACAGGAATCTGGCGATGAGGCGCTGCATGTTTGCCGTGAGAGTCGACCCCTTGGCGAGAACAGAATAGAGCAGAACGCGGAATGGGTGCAAGCGGGAGGCGGGCGAGGGTGCCCGCCCCGCACCTCACACTAGGCTTTACCCTGGATTTTCGCCCACCACCAGCGGACGCCTACGAAGAGGAAACGCCAGTCGTGGAAGAATTCCGGGGGCTTGCCTTCGAAGGCGTGGCCGATGAATTGGAGAAGCCATCCGAGGAGAAAAAGAGCCAGCGCGTAGGGCCACAGGCGATGGAGGAAGATGCTCGCTACAAAAACTGCGATTGAGAGCACGATAGTTGGGATGCCGAGGGTGTGGCAGACGCGGTTTACGCGGTTCTGATGGCTGGAGGAATATTGGGAGATCCACTGGTCGTTGGTGCGGTTGCCCAGCATGGGGAGGATGATACAACGGCGGCTGGCTCTTTGCACGGATTCGCCGAGGCTGGTACTGTTGCAGCTTGAAATCCACAGGCCGTAGTGTCAGCGTGACAGAGACACTTCTAAAACCACCATATTTTTTCTTGATAGTCGGGGTCATCTTGATCTCTGCGGCTACGCTTTGGACATGTATGGGCAAGGTGTGGGTCCGTTTCAATGGCTGGGTCTACCGCGCTAAGGAACCGGGATCTTTTTGGTGCGAAGTCGCGCTCTATTATCTCGGCGGAGTTTGTTTTATCGGGTACTTCTTGTCTAGGGTCTAAATATTCAAACTCTAACGGTACCTGAATTCCGTGCGGGTTGAGGCGCCCGCTTGCCGCGTGGTAGCATCCTAGGTTTTGGCAGGGATGTCGGGCAGGCCTTACACTGCACTGATTCTCTTCTGGGCCTTCTCTTTTTCAACGCCTGCGAAGGAGCCTACTGGTGAAAGTCTATTCCGGGGAAAACATTCGTAATGTCGCGATGGTGGGGCATGGGCATGCGGGGAAGACCTCGCTGCTCTCGGCCATGCTGTACACCGCGGGGGCAACGCCCCGGCTGGGGCGGGTGGACGACGGGTCGGCAACTACCGATCACGACGAGGAAGAGATCGCGCGGAAGATGTCGATTGCCGCCGCGGCCGCTTACGTGGAGTGGGGCAAGACGAAGATCAATGTGATCGATACGCCCGGTTTCAATATG
>DATHMS010000231.1:0-2819 GCA_035486795.1 Candidatus Sulfotelmatobacter sp. | reverse complement strand
CGGGAGCGATGAGGGCGCGGTGTACTTGAACGATCGTGCGTGGATCATGGTGCTGTACGCGATGGTGGAGTACCGGGAGTGGGCGGCGCGGCTGACGCATCCGCTGCTGATGCCGCTGGCGCGGCAGGCGTTTGCGGCGTTATCGAAGAACCGGCATTTTCTTTCCAGTTTTCTGAGCACGGAGACGATTGCTGCCGAACTGCGCAAGGTGGAGGTCGAGCCTTGCGCTTTGCCAGTGGGCGAAGCGCCTGCATCGAACGTGCGAGAATTCCTGCAATGAACGCCACAATGGATACAGCAATGACAAGCTCGGCGAGAATGCAATGAAAACCGTAATGACTCCCACAATGGCGACGAACGCAATCACGGTGAAGCCCCGGGTTACGGCGCGGGCGGAAGATACGCGGCGAAAAATCTATGAGGCCGCCATGGAATTGTTCCGCGAAAAGGGATTTGAAGCGACTACGATGCGCGACATTGCAGCCAAGGCGGGAGTGGCGCTGGGCGGAGCTTATTATTATTTTTCCGCCAAAGACGCGATCGTGCTGGCGTTTTATGGCGAGATGCAGGAGCAGAGCAACGGGCCGGTGCTGGAGGCGCTGGCGGGGCACAAAAAGCTGAAGGAGCGGATTGAGTGCATTCTCGAAAAGCGATTGGAGCTGCTGGAACCGAATCGCAAATTTTGCGCGGCGCTGTTCCGGCACGCGCCGGATAGCGCCGACCCGCTATCGCCGTTCAGCGACGAGACGCGGGCTATCCGCGAGGGAGCGATCGAGCATATGCGGATTGCGGTGGAAGGCAGCGACACGAAAGTGCCTGCAGATTTGAGACCGCGATTGCCCTACCTACTGTGGCTGTACCAGATGGCGCTGATCATGTTCTGGCTCTATGACCGGTCGCCCAACCAGGAGCGAACTCGACGGCTGATGGAGAAAAGTCTGGGGCTGCTGGTGAACCTGCTGCGAATCTCCGCGTTGCCGCTGATGAAGCCCCTGCGGAAGACCGTGCTGGAGCTGGCGGAATAAACAAGCTTCCGGGGACGAGCGCTACGAACTTGCCGGTGCAGGATTCGTCTTCTTATACTGCTGTTGTTCGCTGCACACCAGACCGCCGACCATTAATCAGACACACTCGTAATCAGATGCACCAGTAATCAGATGCACCAGTTTACCCGCGGCAAAAACGGAAAACGCGGGATCCCGTTTCGCGCAGGAGAAATTCCGATGCTGTCCAGAGTTACCTTGTGGTTGTGCCTTGTCTGTCTCGCGTTCGTTGGCGCGCTGGCGATCAGCTGTGGCAGTTCCGGTTCCGCCAAACCCTGCACGGGCGGGCCTTACAACGTGGTGGGGGATTGGCATTTGACCGTCACGGATACGGACGGGATTCCTCTGACCATGTATGGAGCGATCGACTCTGCGGGGCTGGCGTTGTTTTTCGACAATTCCATGGGAGATTCGGGAGATACATCGGAACTACCCAGCATGACCGGGACCTGCGCTTTTTCCGGGAATGTTACCGCCTATGCCGAGCCGGGCGGCCCGGAGAGCGGGTCTTCCTCGACCGAGGCTGCGCAGGGCAACGTAACTTCCAGTTCGGCCTTCGAGGGCACTTTCTCGGGTGCGGTTGCGGGCACATTTTCTGCGGTGTCCTTTACGCCGTTAGCCGGCGCGGTCGCGGCCGTGTCGGGCAGCAAGACGGGAGCGGTACCGGGCTCGTTTAATGGCACTCCGATTCTGTTGTCGACCACGTTCACGCCGGCCGGAAGCGACAACAGCATGAGTTTTGCCACCACGAATCTGGCGGGCTGCGAAGCGAACGGAACCTTTACTGAGGTTGGCACCAACAATGTCTTCGATGTCTCGATCACGCTTATGCCGACTTGCCCAATCACCGGGACTTTCACCGGAATCGGTTTTGAGAGCAGTGCGGATTACTTCGGACTCAACGGCGGGCATGCTGATACCTACTTGTATGCGGACATTCTGGATGGGACCAGCACGTTTGTGATCGAGTTTTTCTGATTGCTTGCTGCCGGGCAAGACTGGCGCCGATTGACAGGGCTTGGCACCTTACCTAGACTGCGAGAGTAGGCGTTTTGCAAGGTCCGACCAAACGAGGACTGACCCATGGGCTGGCTGCAAAATAAATTCGAAAAGAATTTCATGATCAGCACAGTTGATTATGTTTTCAACTGGGCGCGCAAGTCGGCGGTGTGGCCGATGACGTTTGGGCTGGCGTGCTGCGCGATTGAGATGATCGCATCTTCGACCTCGCGCTTTGATATCGCGCGATTCGGGTCGGAGGTGTTTCGGCCCAGCCCGCGGCAGAGCGATCTGATGATTGTGGCGGGGACGGTGACGCTGAAGATGGCGCCGGTGGTGAAGCGAATTTATGACCAGATGCCCGATCCGAAGTGGGTGATTTCGATGGGCGCTTGCTCGTCGGTAGGCGGGCCATTCAATACTTATGCGGTGCTGCAGGGCGTGGACAAGATTGTCCCGGTGGATGTGTATGTGACGGGATGTCCGCCGCGTCCTGAGAATCTTTTCTACGCGCTGCTCAAGTTGCAGGACAAGATCGACACTATGACGCTGGCCAAGAAGCCGACCGAAGTGCGGCTGGATCAGAATATGGTGGAGAATTTCAAGCGGCAGGTCATGATCGCGCAGACGATGCAGCCGAAGTAGCTGACTTTTTCTGGCGACAGCAGGTTCCTCACCGCCGCTTCGCGACGGTTCGGAATGACATCCATAGGCGTCGGTGGTGTTAAACCGGGAACTCGTTCGTGAGAATCCAATTCGGCAACTTCCGCTTGCCAT
>DATHMS010000230.1:0-3787 GCA_035486795.1 Candidatus Sulfotelmatobacter sp. | reverse complement strand
GTGCCGCATCGGACACTTCGCCGAAGCCCAGATTCTGCAGGAACTCGGCGTTGACTACATTGACGAATCCGAAGTTCTCACCCCTGCCGACGAGGCTCACCACGTCGACAAGCACGCCTTCAAGACGCCCTTCGTCTGCGGAGCGCGCAATCTCGGTGAGGCTCTCCGCCGCATCGCGGAAGGCGCTGCCATGATCCGTACCAAGGGAGAAGCCGGTACCGGCGACGTCGTCCACGCCGTGAAGCACATCCGCCAGATTGTTCAGGAGATGAGAATTCTGACCGTGCTGAGCGAAGAAGAGCTCTACGCGAAAGCGAAAGAGCATCAGGCCCCGTACGAATTGATCAAGATGGTCGCGAAAGCAGGGAAGCTACCCGTCCCGAATTTCTCAGCCGGAGGCATCGCCACTCCTGCAGATGCCAGCCTGGTCATGCAACTTGGAGCCGAAGCGGTCTTCGTAGGCAGCGGTATCTTCATGAAAGACTCGACGACCTTCGCGGACCCCGAAGAAGCCGGCAAGCGAGCGAGGGCAATCGTCCTGGCCGCCACCCACTATCAAGACCCTAAAGTGTTACTTGAAGTCAGCGAAGACCTCCAGGGCGCCATGAAAGGCCTGGCAATCGCAGGCATAGACGAAGCCCACATGCTGCAAACGCGCGGCTGGTAATTGGCGATGGCAAGGCGGGAGAATCATCAATCAAGGCGTCATCCCGAGCCCCCGGCGTCTTCACCAGCGGGGCCAGGGATCTCGCGCGAAATTTAGCCGAACGGATCGCCTGTGCAGCGCCGCTGACTCCAATGTTCACCCGTCACAGACAAGAGAAAACCCTGCCTGCTACAAACTAGCTGGAGACCCGCGCGAGATCCCTCCCTGCGCCCGGCGTGCTAAAATCTCTCGCATGTTGCCCCGTAGTTCCGCGCGATCCTCGCTGCCCGCGCTCCTGTTTCTGAGCCTGCTCCTATCACTAGCAATGCCCGCAACCAGCCAGCAAAACGAAGCGAAGCCAGCGCAGCCGTCGCACGCCGACGCGCCCGTACTCGTTGAGCTCTTCACCTCCGAAGGCTGCTCCAGCTGTCCTCCAGCCGACATCCTGATTCAGCGCCTCGACACCTACCAGCCAATCCCCGGCGCTCACCTGATTGTCCTCAGCGAGCACGTCACCTACTGGGACCACGATGGATGGAAGGATCCCAACTCAGCGCAACTCTTTACCGACCGCCAGAGTTCCTACGAAACGGCCCTTGGCCAAAAAGAATCCTTCACTCCCCAAATCATCGTCGACGGAACGCAGCAAGTGTCTCTGACCGACACGCAGCACATGGAAGAAGTTCTGAATAAAGCCAAGGACGTGCCCAAGATTCCGGTTCGAATCGGCGAAGTGACCGTCGATCCCGCGAACCCAGGCGTCTTGCGAGCCCACGTGGAGACCGACGCCAACGATGACAAACACAACGCCGACGTTTACGTCGCTCTCGCCCTCGACCACGTGGAATCGCAAGTCCTGCGCGGAGAGAACAAAGACCACCACCTGGTGCACGTGGCAGTCGTCCAGCAGTTGACCAAGGTAGGGAAGCTCTCGAAGGGAAAAACGTTTGCCCAAGACGTTCAGTTGAAATTAAAGGCGGGTGAAGATCCCAAGAATCTGCGTCTAATCGCCTTCGTCCAGGAACCCGGCCCCGGCAAAATACTGGGAGCGGCAGTAACCAAGCCCGCCAACTAGCTCCTGCTCGCGAATCTCCAAATCACTGTGTAGTTTCCGGCTCCGGTGTCAATGCGTAATACCCAGTGCGCGCATACACCTTCAACGGGTGCCCACCCTTTTGGGCCGTGATCTGAATGGAGCGGTACCGTCCATTGCGCTGGAACTTCGCCGGCTTGTAAGAAACGAAATAGCGCCCGCGAATGACTTGCTGAACATCGTTCAAACTTCCGTTCAGTCGCCGCACCGAGCCCGGAACAAAAGTCGCGCCGCCCGTGAGTTCCGCCAAAGTTTGCAATGCCCGGGCTCCAATGATTGCGCTGGGATCCTCATCCAACGCTTCTTTGGTACTGACGGTGTAAATCGCAACTTCGCCTTTCTGCGCGCTTGCGATCGCTTCTTTGAGTGTGTCGCTGCTCGAGTTGTCCTCTCCATCGCTGATGACGACAAGCATCCTCGCCACCGGCTGGGATTCAGCGTGGCTCGCTAGTTTATCGGCAGCGAACTCGATTGCGTCCCACAGCGCGGTTCCTCCGCTGGGCGCCAGCTCGTTCACGGCCCGGGAAGTCAGAGCCTGGTCTCCAGTGAAATCCTGCACCAGCAAAACCGAGTTATTGACCCCGACAACGAAGGCCAGATCATCCTTATTTGTGAAGACCTTTTCCAGAAACTTCGCGGCCGCTCCTTGTTCAAACGAAAATCGTCCCGTAACCGAATTGCTGGTGTCGATGATCAATCCCAGACGCAGGGGCAGTTGGGCTTCATTCCGAAACGCATGGATCGATTCGGGGGCTTGGCTGTCGTCCCGCACCACGACCTGCTCGGGTGTTAGATCAGTCACAGATCTTCCATGGTCGGTAGCGGAGAAAAAGATCGCAACCTCGTCCACTCCAGTTCGAAAAACGGGGCCGTTAATCTTGGCCACGGACCGACTCACAGCCAACCTCGCAGGTGGCATCGCGGGAGCTCCGCCCGCGGCTGTTGCAACGCAGTCGGGGCACGGGGCACTCGGTTCTGCAGCTTCGGCCTCAGCTATCTGACTTCTCTCCCTCACGTCTTGCAGGACCTGTTGCGCGTGTCGCGTTGCTTCTTCTGGCGTCGGAGCTGCGGACTCGTTGAAAGAAAATTTTACTGGCTCTGGAGCTTTCGTGGGATGCAGTTTAGCCTCGGCGAGCCTCGCTTCCTCCGCTTTAATCCCGTTCAACGTTTGGCGAAATTGATCAGCTGAAGGCGACTTTGGATTTTCTTCCAACAGAGTCTCCAACTCGCGTTGCGCCTCCGCCAGATTGCCTTGCGCTTCCCATGCCCCCGCTGCGAAGTAATGAACAACTGAGGCTCCCTTATGCTTGCGAGCGTGCACCTTTTGCACCGTGTCTAACACCGAGGAGTAGTCTTTGTTCGCATATTCCCCATACGCCTTCGCAGTTAGCAGTTGCAAATCCAACGGTGCGATCGATGATGCCTTTTGGAAAGAACCCTCGGCCGCAGAATAGTCCTTGAGCGCCAGTTGTGCGCATCCCAGATTTAGATAAGAATTTGGCAGGTGGCCGTCAAGGTCGACCGCCTTTTCGAACTCGCCCCGGGCCTGCTCGTTCTGCTCTAAATTCAAATACGCCGTCCCAAGCGCGTTGTGCGCAGCGACGTAACTTGAATAGATTGTCACCGCTTGCCCCAAATGCTGGGCCGCACCCTGTGCATCTTTCCGTAGCAGCAATTGGAACCCCTTGTCGTACTCGCGCTGCGCCTTCGGTGGTGCCTTAAGGTCGAGTTTGGAAAGTGCGCCGCCAGGACCCTGCAATGGAGTTGTCCCGGGATCCTGGCTGTTGACCGTGAAAATAGAAAAATCCAGAGTCGCCGATTGAATCGCATCGATGCTCATCGCAGTGGTCATGCTGTCGCCGGGCGTAGGAATCCTCAACGTCTGGCCGACCGCGACCGAACACAGGGCTGCCAATAAAGATGCCCACAGCACTAACTTTTGGAACCTGAGCATGAAAGGAACCTCTTAAGGAACGACGTGGGGGACTACGTGCGCGTCGAGTCTATCTCCACTATCGTCAACAAGGCAAGAGTTTTGCAAACCATGC
>DATHMS010000229.1:0-2032 GCA_035486795.1 Candidatus Sulfotelmatobacter sp. | reverse complement strand
GCTTCCAGGCGGGTTTGCAGCGCGGATAAGTGGTCCTGGTCCTCGGTCAGGAGGGCGACGGCGATCCCATGCATAACGCGGTTCTCGCTGCTTTCTCTCGGTGATTGCATGTTAGAAAGAGAACCTACTCTCCGCCAAGTGACCTAGGTAACCAAAACAAACGTGCCTTCCTCGCCATATGCGCGACGGCACTGCCAACGCCAATCCGGTGATCTACTTCTTGGGGGGAACACGAACGGTAGAAGAGCTCTGGCCGGTCGCCCTCGTTAGCGAACATTGTAAGCCAGGATGGCAAACTTGAAAAGATAGTTTCCGCGAGAATGCCGGCTCAATCTAAGTCATTCCCCCGATGTCATTCTGAGCGCGGCGACAGCCGGGCGAGGAACCTTACGACCCGCCGACCCAATTGATGCCGTGGACGGGGAAGATGCGCTTCGAACTAGCCAGGATCAGGCGAGCTCAGACTGGTCGGGCGGACGAATGCGCCAGTCGGCGATCCTCTTCGTGGTCCGGATCGCGGGGATGAAGCGCGGAAACGCGCGGGAAACTGGCAGCCGACTCGGAAGACTCGGCCAAGTATTCATAGCCTTCAAAGCGCACGGCGACGCCGATCTTCGTCTCCGTGGGTGCCGAACCCGCAGCATCGCGAGCGGCGGGAGGCCGCACCACGCGCAGCACGTGGCCCCGGCAGCGTACGGGCATGTTCTCACCCAGCGTGATCTCAGAGGGCATCTTTAACGAGAGCTCGATTTCGGAGCCTTCTGTGACCGGAGCGTCGGTGAAAAAGAAAACCCCGCGCGAACTGAGGTCCTGGGTGAATCCTACTCCTTCGATCGCAGTCCCAGGCTGGCGCAGCGAGAGCGGCAGCAGGTACGGAAACCGCTGTCCGACACGGCGTTCAATCCCTGCTGGAGGAGTGGTCATAGTAGGTTCCTTTGCCCAATCGCCGAAACTGCAGGCGATACTTTAGCGCAGAGCGGGCCGGAAGAAAAGTTCCAAATTTCATTCCAGCCAGAAATATTTCCAAATTGATCATTCACTGGCACTTGGACGGCCCCATGTGATGCGGGCTTCACCCGCCAAGGGAGCTGACGCCTGTGGAAAAGTCCGCTCCAGCCATGGTTCTGAGCCCTCGCTCTACTGCCGGGCAAGAATCGCCCACGATATAGTAGAGCTAAAGGTGACGCGGAGCTATCCCGTGTCTCCACATTAAGGAAACGAAACTAAAGAAACGAACGTGGCCGATTCGAAAGCTCCCATTCAAGCCGATGCACCTGCGGCAAGCGCCGAGAGCGCCGCGCCGCGCTGGCAGGCTGCCGGACGCGCCCTGCGCCATCGCAACTTTCAGCTTTTTTTCAGCGGACAACTGATTTCTCTAATCGGCACCTGGATGCAGACCGTCGCCCAGTCGTGGCTGGTCTACCGTCTTACCGGCTCCGGGTTGCAGCTGGGCGCGGTGGGTTTTGCCAGCCAGATTCCGGTGTTTTTGTGTGCGCCCATCGGCGGAATTGTTGCCGATCGCAGCAACCGCCGCCACGTGGTCATCGGCACTCAGATCGCGTCCATGCTGCTGGCGTTCGTGCTGGCGGCGCTCACCCTGACGCACGCAATCGACCATCGGGTATGGCTGATCTTCGTGCTGGCCGCATTGCTCGGCGTGGTCAACGCATTCGACATCCCCGGGCGCCAGTCCTTTCTGGTCGACATGGTGGGCAAAGAAGATTTGATGAACGCCATCGCGCTGAACTCCTCCATGTTCAACGGGGCGCGCGTAATCGGCCCGGCGATCGCGGGTTTTCTGGTGGCGCGGCTAGGCGAAGGTTGGTGCTTTTTCGCCAACGGGATCAGCTACATCGCCGTGATTGCCGGATTGATGCTGATGAACGTGCACGCCCCCGCGCGGGTTTCGGCGAAGACCTCGCCCTGGGTGCACATCAAAGAAGGATTCCAGTTCGTCAATCGGACCGCGCCCATTCGCGCCCTGATGATCCTGCTGGGCCTCGTAAGCGTGGTGGGCATGCCCTATGCCGTG
>DATHMS010000228.1:0-19620 GCA_035486795.1 Candidatus Sulfotelmatobacter sp. | reverse complement strand
GGAGCGGCGCCTTCAAGGCTGAGGGGAAAACCGTCGGACCAGCCAATTCCAGCTCCCGCATTCAGTTGGGGGATGTAGCTATTTCGGAGTTCGCGGTAGCTGGCAGATGCATGCTGTTGGTCGGCGGCCGCGATGCTAATGCCCGTGGCATGTTTCAGCGCGAGCTCCACCGCCTGGTGGAGCGTGACCGGCTCGGCCAGCAGGGAAGCAGGCAGGCAGACGAGCGCCGCCAGTAAGAGTCTATGAATGCGCATACCACTCCACGAGTTTCGGTTCATTGTTCTCACCTTTTGCGAGTACCCACTATCGTAGTAGCTGGAAAGATTCTACGGACAATCGGATGCAAGAGAAATGATAAGGATGAGTCAGAGCCAATCCCCGAACCCAAGGCCAAGCTCAGGGCGCAGGCACTCGACTAGCCTTCTCGTGCGAACTGAGCACCCGCCCGGTGAACATGCGGCCCACGAAACAGTGGCTCACAAATCAGTGGAACACCCGTCCTATTAAGTGCGCCGTGTCAGGAGGCTTTCGTCTATGCGAACCAGCTGGATAGGCTTGGCCGTGCTATTGGTCTTCTCTCTGTTTTCCCCGGAGCATTCTGATTCCCAGACTCAGCCTTCCAGTTCATCCGCCAACCAGCCGGCAACTGCTTTGCTCGGACTATGGGGCAGTGAGCAGTCATTCGGTCCGCTGGTTCGCGGCGAGCTGACGATTGATGCTCGCACTGACCAGTGGCGGGCGCGCATCGCGGGATACGAGGTGCCTGTAGAGCACGCGAAAAACGAGATTGATCTTGCTCTGCCGGGAGACGCCGGCAAGTTTCGCGGGCATCTGAGCGCGAGCGGCAAGCAGATCGTTGGACACTGGATACAACTATTGGGAGTTGCTTTCTACAACTACTCGGGCTATGCGAGCCCACTGGAGCTGTCGGAAGTGGCCCCTCGGGTTTGGCGCGGCGAAGTGGTGCCGCTCGACGAACTGGCTTCCTTTTATATTTCCATTCAACCGGCTCCCGACGGCTCGCTCAAAGCATTTATTCGGAACCCCGAAGCTAATCGTTTCCGGGGCCAGACTTTCGATGTGGAACTGAAGGAGGGCGCCGTCACCTTGCTTGAAAAAGGCGAGGTACAGTTGCGCGGAACCTACGATCCGCCAGCCGACGTTCTATCTCTGCCGGTTCTTGGCTCTTATCCGCTGGTGCAGTTCACGCGCCGCGACCAGAGCAACGCGCTTGGTTTTTACCCTCGGATCCCCTCGCCCTCGGGATCCTACGTTTACCAGAAGCCAATCGCGGAGAACGATGGCTGGGCGACGGCCTCATTGTCGGATGTGGGCCTGGATCTGGCCCCGATTGCAGAGCTGATCGAAAGGATCCTCACCACTCCGCCTTCGCTCAGCAATCCAGTGAACATTCAGAGCCTGCTGATTGCGCGCCACGGCAAGCTGGTTTTCGAGGAGTATTTCTACGGCTTCAACAAAGACCGCACCCACGACATGCGCTCCGCCGGCAAGACCTTCGGACCCGTGCTGGTCGGCCTGGCGCGAGAGCACGGGGCGAAGATAGCGCTGGACTCGCCTGCCTATTCATTCTTCCCGGAATACAAGCCCTTCGCGAACTGGGATGAACGCAAGAACAACATCACCGTACGGGATCTGATGGACATGACATCAGGCCTCGCCTGTGACGACCACGATCCGTCGTCTGCCGGCAGCGAAGACCCCATGCAGATGCAGACCGTGCAGAACGACTGGTACAAATTCGCACTCGATTTGCCCATGGCACGCAACCCGGGCGGAGAGCAGGCGGTTTACTGCGCCTCGGATATCAATCTGCTGGGAGGCATCGTCAAGAATGCCACCGGATATTGGCTGCCGGAATTCTTTGAACAGTATTTTGCCAGCCCACTGCAGATTACTTCTTATCATTTGAACCTCACCCCGACCGGCGAGTTTTACCTGGGCGGAGGACTTTACCTGCGGGCTCGCGATCAACTGAAGCTGGGCCAGCTTTATCTCTCAGGCGGAGTATGGAATGGGAAGCGTATCTTGAGCGAGGCCTGGGTAAAGGATTCGGTCACACGCCACTCGGGTTTTCCACCCGTTATCCCCACGGACACAGACCATGGATACACCTACGCCTGGCACACCCGTCTTCTAAAAGCAGGTGGACGCGAGTTTCGTGACTACTACGCGGCCGGCAACGGAGGCCAGTATGTGCTGGTTCTTCCCGACCTCGATATGGTGGTAGGAATCACCGGAGGAGACTACGCAGAGCGGGCAAAGTTTTTCCCCTGGGAATCTCAGTTAGTGCCGCAATACCTCATCCCGGCGGCGCTGTCGGGCGAGAATCACAAACCCTGAGCTGTCGGTGCGATTGCGGGTCAGCGCTCCACACGCTGCAGTCCTGCCCGGGCGCGTCCGAAGCTGTGAGCCATAGCCAGAGCCGCGCGATATTGTTCCGCTGCGCCCGTGCGGTCACCTTGCTTCTCAAGCAATTCCCCGAGCAGACAGTGAGCCTTGAAAGCAGGAGCTTCCTCAACCGTGTTGGAGGAATCGACGTAGCGGCGCAAAAGCCGGACGCCTAGGGGATAGTCGCGGCCGGTGCGGAGCAGCATGCCGGCCCCATCCACAAACGCTCCGGGATGATCAAGAGGGCTGGACTCCATGCTATGCAGTGCCTGATCCATCTCGTCGATGCGGTCAGCATGTCTGTAGAAGCCGGCAAGATTGAGCCAGGCGCGAGCGCCACCTTTACTGGCGGTGATGGCAGCGCGATATTCCTGCTCCGCCGCAGCGTTGTCTTTGTTTCTTTCGGCGATGCGTCCCCTCACCCAGTGCGCCATGGAGGGATTCAACGGTGCCAGCAATTCAGCCTGGGCGCGGGCCTTGTCTTTGCCGCCACCGACGATGCCCGGAGCTTCCAGATAGAACTCAGCGAGGTCGGTGCGCGCTTCCCAGCTGCTGGGAGAGAACTCGACGGCGCGTTCAAATTCCGAGCGAACCTTCTTGGCTAGGCCCATGGCGTTGAGAAACCCGGCGCGATCCGCTTTCTCCCCATAGATTCGACCCAACCAGAGGTGATAAAGGCCGTTTTCAGGTTCGAGCGAAACAGCCTTTTCGCAAGCGGGGATGCCGGCATCCCAATTGTCGAGCTCGAAATGAGCGCGGCAAAGCAGGTTGTAGGCTTCCGCATTGGGAGAAGTGCTGATCTGCTGTTCGAGGGTTTCTATGGCCTCATCCACGCGGCCGGCGGCCAGAAGCTCCTGCGGTGTCTCGGCTGCCAGGCAGGCGGGAAGCAGGAGCATGATTAGCGTCCGAACAAATAAGCGAGTCAGACGCGCGGTCTTAAAGGCGGGCTGCTCAATGGACTTCGGCTGCGCAAGCAATGCCTGCGCGGTATGACAATCGCTCCCATTCCACCCCATGGGCTAAGGCACCACTTTTACGCGAGCGCCATCGGCCAAGGGCTTGGCGTCAGGCGAAGACAAGGCCACGACGGCATTCTCGGGAAGGCCAGCTGTAATCTCGACTCGCGTAAGGTTCTGGAGAGAGACTTCCACTTCGCGGCGTTTCAGTTCGTCACCTACCACCTGAAAAACGTAGGGCTTGGTGTCGTCCATACGGACGGCCTCGCGCAGCAGCGTTAGTACGCCGCTGTGCTCGGCGGTGATGACAGTGACCCCGACATTGACATTCGGTAACAGGCGAAGATCATGGTTGTCGACCGTGCAGGTGACTTCGCCAACGTTACGCGCGCCGTGGAGTTTAACGGTGGAGGGAACGGTGCTGACTGCGCCATTCCAGATGCGGCCCGGCAGAGCGTCCCAGGTAACCTCGATTTTCTGTCCGGTGGCGAGGCGGCCGATGTCGGGCTCGTCGACGAAAGCGCGCACCTGCATGTGCGAGAGATCGCCTTCCTGCAACAGCAGGTCTCCGGTTTGCACGTAAGCGCCTTGCTTGATGGGAAGTGCGTAGACCATGCCATCGAAGGGAGCGCGTACGCTGGATCTCTGCAAAGCATCTTCGGCGGCTTCATAGGCGGCTTGCGCCTCGGCCGCCTGCGCCTGAACCCTGGCAACCTCCGGTTGGGAGTAGCGGTCTTTCTTTTTCTGCTCCAGCAGAGTGGTGTCGGCCTGGGCGCGCTGCAATGCGTCTTCGGCCTGCTTGACCTCGCCGGCGGAGGCTGCGCCCTGCTGCTGCAGGCGGTGGAGAGCATCCAGATTGCGCTGGGCGGCGTCGCGGGCGCTGCGAGCTTTGATCAGTTGAGCATCGAGTGTAAGCAGTTCTTCGCGCGTTCCGCCGGTCGTAAGGTCAGCCTGGTCGGCTTGCGCTGCCTTGATCTGCGCCTGGGCGCGGGCCGCCTGGCTGCGCAGGCCAGCGTCATCAAGCTGCAAGAGCAGTTGGCCCTGGCGAACCTGGTCTCCTTCTCTTACGAGCAAGCGCCGCACGGTGGTGGCCACGGGCGAGTGCGCCTCGAAATTTCGGATGGGCTCGATTTTCCCGTTGGTGGAGATCAGGCTGCGAATGGGCCCGCGCTCCACGGTTGTGGTGTGAACCTTCAGCGGGCCGGGGCGAGTGAAGACGGGGATGAGAGCGAGCGCAACCGCAACCGCTCCTACACCCAGCCAGGTACGGCGCTTGCTCGCTGGACGTCCATTCGAATTGTTGTTGGTTCCTGCCAACCGGTTTTCTTTCAGCGTGCGGCGAGGACGACTGCAAGCATTAATCTACCACTCAGACCGCCGCGAAAGAATGCCCTCTGCCCCAGCCGTTGCTTGGTTAGATGCTGCCACAGGGCGCCGGATGCGGGTTCACTTGATCTTCTTGGCGCGGATCTCCTGTCCGTCCCAGCGGTGGTAAGTGTAGCCCGCGACATGGCCCTGAGCGTCGCGGACAAACGTCACGCTTCCCAGATCATTCTTCACAAAAAACGTCTCAGACCCTAGCGGAAAGTACTCTTCGTCCATATTTTCGCCGAAGTCTGTCCACAGTTTCCCATCCTTCACCGACACGGTCTCCGCTTGATCCAGCGGACGCCACTCGTATTGGCCAACATAATCTTTATAAATGCCGGTATCCATGGCAACAGGCTTGTGAAAGTTTACGGGCAGATTACCCCACTGCCTCGCAATGAGCAGCCACGAGCCATTTTGCTTAACGTAAGTCTCCGTGGCCCGCTGTTCGCTGATGATGTCGGCATTCGTGAACTGCTCGTGTATGGTGACCAGGTAGTTCAGCACGGCTGTGCTGCCGTAGACGTGGACGACGTAGTCACGCGGATTCACTCCGTGGTCGTAGGCGAGGGGCAGCTTCCAGTCCTCCATGAGATGAGCCTTGTGATTGATATCAAGGATTCCATCGTCGTCGCTGTACATGCAATCATCGGCTACGAGGCGGGAGTAGGCCGCGTAGTCCCGCCTTTCACTAGCCTCGACGCGTGCTTTGTGGGCATCGAGCACTTCCTGCTGGGCGGATGAGAGCTTCGGCTGGCCTGAAGCGAAAATCATGCTGACAGGTATGCAGAGTGCGGCCAGGACGAGGGCGATGGTGCGCATATTTTGTCCTCCGTTGACGAGTCGCAGACGCGCAACCCAGCCGGGCAGTAGTCTACTCCGACCCGCCGGCTTTCAAGAACACGTTGCGGACCTAAACGCTACAATACCGTCATGCCGAAACCGCGCCGCTACACGCCTCAGCACGCCGCCGCCGGGTTAGACGCCAAGTTCCCCGAGATCGAAACCTGGCCGAACCAGTTTCCCGGTTATGAAATCGTGATCGACGATCCTGAGTTCACTTCGGTATGTCCGAAAACTGGACTGCCCGATTTTGGCGTGATCACCTTGCGGTACCAGCCCGATAAGGTCTGCCTGGAACTGAAATCGTACAAGGAATATCTGCATCATTACCGCAACCTCGGGATCTTTCAGGAGAACGTGGTGAACCGCGTACTGAAAGATGTGGTGCGATGGGCGAAGCCAGTATGGGCCGAGGTAAAGGGAGAATTTCGTCCGCGCGGCGGAATCTCGACGACCGTGGTGGCACGGTGGCCGCGGACAAAGAACTAAATAATAGGTAAAGACAGAAATCGCTCAGCCCTTGCGCGGTCTACGGCCTTGCGGAGCGAACATTCGCGGATCATAGCTCAACGCCTCGACTCCATGTACAGCCACTCTGCGGAAGTCGCGATGCTGGGGATTCAGGAGCCAGTTGTTTTCATGGGGAGCCAGGGCTGATGGCACAACCAGAACGCAGTGTTTGGCCTCGGCTACAAATTCATCTCCAATGCGGGCAAGTTCAGCGGGCGCCGGGGAGCGCCGCCACGAGGCTGGAAGTTCATCGGCTGCGATAACTTTGGCAGGCAGATCGTCAGGAAGTTCAGCCGTGACCAGAACCAGATCAGGCGGCGCGTCGCCAGGGTCGAGATGAACGAAGTATTCGAGCATCGCCAGGGATTGATGCTCGGAGGTGTACGCCAAGCGAGTACCCGGACTCGACCAGCGCCCACCGTAAAGAAAAGCGCCTTCGCCATCCAGCGGAGAGCGCGCATACGCCTTGCGCAGCACGCGATAGACTTTCCTCAAGACACTTGCCTCAACTGACGCCGCCGTAGGCGATCCGTCCCAGCACGTTTTCTACCTGTCGAGCTCCCAATTCCGTGTCCATGGCGCTGATCGGGGCGGCTCCGCCCAGCGCGCGGTTCGCGCGCTTCAGCCAGCGCGCAGCACTCTGGCGGTCACCGAGACTCTGCTGCGCCAGGGCAACGATACGCGCCAGACGGTAGAGGCGATCGGATTCGAAACGGGCCAGTCGTCCACTGCGGCGCCTGCGCTGCAAGCTGCGCGGTGAGAGGTCAAGGGCATCGGCTAATTCTTTAAGAGTAAGACTGGAAGCTTGCATCAACTGCTCAACGACAGCAGGAGGGAAGCCGGTGCGGATGGCCTCGCAAAGATCGTGCTGGTTGTTGAGCCTGCGTCCCAGAACCGTTCGGCCGCCGAGTTCTTTCACTACCGCGCGCAATTCGTTTACCATTTGTCGTCTATTATAGCGACAATTGTCGCGTCAGTCAATGGATCCCGCTCACCGGACCGTCGCGGCGCAGCCTCATGCTATATTCGCTCGACCGTGACCTCCGCAAAACTGCAACCTCGGACCGCGCTGATCGTCCTCACGGCGCTGAACCTGCTGAACTATGCGGACCGCAACGTGCTGTTCGCAGTGCAACCGCTGGTACAGGACGAATTCCACCTGACGAAGACGCAGATTGGCTACCTCACCAGCGCTTTCCTCGGCTTCTACATGGTGGCTGCGCCGTTCGTCGGTCCGCTGGCCGACCGCTATTCCCGCAAGTTCATCATCGTTCTGGGCGCGTTCTTCTGGAGCGGGCTCACACTGCTCACCGCCTTTACCCACAATTACACCGAGCTGCTGATTCGCCATACCCTGGTTGGGATCGGGGAAGCAACCTTCGTCACCATCGCCCCAACTTTCGTCGCCGATCTCTTTTCGGAGGAGAAGCGCGGCCGAATTCTCGGCGTATTCTATCTGGCGATTCCCGTGGGATCGGCAGCGGGATATTTGCTGGGAGGCTATCTGGCTCCGCATTACGGCTGGCGGTTTCCGTTCTACATCGCGGCGGGTCCTGGATTCCTGCTGGCGATTGCTGTGATGTTTCTCAAAGAGCCGGAGCGCGGCCAATTCGATTCGCTGAAAAGCACCCCGGAACGGACAACGATCTTCGGCTTGGTGCGCAACCCTGCCTTCTTAACCTCCACCCTCGGCATGGCGGCCATGACATTTTCCCTCGGCGGCATTCAGGTCTGGATGCCGCAATTCCTCTACAGCGAGCGCCACTACACGCTCGAAGCCGCGAACCTTACTTTCGGCCTTATCATCGTCGGAGACGGAATCGTCGCCGCCTTGGCCGGAGGATGGCTCGGTGACTATCTGCTCCGTCGCATGAAGAGCTCTTATTACCTGGTGTCAGCCGCCAGCATGGCGCTCGGCGTCCCGGTGATGATCGTGGCGCTGTTCGTCAAGGGCCCTGCCATGATTCCGGCTATCGCGCTCGCCGCGTTTTTTCTCTTGCTCAATACCGCTCCGCTGAATGCGGCCGTGATCAACTCCGTCGACGCGCACATCCGGGCTACAGCGCTCGCGGTGAATATTTTCATCATCCACATCTTGGGTGATGTGCCCTCACCCACCATGATGGGCTGGGTCGCCGACCGGCGCTCGCTACAGGCGGCGTTCATCCTGCCGGTCATCGCCATGGTGGTCTCAGCTGCCATACTGTTTTACGGGATGAAATTCGCGCCGCAGGTAAGTTTCGACAACGCGGCTCTCGATGCAGGGAAGACCTAGGCGGGAATGCATTACTTTCACTGGATTGCAGGGACGATTCTCGCGCTGGCCTGGTTCTCTCGCATCATCGAGGCCGCGATCGGCATGCCCAGCGTGGCCGACATCTCCACCCCCGAATGGGACCGCAATCCCGTCGTTGCTTCAGATAATCCTGCTATCGCCAATCCGCTGGTTTCAATCATCGTGCCCGCGCGGAATGAGGAACGGGATATCGAGCAATCTTTAACTCGCCTCCTCGAACTCGATTACGACAACTACGAAGTGATTGCGGTCAACGATCGCTCCACCGACCGCACCGGCGACATCATGGAAGCTGTCGCGTCCCGGCCCGCCGCACACGGTCGCCTGCGCGTGCTTCATCACCGCGAATTGCCCGCAGGATGGCTGGGCAAGACGCACGCCATGTGGACCGCCGCGAATTCGGCGAACGGCGACTGGCTGCTCTTTACCGACGCCGACGTGCAGTTCAAACCGGACTCCGTACGCCGCGCTCTGGCCTACGCCGAGGCCGAGCGTGCAGATCATGTTGTAGTGTTTCCGCAGATGATCATGAAGCGGCCGGGCGAATTCATGATGATTGCCTTTTTTCAGACCATGTTCGTCTTCGGACACCGGCCCTGGAAAGTGGCCGATCCCAAGTCGAAAGACCACATGGGCGTGGGCGCCTTCAACATGATTCGCCGCAGCACCTATGAAGCGGTGGGAACCTACGAAGCCCTGCGCATGGAGGTGCTCGACGATATGAAGCTGGGCAAGGTAGTGAAGAACGCCGGCTTCGCGCAGCGCAACGTTTTCGGTGAAGATCTGATTTCCATTCGCTGGGCACGCGGAGCCCGCGGCGTGGTCGAGAATCTCACCAAGAACTTCTTCGCAGTGTTGTCTTTTCAGTGGTGGCGAACTCTGCTCTCCGCCTTCGGCCTGGCCTTCCTCAATCTGATGCCGTTCCTCGGCATGTGCCTGGCGCACGGCTGGGAGCGCCTGCCTTACGCCATCGCTCTCGCTTCGATGTTTTTGATTTACCTGGGCATGTCCTGGCGCTCGAAGGTTCCGGCGTATTATTTCCTGCTGCATCCCGTCAGCACCGCGCTGTTTGTGTATACCTTGTTGCTCTCCATGTGCCACGCGCTGTGGAACGACGGCATCATCTGGCGAGGAACACGGTATCCGCTAGAGGAATTACGAAAGGGAATGGTGTAAGAAGAGGAGCATTAACCGTAGTAGAGACGTAGCTTGCTAAGTCTAGCTGGCAACGAGAAAGAAGTGGCAAACGTCTCCCACAGACGCAACCGGTTCAGCAACCCCACACCAGTACCGCTGACTACCACTGCGGCGGATCTCCGCCAACATCCGCCTCGTTGCCGTAAGTCGCCGTCGAGTTGGGCGTGCCATAGGTTTTCGCCGGCTTCTTAGGCGGACGTAGTCTCCCGGCGCTGTAGTGCCCTTGTTTCTCCACGTCGTAATTCTTGGGCAACGGAGGAATCAGCGTCGAGCCCCCGGTCAACTGGCTCACCCGGCTCAGGATGATCTCGGCGCGGCCATCGTACAGTTTGACCGGCCCCCGGATCTCGATCATCTGTCCCGCAAGGCGTCGCACGTCGCCCACATCCTTCAGGTCATGAGGAAACACTACGACGGTAAACGGGCAAGCCATGTGATCTTCGCAGAAATCAACGAAGTGCACGCCTCTGGCGCCGGCTTTCACGCGCAGCACTTTTCCCATCACGCATTTGGTTTCTCCGACATGCTGTTTGGCTTCGCGAATGGGCAGGCAGTCGGAGGCGCCGAATAGCGGTGTCGCTAAACATAAACAGAGCATGGGCAGGGGCCAGACCGAATACCCCAGGCGGTTATAAGGCATGATGATTCTCAAGAAGCGAAACGCAGCTCCAGTTGGAATCTTACGGCGGCGGGGTCCGAAGAAACGCGGGGAAGCGAAATTCTTAGTTCGCTTTTCCCGGAACGGAAATTCTGCCAGGCAGGGTGCCGGGTGCCCCAGGTCTCGCCGCTTTTGCGAGACCTGGAAGCGGGGCGTCCCCGGCCAGGGATTCCATCGTACAGATCTTTACTTGAATGCCTTGACCGCGGCGGTCTCGTCCTCTTTCACATCGAACACGGTGTAGAGCTTGGTAATCTGCAGCAGGTCGTGCACCTTCTTGGTGAGATTAAGCAGTTTGAGTTCGCCGCCCTGGTTCTTGGTGGTGGTATAGGCGCTGACCAGCTCGCCAATGCCCGAGCTGTCAATGTAGTTGACGTCGCCCAGGTTCAACACAATCTTCTTGTTGCCCTTGGCGAGCAGGTCGCGGACGGTGTCGCGCATCATGACGCTGCCTTCACCGAGGGTGATACGGCCGCTGCAGTCCACAATGGTGACTCCGTCCACCTGCCGAGTGCTTAGTTTCATGCTCACTGAGACCCCTCCTTGACGCCCGCGGATCGTCCGTGGACGTGTTTGATCAGTTTTATTTCTGTACCTGTCTGGGACGGGCGGATTTCCACCACGTCCATGAACGACCGCATGAGAAAAATGCCGCGTCCTGAAGTCTTGAGCAGATTTTCCGGCGCCAGAGGATTCGGAATCCCGCTCAAGTCAATGCCTTTGCCCTGATCGCGAATCGTGATCACCAGGTCCTCGGGAGTACGCTCGAAGCCCAGCACCACCTTCTTATCCGGGGCGTATGCGTTGCCGTGCAATACCGCATTCACCGCGGCCTCGCGTACCGCCATCGAGATCTGCATCACCTCGTCTTCCGCAAAGCCCAATTCCGTGGCAATGCGGGTGGCTTTGTCCTCCGCTTGGTCTACGGTTTCCAGAGTGGAATCGAGCGTGTAGGAGACGGTCTGCTCCATGGCCGGTAAATATGTTCTAAAGCCGCTCCTATCCTCTGGATTGCCCGTAGGCGCTGTCCGCAGCCCGTAATTAGCAGACGTGGTAGTTTGCCTGTCGAAGCCGCGAGTTGTCAACGCGGTGGGAATCCGGGTGGTGGTGCCCTTTGATTCCCACACGGCTGGCTCTCAGACTACGGCTGTGGGAAACTGGGTCATGCCAAAACGGGCTATTCGGATCGTGAAGCACATTGGCGCAACGCCGTGTGTTGCCGCTTGCACCTGCTGCGGCCGGCAATTCAAAGCCTCCGATATTCGCAGCCTTAAAGAGGCAACCGCCAGTCTTCAGTCCCAGTTTGACGCGCACAACTGCGAACTAACAGACAGCAGCCAGAATGTCCCGGGGATCGTCCGCTAAGAGTTGATGATCTGAGTAATGATCTGAGCAATGATCTGAGTAATGATCTGAGCAATACGGGACAGACTCACGGGAACCCAGTCAGTAGGCTGGTGGCAGCAAGAAAGCAAGCCCCGGCCTATGGCATACGAAAATCCGCGCGAATCAATCCTGGAATTTCTAAACTCCTTAAGCTCCCCCAGGAAGGGAATTGCTCGTTGCCGTTGTGGATTGCTTGTGGGACATAAGAACCTGACGTTCTTCTATGAGGGCCAAAGCTGGGAAGTAGAACTACCAATTTGCCGCGAATGCCATCCGGCACCTGGCGTTCCGATCTCATACGAAGCATAGGATTCGCTGGTCCCATTGGTGCATTGTTATCCAATGTGCGTTAGCGTACACTGTCGCCATGTTTTTGCGGGAGAAGGCAGTGGCGCAGATCAAGGCGGAGATTGAACGCCTGGAGTCTGCCCGGATCGGTTGCACGGATACCCGCATTCTTGAGGTAATCGAGTTCAGGATTGAGGAACGAAGGTTGCAACTGCGCCGACTTGAATCGTCCTCACTCGAAAGACAGCAAAAACTAGCCGGCACGGGGGCACGCGATGGGGGCACGCGGACGGAAGGCGATCATTAACCGTATCAACCGTAAACTGGCGCCTGAGGGAAAAGCTGTCGTCAAAACCCACGCCAAGGTCACGCCGGTTACGGGCCGGGAATATCATTTACTGGATTCCCAGCAAGGTACAAAAAGCTATCTGAGTCTGAACGAAATCTGGAACTTGGCGCGGAAGCTCGGACTGCTGGTGATCGGCGACCGCCCGGTGCCGATCGGGCAGAATGAATCCTTAGCTCTCGCACCCTCATCCTTGGACGGCCCTTCTTAATCCTCTTCGAAGCTGAGGAAACCAGGCTCCCCTGCCGCTGGCGGAATCCACCCTCATCGAACCAGCGCCGCCGGGTAGCGGGCTACCTTGATTTCAACCAATAACCAACCACCATTCCCACAGAACCATAAGCCCAGCGTTCACCAGGCTCGAATCGGTGCGTCAAAATGATGAAAAGAGCCGCACCCAACACAGCCAGGGAAACGATGGCTTGCATCAGCCGCCGCCTGAGCGGGCCACGCATTGCCGCATCTGCGTCGGGAAGCATGTTCGATGTTCCAAACAGCAACATCGCGCTCGCAATGAACATCACTAGAGGCAAGGTGCTCATGGTTTATGCGGCTCTTTCCGCCCTCCGCTCACCCGCTTCGCGCAGGGCAACCAAATCCTCTACGCTAACAGCGCGGCCGTTTTATCTTTGCCACGGCAAGAGTATTGCACCATTGCCGCCACTCTCAAAATCGAAGTAACCCCAACACTGCGCCGCTGGACACGACTGCATGCCGCCGGCCTGCGGGTATAATGACACGCCGGTTACCCGAGTGCTGAATGCTGAAATCAAACGCTGGCTGAAGCGCGTGACCATCGTTGGCATCACGTCGATTCTCGGTCTTACGGCGTTGGCATACGCGGTCGACTACGCCCTGTTCCGCTACAAGGTTGCCACGAATCGCCAGCCCTTCGCCCAGATCATCGTCAACAGTTACGACGCCATACCGCAGAAAAGCGGCAAGACCCAATTCATCTTCCATCCTCCCGCCCCGCAAACCTGCGTCAACACCCTTTTCCCGCATGCCGGATACGTGCCCTGCTGGTACTTGCAGCGCCATACCGAACAAGTCACCAACTTCTGAAGTAAAGATCTGAAGACAGGTATGATGTTATCGGCTCACCTGCCGAACGCGACGCCGTCTAAGAACAATCAGGAGACGAATGCAATGGCTACAAGCGAAACCGCCCAGCAATACATTCAGCGCATCATGGCCCACTCTGAAGGGAAGCAGCCCGTGGCAGTTCAAGGCGCCACCGCCAAGAAACTCGCACGAGCAATCAAAGGCGTCCCCACCAGCAAATTGCGCAAACGCCCCGCCCCGGATAAATGGTCGGTCAGCGAGATCGTGGCCCACCTTGCCGACGCAGAAATCGCGATTGGCTGGCGTATGAGGCTGATACTCGGCGCGCCCGGCACTCCCATCTCGGCCTTCGATCAGGACGCCTGGGTAACCAGCTTGCATTACGAGAAACGCGATCCGCGCAAGTCCGTCGAACAGTTCCGCGTGCTCCGCGATGCCAATCTGGCGCTGCTAAAGTCGCTGAAGCCCGAGCAGTGGAAGCATTACGGCATGCACTCCGAGCGTGGCCAGGAAACCATCGAACACATAGTCCGCCTCATTGCCGGACACGACCTAAACCACCTACAGCAGATCGAACGCATCCAGAAAAGGAAATAAATTCCTCTCTTTTAACGGGGCAATCGCCCCATAGCACCTGATTGACTCATGGCACGCCGCGACGTCCCAACAGGGATGCGGACGTGTAGCTTTTCCAGCATCTTTAAGGTAATGGCCATGCAGCAAACAAAATGGCGGAGAGGGTGGGATTTGAACCCACGATACCCGTTAAGGTATGTCCGCTTTCGAGGCGGATCGTTTCAACCGCTCACGCACCTCTCCGGAAGGCAGTGGTCAGTGGCCGGTGGCCAGTAACCTCAACAGCTACCTGCGGCTTTTAAAGAACGTTTGCAGGAGTTCCGCGCTGCGGCCTGCCAGGATGCCGCTGCGGACTTCCACTTTGTGGTTCAATTGCGGCTGATTCAGCAGCTGCATTACTGATCTCACGGCGCCCGCTTTGGAGTCGTCCGCGCCATAGACCAAACGCCTGATCCGGGCGTGCACCAAGGCTCCGGCACACATTGGGCACGGTTCAATTGTAGCAAACAGGTCGCAGCCGGTTAGCCGGTGGTTGCCCATGGTGGCACCGGCCTCGCGCAGCGCGATGATCTCTGCGTGGGCGGTGGGATCGGAGCCGGTGATGTTGCGGTTGCAGCCGCGGCCGACGATGCGATCTCCGCACACGACCACTGCGCCTACCGGAACTTCGCCGGCTTCGAGTGCGCGTTGCGCGGAGCGGAGAGCTTCCTCCATCCAGAGTTCGTCGTTGGTTGTTAAGTCGGTAGTTAGCACGGAAAGATCCACGCAGCAGGGTAACACTGGCGGGGTGTGAATAAGGAAGCGAGCCAAACGCCCCCTTCAGTCGCTTGCGCTCTCTCAGGGCAGGCTCCGTGAATTCGCGCGGCTGGCTCGGGTCCTTCGCCGAGCAAAGAACGATTGGCTCAGGATGACAATCAACAAGTGTCAGAGCAGGCTTAGGACGGAGCGCACTGCATCGGGTACCATGGCCCGAGCCAGTGCCGGCAGCACACACGTCACCAGGGTGTAGGCGATCACGAGCGCGGGCACGGCGAGCAGCATCCGGGTTTTGGGGGTCAACTTCGCTAAATAGGCTCGCATAACATCCTCTTGATCTAAATACGAAAGGCCGCCGCAAAAGGTTCCCAGCTATGTTGAGATGGAAAGGGACGTACACGTACCGCAGCGGCTAAAGCCTTGTTATGAAACGAGACCCTTGACGCAGCGCCGAAGCACTGCTCCACCCAAAAGACAGGGACTATAAAGCTCACCTCAGGCGCTGAAGCGCCTCCGTTTTCAGCGATTTAAGGGCACGAATGAATTCGTGCCCTTCCCGAGCTGGCTCGCACTTGAAGGCTCCCGGCGACGCGACGCGTTTTGCTCAGCCTCCGAAGCCGTGCCCTTCCAGACAGATTTATGAGATACCTTCGAGACGCTGACCACTGGCCACTGACCGCTGGCACCTGATATGCTAACCCCGTCATGGGGATGCAGAGGCTGTTCCGCAAAGTGTTTCTGATCGACCTTCTGCAGGGATTGAAGGTCACGTTCCGTTATCAGGATCCCAAGGAAATCTATACCGAGCAATATCCCATGGAGCGGCCGCAGGTGGCGGAGCGCTACCGGGGGGCGCCGCGGCTGAATGTCAATCCTGATACGGACGAGACCATGTGCATTGCCTGCGACCTGTGCGCTGTGGCGTGTCCAGAGAATCTGATCGTGGTCTCGAGCGAGCGCAACGAGCACACCCGCCGCAAGGAACTCACCAACTTCACCTACGACCTGAGCCGCTGCATGTTCTGCGGGCTTTGTGAGGACGCTTGTCCTGTCGATGCCCTTGAGCTCACACAGGACTTCGAGCTTGCCAGCTATACGCGAGACGGCTGGATCTGGGACCGGAAGACTTTGGAGCAAGGTCCGTCGCCTACGCAGTATAGGAAGTAGCCTTCAGCTCTCGGCTTTCAGCCTCCAAACACCTTGTCATTGCGAACCGGGCGGTAGCCCGGCAGGAACCTGCCTTTCCTTGGTTACTCGTAACTTATAGGTTACGACTGCGCGGTGATGATGGCGGTTAGTGCGGCGCAGGGGCCGTAACGATCAGCAGGGCGGCAATCAGAAGCGCAACTGCACCAAGTGGCGTCTTATTCTCGAGATCAGGGGGCGACGACGACGGCGGCGATGGCGACGCCTGATGGGTGGCCGCAACAAACGATAGACCTTCCAGTCGCGTTTCCATTCCCGAACGGGAATGAGGTTTACTTTGACGGGCTGCGGCGCCGGGTCCGGAGCAGGCTGCGACAGCAGCGAAACCAGATCGAGAAACCAGAGTGGATTTCCCGGGGTCATCGAAGTTCTCCTGTAGCCGCTGGGCTGGTAGCATACGCCTGCCAGAACGGGAAGTGAAGGCCCCATCGGCAACGTGCAGCGGGCCCAGGAGGGGCGAGCAGCGTTTTGGCGTAAATCTGATCGCGTCGCCCGGGCGCCATTGCCACTGGTAGGGACAGCAGGTTCCTCGCGCGCCTTCGGCGCGCTTCGGAATGACAACGACTTTTTCTTGCGGCGCGCTTCGGACAAGACTATTGAGGGTTGGGGCAACAACTCGCAGTGTTGGAGGTCACAACGGCGCCTTGTGCAAAAGACCTCCCGTTTCGTTGAAAACGCTGTTTTCGCCGTTTCGAGAAAATCTTGTCAAGCCCCCGCGCTGGCGATTTTTGGACTATGTTATTGATTCGGTGGGAGAAGTAGTTAGGGCTAACGTGGCGTGTTTACCCTTTGCGGGATGATATAATGGTATCATAGAGTCGAAACAGCGGCGCGGGCCTTTCGGTCTGCGCTGTTTGTGTTTTTGGGGGTGGGTAGGGCTGCCGGTCGGGATACGAAATCGAAATCCCCACCCTCTCGCGAAGAACGCGAGAAGGATGGAGCACCCGCATTCCCTCAGGGGCTAAAGCCCGACTCTTTATCGGCTCTGGGCGGCACGGCTGAAGCCGTGCCCTTCCCGATCCAAGTCTCTTAAGATCGGGTCTCTTAAGATCGGGTCTCTCAAGATCGCGTCTCTCGAGATCAGGTCTCTCAAGATCCACATTTCTCAAAAGGAGTGTTTTTGGGCGTGGCCTACGGGCTGCGCCTTTTTTGTTTATGGGGAAAAAGAATGACAATTCGGGTACGGAACGTATGAATGAAGTGATCGACTTACACGCGGTGGCTGAGGATAACTGCAAGCGGATGGGGGAGGCGGTGGAGGCGGCGTTTCTGGCTCGGGTTTGCAAGCTTCGGATTCCGGTTTGCAAGCCTTGGGGAGACAGCGAACGCTACGATTTTGTGGTGGATTGGGGGAAGGGGTTTTGGCGGGTGCAGGTGAAAGGTGGGTCGTATTGTGAGGGGTCGAAATATCAGGCGGGTCCCGGGGGCAAGGGGAAGCCGTTCACGAAAGAAGACATGGATTTTGTGGTGGTGCATGTTGTGCCTTTGAACGTGTGGTATGTGATTCCGATCGAGAAGGCGGAGGGATTGGTGAAGCTGTGGTTTAATCCGGGGTCGACGCGGGCTCGGTTTGAGAAATACCGGGAGGCCTGGTGTTTGCTGGATTGTGCGCGGAAAGCGCGGGGCCGGGGAGACATTCCTGTCCGGTGCCGCAGCGATGAAGTGAAAGTGCGGTGCGCGGTTTGCCCGCTGCGGGGGCGGGAGTTTGCAGAAGACAGAATCCCAAGAGGGCGGGAGTAGTGGAGTCCCACTTCTCGCAAAATCGGCGAGAAGTGGGGCGCCCCACTTTTACTTCACTTTTATTCCACTCTTATCCAACGCTAGTCTTCCGGTTTTCTCTCACATCAATCTCCGGAATCTACTTTCGGCCTACGGGGTGGCCGTGGCCGTCGCGGACTTCGTTGCCTTTGAAATGTTCGATGTGGTCGACGGGCCTGACGGCGTGTTCGCCGCGGGCGGGATGCGGGCCGGCGTATCCGTGGTCGGGATGGAAATGATTATTGACGTGGCCGTGAAAACCTTCGGGACCGTGGAACCAGGGGCCGACGCCGATGAAGACGCCGCCGGTGAACCACTCCGGGCCGTAATAGCCGTAGGGAGCGCAGTCGTAGGGTGGAACGTCGTAATAGCCATAGGGGCATACCGGCGCCGGTCCAACTTCGACGGCTACTTGAGCCTGGGTTTGAGGAGCGGCGACGGTGAAGGCGATGGCAACGACAGCAGCTAACACAAGAAGCGTAAGCTTGTTCATTTAGCTTGTCCTTGAAATACAAGATTTGATTCAGTCAATTCATGCCAAGAAGTACGATTCAAGTATTCCACAAAGGGTTGACATGAAAAAAGAGCATTGCTGATCCGCGAGATGGTATATCCGGCCGAGAGAAACTCGCGGAAGCCGAGTGGGCTAGGGAGCTGGTTGTTGTTGCGTCATGCAGTGCATGGTGCCGAGTCCCCAGACCAGGTCGCCGGAGAAAATCGGTGCTACTTCTCGCGTGGGGAATAGCGCGGCCAGCGTGTTGAGGGCGATGCGGTCGTTGGGGTCGTTGAAGACTGGCACGAGCACGACACCGTTTGCGATGTAGAAATTGGCGTAGCTGGCGGGGAGGCGCCGGTGCTGGAAGATTACTGGGGCGGGCATGGGGAGTTCGACTATGTTCAGCGGCTTGCCATTCTGGTCAGTCGCGGATTGCAGGCGGCGGAGATTGTCGCCGAGCGGCTTGTGATTCGCGTCTTTGGGATTGGGCTCAATCATGGTGACGACCGTGTCGGGAGCTACGAAGCGGGTTAGGTCGTCGACGTGGCCGTGAGTATCGTCTCCGACGATGCCTTGGCCTAGCCAGATTACGTGCGGCGCGCCGAGGTAGTCGGCGAAGAGTTTTTCGTAGTCTTTGCGCTGCATGTTGGGATTGCGTTGCTGGACTTTGCTTAGCAGGCATTCTTCGGTGGTTAGGATGGTGCCTTGGCCATTGACGTCGATGGAGCCGCCTTCTAGGACTATGCGGGTGTTGCGGTGCTTGGGGCTTACTTCTTCGGCATGCGCGGTGGTTGCCATTTGGGTGCCGATCTTTTCGTCGTCGCGATAGTTCGAGTATTTGGCCCAGGCGTTGAAGCGGAAGTTAGTGGCTTGGAGGCAACCCTCAGGGGCTAAAGCCCGCGTCTTTTTCGGGTCCTCATCGGCACGACTGAAGTCGTGCCCTTCCCGATCCTTTTGTTCCAAGCTTTGTGTTACGAAGATGCAGCCGGAGTCGCGGAGCCAGACTCGGTTGGTGGGCCAACGGTGGAAGCGGACGTTCTTTATGGGCGCGTTGGCTTGGTCTAACAGCTTGCGGATCTGGCGTTCGGCTGCGGCGTTGTTGACTATCAGTTCGACGCGCTCGTGGCGGGCTAGATTGCGGATGATTTCGGTGTAGACCCAGGGGATAGGCTCGAACTTTCCGGGCCAATCGCCGTGGTAGTGGGGCCAGGCTAGCCAGGTGGCGGCGTGGGGCGCCCATTCGGCGGGCATGCGATGGTGGAGGTTTGCCGGCGAAATACTTAAAGTCTTACTTGAATGCTTGGATCGGGGCATGGAGGTAGTTTATTGCACCGGATGAAAAATCGTGCATCGAATCCTGCGCCGGACATTGATCTTGGCGGAACGGATTCTTGCCCAATCGGTGTAATAGGCATTTTGCAATAGCCACCCCCCGAAGCTAGAATCCCAGCAGGATGAAGAACTCCGGCTCGCCTCTTAGATACTGTGCAGCCGCTCTCCTGCTGA
>DATHMS010000227.1:0-2483 GCA_035486795.1 Candidatus Sulfotelmatobacter sp. | reverse complement strand
TCCGGCAGGGGCGTTCTCTCGGGAATATTTCGCGAGCGCGGCATCCGGCACGTCGCCATCCGCGAAGAACTGAATCCGCTGTTCCCTGGGATCAATCCCGAACCGATCGAGCCGCACGTCGCCCTGCTGCAGCAAACCGTGGTTCGCGAGAAATGTGATGCTGGCCTGGCGACTGACGGAGATGCAGATCGGGTTGGCGCGGTTGCGGAAGATGGAAGCTTTGTAGACTCGCACAAGATTTTCTGCGTAATCCTGCGCTGGCTGCTGGAGCGCAAGAAATGGCCGGGAGACGTAGTGCGTGGATTCAATACCACGCGAATGATCGATCGCATCACCGCAAAATATGGCCGCAAGCTGCACGAAACGCCTATCGGATTTAAGTACATTGCCGACCTGATGATGGAGGGCGAGATCCTGATGGGAGGAGAAGAATCGGGCGGAATTGGCTACTCGCGATTCTTACCGGAGCGCGACGGAGTGCTGAACTGCCTGCTGCTGGCGAATGTGATGGCGGAGGAAGGCAAGCCGCTGGGGAGGTTGGTGGCAGAATTGCAGCGCGAGTTTGGCGCGCACCACTACGGGCGGCGCGATCTGCACATACCCGAAGAGATGAAGCAGAGCGCGATTCAGCGCGCTCGGGCCGACAGTGCACAGACTCTGGGGCACTATCGCGTGATTAAGAAAGAGCACATGGACGGGGTAAAGTTTTTTCTGGATGCGCCGACCAACCGAGATGGAGCGGAAGCGTGGTTATTGTTCCGCGCGTCGGGGACGGAGCCGCTGTTGCGGCTGTACTCGGAGGCTTCGTCGCCGGAGTTGGTCCGCGAACTCCTGACCGCAGGCGAGAGTTTCGTGAGGAACCAGTCTTAGCAGGACTTCGATAGAGAAATTATGGCAGAAGACCCAACTTCGGTTCAGGCCGATTCGCCTGAGGCCCACCGCTATAACCGCATTAGGCGGTGGCTGGGCGTTTCCGATTTTGTTGTAGGTGTGGTGTTTCTGGTTATCTTATTGGTCACCGGCTGGTCTGCTTGGTTGCGAGACCTTGCGATCAAGTTGGTCGGTCAGCATTATTCTTTGAACCTGCTTCTTTATCTCGTGTTTCTGCTTGTGATCAGCAAGACCCTCGGCCTTGGCTTCGACTATTACGGATTCCGGCTGGAGCGTGGTTTCAAGCTTTCGACGCAGAGATTCCGCTCGTGGGCTTGGGATGAGGTGAAGGGCTTTTTAGTCGGGTTAGTAATGGGCACTCTGGTGGTGGAGCTCTTGTACTTCACGATCCGGCAATGGCCGCAGGAATGGTGGGTGATTGCCTGGGTGCTGTTCATGGGGCTGTTCATCGTACTGGCCCAACTGGCTCCAGTCGTGCTCTTTCCCATCTTCTATAAGTTCGAACCGCTCGACAACGAAGACCTGCGGCGGCGTTTGGTGGTGCTGAGCGAGCGCGCCGGGACGCGGGTGCGGGGCGTGTATCGCTGGAAGCTTTCGGAAAAAAGTAAGAAGGCGAACGCAGCCCTGACTGGACTGGGCGCGACCCGGCGCATTATCCTGGCCGACACGCTGCTCGACAACTACTCACCGGAAGAGATTGAAGCTGTGCTGGCCCACGAACTCGGGCACCACGTTCATCGCCACATTCTGAAAAGCATTTTCGTACAAGCCGTGATCACACTCCTGGGTTTCTGGGCGGCAAACTGGGTTCTCCATTACTCGGTAGACCAGCACATGTTCGAGGAACTGTCGGACTTCGCCAACTTGCCGTTATTGGCGCTGGTTTCGGTGGTGCTCTCATTTTTGCTGATGCCGGCGTTGAACTCGTATTCGCGGTTCAACGAGCGGCAGGCGGACCGGTATGCCTTCGAATCCATTGCCAGTGTTGAGCCGTTTATCTCATCGATGAACAAACTGGCGGAGCAGAACCTGGCGGAACGAACGCCCTCGAAGTGGGTGGACTGGTTTTTCCATTCGCATCCCGCAATTTCGAGGCGCCTGGCGGCAGCGAAGGATTGGGGCCGCAAGCATGAGATTCATCCGCTGGTTTGAATGGCTCTGATCAGCGTTTTCGCAGGATCTCGATCACGCGCTGCAAGTCTTCTTCTGTGTCTACGCCCACGCTGTCATGAGGAGTTTCTCCGACACAGATCGGGATTCCATTTTCAAGAAAGCGCAGTTGTTCGAGGCGCTCAGTTTTTTCGAGGGCAGACTCCGCCAGGGTTACGAAGCGGTCGAGGGCGCTTTTCTTGTAGGCGTAGAGCCCCAGGTGCTTGAAGTAAGCAGGCCGCTTGGCGTCGCGATCATAAGGAATGGTGGCACGCGAAAAATACAGTGCACGCCCACTGAGGTCGGTGACCACTTTTACGGCATTGGGGTTCGGGATGTCGATCTCGGCTGCCGGGGTCATCAGGGTTCCGACTTGCGCAGCCGGATTCTCCATGACCTGCAGTAGCGTCGCGATTTGTTCCGGCTGCGTGAGAGGCTCGTCA
>DATHMS010000226.1:0-14259 GCA_035486795.1 Candidatus Sulfotelmatobacter sp. | reverse complement strand
CGATGGTCTTGATTTTGCTGGGGAATGGTTGCGTGGCGAACGCCGTGTTGAAGCATTCCAAAGCGCAGGGGTCGGGGTGGATAGTTTTCACGACGGGCTGGGCGTTCGCCGTGATGTCCGCGGTGTTTGTCGCCATCGCGTGTGGCAGCAGGGATGCTCACATCAATCCGGCAGTTACGCTGGGATTCGCCGTGGCGACCGGAAAGTTTGCCAAGGTCGTGCCATATTCCGTGGCACAAATGGCGGGTGCGTTTGTTGGATCCGTCTTGGTGTGGATTCACTTTGGGCCGCACTGGAAAGCGACAGAAGATCCGGAGTTGAAGCGAGCGTGCTTCTGTGGGGTGCCGGCGATTCGGAATTTCACTGCGAATCTGGTAAGCGAGATCATTTGCACGTTCGTGCTGGTGTTTGTAGTGGGAGCGATTTTCTCGAAAGCCGTGTTGACCACGGGACTGGCGGGTGGGCTGGCGCCTTTCCTGGTGGGGTGCCTGGTATGGGGCATCGGCCTATCGCTTGGAGGTACGACTGGTTATACGATGAATCCTGCGCGGGACTTTCCGACCCGGATAGCACATGCGGTGCTCCCCATCGCGGGCAAGGGTGGCTCCGATTGGGGCTACGCACCGGTCCCGATCCTAGGATCTTTGGTGGGCGGAACACTGGCAGGGCTTCTGCTTCGCGCTCTTCGCGTTTAGCGAAATCTTTCCGAGGATCGCTCTCGGTCACCTGCCCTTGAATACCGGGGCGCGCTTCTCCAGGAAGTGGGCCACGCCCTCTTTGAAATCTTCGCTTCGCAAACTTGCCACCATTTCCTCCACCGCAAGATCGAAAGACTCGGCTAAAGTCTGAAACATACCACCGTAGACTTGGCGCTTGATCACTCGTAAGGAGCGCGGACTGACGCGTGATGCAAGATCGGCGGCATATTCGTTGACCTTGTCTTGAAAGCTTTCCTGCGCGAACACCTGATTCACCAGCCCCATGCGCATGGCTTCGGCGGCGTTAATCTGGCGGGCGGAAAACAGCAGATCGAGAGCGTTGGGAAGCCCGACGATACGCGGCAGCATCCAGGCCATGCCGTACTCGGCGATGAGCCCGCGCTGGGCGAACGTGGTGGAGAAGCGGGCGGCGTCGGAAGCCAGGCGCACATCGCAATAAAGCGCAATCACCAGACCGAGCCCGACTACGGGACCGTTGATGGCAGCCAGGATCGGTTTTTCGATTCCAAGGAGATAAGAATACTTCTTCTGGAAATCGGACAGCACTCCCTCGCGTTGCATGGAGGTGCCGGCGAGCCGCGAGGCAGCCTCCCGCTCCCCGCCGGGCAAGCCCTGGGCGGCGACGGAACTCAGTAACGACATGTCGGCGCCCGCGCAGAAGCCGCGTCCCGCACCTGTCAGGACGATGATGCTGACATTGTCATCGCGCTCGGCTTCTTCAAGGCTGGCGCGCACTTCTTTTTCCATGGTAGCGGTCCAGGCGTTGAGCTTGTCTGGACGGTTCAACGTGATGGTTGCGACCCGGTTCGCGACTTCGTAGATTGCTTCCTGCGTTGGCATCGGCTTTCACCTGGACTTACGGCAGCGCGGATTCCAAGGCCAAGCACTGTGCCATGCTTGGGGTTTGCTAGTCCCAACGTCGGCGGCCATTCCGGTTGGACGGAATGGCCGCAGTTTCGACGCAGAGAACGACTTGCGTCAGAACGTCAAGCGCACGCCAAGTTGAAGTTGGCGCTTGGGAAAGGCGGATGTGAAAGTCAGCGGTACGCTGGGCGTAGCCGTCCCACCACCCGGCAGCGCTGTACCCGGTCGAATCCCATGCACATTAAACGTGGTCTCACCCGAGCCACCAATTGAGGTGGGAAGAGCGAAAAGGGGGCTCACCTCATTGTTGACGCTGGCGAAATTTGTCCGGTTGGCGATGTTAAATCCTTCTGCCGTGAACAGTAAGCTAGTCTTCTCGCCTAGTTTATGCCCCCAAGTCAGACGCGCGTCGAAGTCGACGTAATTGGGGCCCAGGCCAGTGTCGCGCGGGGCTCCAATGGGCCGCTCATTCGTGGTGTGATTGTCGCCGTTCACCTCTCCTCCGGCCAGCAAGTTGAAAGGATGCCCGCTGTGGTAAGAGAAAATTGGAGCCAGCTGAAAACCCGACAAGATACTTTGTTTCCAAGGACTGTCGATCACACCAGCGAGCACGACTTTGTGCCGTTCGTCAAACTCCGAAAGACTACGATCCAAATTGAGGTTTGTAGGATCCTGCGGCCCGTAGTCGGTGTTGTAATCCGTGGAAGTGTCAATGCCCTTACTCCAGGTGTAATTCGCGAACACTGAGAAGTGATTGCTAAAGCGTTTCGTGAGCTCCAGGATCCCGCCCTCGTAGAGAGCGTAGGACTGCGAGCTATATTGGTTGTTCTGCACGATCAGGGGATTCACAAAGCATTGTTGAGTGTTGCAGGGCAGGCCCTCCGGGCTGCCGGGTATTGGGTCTGCCCCCGACGCCGTGGTGTTCCAGTTGCGATAGGAAACCGTTTGGCCGTTAGCCAGGGTCACCGAGGTAAACGGCGCCGGCAACAGATTGGTATCGATCGCGATCGGAGTTCTCTGGGTATGCGAATAGATGCCGCTCAGAGAAATGGAGAGTCCCGGGCCGATCTCCCGCTCAATTCCAAAGGAAGCCTGCTGGGCGATCGGGGGGCGATAATTCGGCTGGTTCACGAAAAGTACCTGCAGTGGAGAGAGAGGACCACTATTTGTAACGTTGACGCCCGTCTGCCCGTTGGAGAACGGACCTGCGACTGCGGCCGGTGTAATGCAGGCATTGTTCCCTGGGGCCGCGGTTGTACACTGAATCAAGCCTTCGCCAAAGAGTGTCTGGAAAATAGTTGCGGCCCCCGCTACATTCAGAGACGGAATCCCACCGATCGGATCAGCGTAAATGGAAATTTCGCGGTTGCAAGGGCTGGAGCCGTTACCTGCGAGACCGGGGATGGCAAACCCGAAATAGGAGACACCGCAAATCGCGCTGACGTTGGCGACCTGGCCGGCGCCAGGGGTGTTCTCGAGGCCGGACTTATTCTGGTTCACAACTCCCAAGCTCAAGTCGACATCAGGGATCTGGACGTCCACCGGTCCGTAGAAGATTCCGTATCCACCCCGGACCACAGTCTTGTGGTTCTTGAACGGATCCCAGGCGAAGGAAACCCTGGGTCCAAAATCTTTCTTGTAGGTGGACAACGGGGCGAATTGCGTGTCCAAGTCGTAGCGCAGGCCGTAGGTCAGAGCAAAACTTGGCGTCATTTTCCAGGAGTCCTGCGCGTAGAACGAGGTGAGTGGGCGGGAGTAGTACGGGTACGTCGGAACTCCGAAACCCTGCTGGTAAACCTCCGGCAGCCCGAACGATGCCGACTGTAACGGGTCGATGCCCGTGGTTGCAAGATCTGGGCTGATCAAACCCCCGGGGAGCGTTCCGAACACAAAGCGACCGGGGAAAAAGGTGTGAGATTCGGTGTGATTGCCGCGGAGCAACTCGTAAGCCCCGAATTTAAGAGTGTGATTGCCGTGGATCTTGGTGAAATTATCCGCGAATTCATAGCGCCGCAAAATGGTGATGTTGGGCAGGAAAATGTTAGTTCCGACATTGTTGATAAAACTTGGAATCTGAAGCCCCACCTGTGCCGGCTCGTTTGGAATCACGTTAAAGCCGTAGTAATCCCACTGGGCCCGGGCCTCGTTCTGAGTGGTCGGATTCAGTTGGCGGAACCAAGTGACCTGCAGGTCATTGTCGTAGTCGTGGATCGAACTTCCCGCCGAGAAAGCGGTCAAAGAGTTCACGTCCGGCGATTCCTCCAAATCGTGCCCATACCTGTAGGTGAGGGAGATCTCATTGTTCGCATTAACGCGGTGATCCAGGCGGGTCGATACCTGATATTCCCGCGTGTCGAAAGGAAAGAGTCCACCCTCGGTTTCGAACTGGTTTAGAAGGAAGCTATTCAGCGCGGATTGACCTGGCGACACGAACGGGTTCGCTCCGCCGGGATTTGGGTTGAGCGTCAAAACGCTCTGGAGAGCAAGACCGCATTCCGCCGGCGGCGCTGGGAAACCGGGCAAGCAAGGTGCAGGTGTCGGTGAGGGGTTCGCCTCGAGCTGGGTAATAATGGCATCCTGTGCTGCCGTCGGACGGAAAATGTCGGTATTGGTCAACAGAGGAACGGCGTTTTGCGCATTCTGCCGCAAACCTTCAAAAGAGAAAAACAGAAAGGTCTTATCCTTCCTGATCGGGAAACCCAGGGTGCCGCCGAATTGCTGGCGGGTCAAAGTATCCTTCACCGGTGTACCCAGAGTGTCAGGGTTGTCAGGGTTGTAAGTCTGACCGGCCTGCAAAGCCTGGGTGAAGGAAAACGGATTTTGGGCGTCCATGGCATCGTCGCGGAAGAAACCAAAGAGGCCGCCGTGAAGATTGTTGGTACCCGACTTGGTCACAATATTGATGGAAGCCCCGGTGGCTCCTCCGAGGTCCGCGCCGTAGTTGCTGCGATTGATCTGAAACTCCTGCACCGCGTCCTGGCCAACTGTAAGGCGCTGGCCCCCGCTGTCGCCGGAGGTCTCGCCACCATCGATCGTTATGCTGTTTCCTCGGCCATTGCTGCCGTAGAAGGAAAGCCCGCTGGTGGGCGTTTGCTTGACGCGAAAATCCTGGTCTCCCGCCAGCCGCGTGGCATCCGAGACCCCTGGCGCGAGCAGAGTAAACGTAAGGTAATCGCGCCGGTCAATGGGAAGGTCGGCGATGTACTGTTGTGAGATTTCGTCCGCCTGGCTGCCTCGTTCCGTTTCCACCACGGGCGGCTGGTCCGTCACCTCGACCACGGTCGCCACTTGTGACGGTTTCAGCTTGAAGTCAGAGGTGACCGTCTGGCCGATGGCAACCGTGACGTTTCTTCGAATCTCGGTTGCAAAGCCCGATAGTCCCGCGCTAACGTCGTAAGTGGCCGGTGCCAGCCCCACTACTCGAAACTGGCCGGTACCACTTGTAGCTGCCACGCGCTTCAAACCGGTCTGGGTTTCGACCACACTGATCGTGGCACTGGGCAAGACGCCGCCGGAGGCGTCGGTTACCGTCCCGGTGATCTCTCCCGATGAGCCGACGCCTTGCGCGTGAGCCACAAAGGTTGCGAACAGGAAGCAGAGAAGAACGCAGACGATTGACTTCATGGCGGAATAGACAAATACATCTTTCCAGGAACATGCCCCGTAGCGTGAGACCGCACGAGTGTCCAAACTGTTCTGTGCAAAACCCATATTCCCCCCTTGCTCAGGCTTTGTCTGAATTAGGCAAAGGCACACTCGTACCTTTTCAGGGCGCCGCATCGGGCACGAGCGTAGCTGCGTTTTTCAGATTCATCAAATGAATTCTATGGATGACGATGTATGCTCCGAAAGAATTGGGCCAATGGACCGTCGGACGAGGTGCAGACCGGTGCCGAAATATGCGTTTCGCAGCCTTAGAGCCTCTTTTCGCCAGTGTTTGCGCCGACCGGTCGCGCGGCCAGGAATTCGAGGATCGCTTTGTGCGCGGCCGCGGGTTGATCGGTCGAAAACAGATGGCTGGCGCATTCGAGCAGGACGAGTTGTGCGCCGGGAATGCGCGCCGCAATCAATTCGCCGTTAGCGGGCGGAACCAGCCGGTCGGCCTTCCCGTGAATTACGAGGGTTGGAGCCGTGATCTGGGGCAAGCGGTTGAACGATTCCCACGCAAGTATGGCCTGCAGTTGAGCAAGATAGCCGGCCGGGGTGGTCGGCCAGGGGTCACGCTGGGCGATATCTTCATCGATCAAGTGCCGCGGTGTCGCGGCGTCGTAGATAAAAGGGACTGCGGCCTCAGTTGCTTGTTCCCGGTTCATCCAGGTGCGGGCTTTTAGCATCTCGGTTGCGGCGGGCTCGGCGCGGTGCGCGTTCGGTCCGCCGGCAGCGGTGCAGCCGAGAATGAGAGACCGCACACGCCTGGGATACTGCAACGCGAATTCCTGGGCGATCATGCCGCCCATCGACATTCCAAAGACATGGGCGCTGGGAACACCGGCCGCGTCGAGCACTGCGGCTGCATCGGAAGCCATGAGGGCGATCGAGTAGGGGCCGGGAGGCACGTCGCTCTGTCCTGCGCCTCGATTGTCGAGGGCAATCGTCCGGTAAGAAGCTGATAACGCCGGGCGAGTGCGATACCACATCGCGGACGGGTAGCCCAGGCCCATGATCAACAAAACCGGCTCGCCTGTTCCCTGCTCGTCCCAGTAGATTCTTGCAGCTTGGTTGTCAGCAAACGGCATTCGGGCTCCTGCTCTAAGAAAAATCGATTGCAGCCGCAATCAGAAGCGCGGCTGCCGGTAAGCGAGACTAGATTGCTCCAACTTTGAGAATCAGCTTGCCGAAGTTTTCCCCTTTGAACAGCTTCAGGAAAGTGTCGGGAAACGTCTCGATGCCTTCGACAATATCCTCGCGCGACTTCAGCTTGCCCGCCGCCATCCAGCCTGCCATTTCCTGAGCAGCCTGGGCGTAGCGGTCGGCGTAGTCAAAGACCAGCATGCCTTTCATGGTCGCGCGACTGACCAATAGCGAGAGATAGTTGCGCGGGCCCTGGATGGGACCAGTATTGTTGTATTGCGAGATGGCGCCGCAGATCACGATGCGAGCGCCACGCGCAAGGTTCGCGAGCGCGGCCTCAAGGATGTCACCGCCGACGTTGTCGAAATAGATGTTGATCCCTTGCGGGCAAGACTTCCGCAGCGCCTCGGTCACGTTTTCGGACTTGTAATCAATGGCGGCGTCGAATCCGAGATCGGTGACGAGATAGCGACACTTGTTGGCACCGCCTGCAATGCCAACCGCACGGCAACCTTTGATTTTGGCAATCTGTCCCACGACCGCTCCAACCGCCCCAGCCGCCGCGGACACTACTACGGTGTCACCCGGTTGGGGCTGGCCGGTTTCGAGCAAGCCGAAATATGCAGTCATCCCCGTCATACCCAACACGTTGAGGAAGGTTGGGAGCGGCGCCACACCCGGGTCGACGTCGATTAAACCCTTGCCCTCGGAGATGAAATACTCCTGGACTCCAAATGTTCCAGACACATGCTTGCCCACGGCGAAACGAGGGTTTCTGGAGGCAACCACCTTGCCAAGCGCCAAAGCGCGCATCACCTCGCCGATGGCAACAGGCGGAACATAGGATCTGCTCTGGTTCATCCAGCCACGCATGGCCGGGTCGAGCGAAATGAGCAATATGCGAATCAGCACTTCGCCCTCGTGCAACTCGCGAACCGTCTCTTCCGCATAGGACCAGTCGGTGCGCTTCGGCATTCCCGCGGGGCGAGAAGCGAGGGTGAATTTGTGATTGACGAATGCCATGATGGGTTCCCTTCCGTTGCAGCAGTTCTCAGCAGTTGTCAGCAGTTGTCAGACGGTGTAGCGCTCACTGGATAAAAGTCGCGCTGCTATCCGACGGCGCAGCGCGATGGAGTTCACCGGCATGTGATCCGCATAGCTACTTATGGTTACGAGGTGCTTGCGCAAAGCGTCTCCTTCGGAGCAAGCGCTCAGCACCGTGCGTGAGAATCGCTCAACTCGAGCCATGGCATCGCGCAGGTACACAGCGCAGATGTCGAGGGCGTTTTCGCTCTTGCCTGTCGATGCCAGCTTCTTGCTGCGCAGGAAGCTGGACTCCATGGCAAAGACTTCCATTGTGATATCGGACAGGTTCATGATGACCTCCTGCTGCTTCTCGAGCTCAGCGCCATATTTTTCGTGGGCAACCGCAAGCGTCAGCAAGGCGCTTGCTTTCGCGTGGCGAACGAGGCGGGCTTTTTCTGTTTCTGTTTCGGTCTCTGTTTCGGCAACACTTTGCTTGCGGTTCGTTGGGTCGGAGTTTTCGCTCTGGATCAAGACGGAGCGTGCTGCTTCGAAAAGAGGCAACTGACCACGGGCCGCGCGTTTCAAAGGCATCCCCATAATGACCAGGCGGTTGATTTCACTGGTGCCCTCAAAGAGGCGGTTGATGCGCGAATCGCGATAGGCTCGCTCGACTGCGTAGTCCTGATGAAAACCATAACCGCCGTGGATCTGGACGCCTTCGTCCACCACGTAGTCGAGCATCTCAGAAGCGAAGACTTTCACCATCGAGCATTCCGCCGCGTACTCCTCAAGGGCCCGCATCTCTGTGAGGGGGCTCTGACTTCGTTCGGCGGAACTCGCCTGCATCTGATTTTCGATGAGCCCGGCTACGCGCCAGATCATGGACTCGGCGGCAAAAATCCGGATAGCCATTTCGGCAAGCTTGTACTGAATAGCACCGAATTCAGCGATGGCAGAGCCAAAGGCCTTTCTCTGCTTTGCGTACTTGATAGAGATGGCAAGCACGTTTTTAGCGGCGCCGACGGAGGCAGGACCAAGTTTCAAGCGTCCGATATTAAGGACGTTGAACGCGATGACATGACCACGCCCGATTTCTCCCAGAACATTCTCGACGGGAACAGGTACGTTATCGAGATAAACCGCAGTGGTGGAGGTGCCGCGAATGCCCATCTTATGTTCCTCGGCGCCGCTGCTGACTCCGGGGAAGGCTCGCTCCACCAGGAAGGCCGTGAACTTTTCGCCTCCGACCTTAGCGAAAACGGTGAACAGGTCGGCTGCGCCCCCGTTAGTGATCCACATTTTCTGGCCGTTGAGAATGTAGTGTTTGCCGTCTGGAGCCAGATCGGCGCGAGTTCGCGCAGCAAGAGCGTCAGAGCCGGCCAATGGCTCAGTGAGGGCATACGCAGCCAGCAGTTCCATGCGGGCCAACCGAGGCAGGTATTTTTTCTTCTGCTCGGGAGTGCCGAAGTACACGATGGGGAGGGTGCCGATGCCCGTGTGTGCGGAGTGCCAGCCGGCATAGGAGGCGTCGCGTCCCATGTGTTCTGCGGCGACCATCAAAGATGGCAAATCCATTTCCATGCCGCCAAACTCCTCCGGAACGGTCATGCCTGTAAGGCCGAGTTCCGCGGACTTCCGCAGCACCCCAAGAGCAACGCCCGGTTGTTTATCGCGGATGGCAGGAAGCTTGGGCTCGACTTCGTTAACCCAGAACTCATCGACCATGCGGCCGATCGCAAGATGCTCCTCCGTAAGATCTTCTGGAGTGAACACCTGGGCGGGGAGAACATCTTCAAAGAGAAAAGATGAGCCTCTTGTCTTGCCGGAAATTTCTGTTAGTGTCGTCATGATTCCGATGCCCCCTTTCGAGATTAGCCACCTAAGTTCGTTGAAAGAATTCGAAGGCCGCGAACTGCCTCCGACGGATTGGCTGGTTCTGACCCAGGACCGCATCCAGAAATTTGCCGACGCGACGGAAGACCGGCAATGGATTCACGTCGACCCGGAGCGAGCGGTGCGCGAGTCGCCATACGGCGGCGCCATTGCGCACGGCTTCCTTACGCTCTCGCTGGTGAGCTATTTTTCCGGACAGGCGATTCGAGTCCGGGAGGGAGTCGGAACGAGAGTCAACTATGGACTGAATCGCGTGCGCTTCCCATCGGCGGTGCGCGCAGGATCGGCGATCCGCGCCCGCGTAGTTCTGCAGTCGGTGAAGGAATCCGGAGAGTTCGTGGATATCACTTTCTCGGTAACGATTGAGAGTGAAAGCGCCGACAAGCCCTGCTGTGTAGCGGAATGGCTGGTGCGATATTACCGGGCATGACGGGATGTGTAATTGGCCTACCGAGGGTCGGGCAGGCGCGGGGCGATGGCAGTCATTCATATAGTGCCGCTCTCTGCGCACTGCAGCGAGGCGCGCATCAGGACCGCAATCCGGTGGGGCATAATCGCGAAGCGCTCATCGTGCGTGAGTCCACGGTCGTAACGGTAATAGATTTGCTGAACAATCACTGCCACCTTGAAACGCGCAAAGGTCAAATAAAAGACCATGTCGTGGATGGCCCGACCAGTCCCCAGGGCATAGCGTTGAGCCAATTGGGCGCGGGTCAAGGTTCCAGCGATAGTCGTTGGAGCAGAACAGACTTCCTGCAGCTCATCTGGGTCGCCGGGGTCGGTCCAGTAGGCCAGGGTTGTGCCAAGATCAGATAGCGGGTCACCCAGCGTGCACATCTCCCAGTCCAGAACTCCGACAATCCTTGTAATGTCATTCGAGTCAAGCACGACGTTGTCGTATTTGTAGTCGTTATGAATGAGGGCAGCGTCGCTTGACGCTGGAATGTGCTGCGTGAGCCAGGCGGAAATGGGTCCGACTTCTGGCAGGTCGTGAGTTGCAGAATTGTGATAGCGCTCGATCCATCTCTTCACCTGGCGTTCGAGGTAGCCCTGTGGCTTACCCAAATCTCCGAGGCCGATCTTGTCGTAGTCGAGACTGTGCAAGCAGATGAGGTTATCGAGGAAAGCTTGGCTAAGCTCGAGTGCCGTGGCGGGTGACAGCAGTAGGCCGGCCGGCAGTTGCCGGCGTAGGATGACGCCGCGAATTGGCTCCATGAGGTAGAAGGGAGCGCCGAGCACGGAAAGATCGTCGCAATAGAGGATCACTTTGGGTGCAACGTTATAGGCTTCATGCAACTTTGATAGCACGCGATACTCGCGCCCCATGTCATGCGCTGACTTCACTTGGCTGCCGAACGGCGGTCGACGCAGCACCAACTCACGGCCGCCCCAGTTCACGCGATAGGTCAGATTCGAGTGACCTGAGGGGAACTGCTCGACTGTAACCGGGCCGGGGCCGTCGAAATGCCGACCGAGGTATGCGCCGAGCCGTGCCAGATCCAGTTCTTCACCCTCTCTGACGGCAACCGCGTTATCACAAAAGGCAACCATGGTTTTCGAACTCTTTGTCCTTGTCCTTCCGAAGTTGTCAAACTCCTACCGGTACGTGAGCAAAGGCTGGTCTTCAAGATGAGGGTGGGCGTTGAAGGCACTGAGCGTGAAACGCTCACCAGAACTCAAAAACTCACTGAACGAGGCGTTGCGCGACATCCAGGTCAATTGCAGAGTGTCCGCATGCGCCAAGTTCAAGGCTCGCTGCATGGCAACACCAATCGGACCCCCTGAAGTAAAGACTACGGAATCGCCGACTGGAGTTGTGCTGTTGGCTAGGGCAGAAATTCCGCGATCCACGCGCACGCAGAACTCTTGCCAGGATTCCACACCGTCGATCACTAACTCACCCCTGACCCACTCGCCGATAACCGCTTCAAACATCTGCTGGAAACTTCTTTTTCGTCCGTCAGAATCGCTGGATTGCTGGAAGGATTGATGAAGATGGCGGACTTCCGCACATGTCTCCAGAAGCTGTGGCAGACCTAGCTTCAGAACCGCTTCTGCTGGATATTCGTCGAACTCGTGCATCATCGCCAACACAGGAAACTCCCGGCCAAGTTTTCGGTACGCTTCCTCGACCATGCGCGCGGTCTGCACTTGCCGAACGCGAGGACCGGAACAGGCGCGGCTAAAGAGCACGCCGCGGCGGGCCCAATACTCTCCCAGCAGACGCGCTTGCACTTCGCCGGTGGAGGAGAGTTTGTCATAGTTCGGCTCCAGAAAAGACGCCTGGGCGTGTCGCACTAGAATGATGCGGCTCATAATTCTCGGCGTTACGCGTTGACGACATGTTCCTTACCGAAGTCGGCAAATGTCTGGTTGGCTTCAGCGAGGCGCTTCAGCAAAGGAGCCGGCTCCCATAGTTCTCCGTGTTGCTCGCGGAATTCGCAGAGACGGTCGTAGACTTTTTTCAAGCCGATGGTGTCCGCATACCACATGGGACCACCGCGATACGCCGGAAAGCCATATCCATTCAGGTAGATTATGTCGATGTCGACCGCGCGCAGCGCGTAACCCTCCTCGAGAATGCGAGCGCCTTCGTTCACCAGGGCGTAGACGCAACGGTCGACCATTTCGGAAGGGGAAGTGTTGCGTTGGAGAATTCCCGCCTCCGCGCTCCACTTCCGCACCAAGGCGGCCACCTCCGGGTCGGTTACGGCGCGGCGCTGGTCGTTGTAGCGGTACCAGCCGGCCAGAGTCTTCTGGCCGTGGCGACCCATCTCGCAGAGACGATCCTCGGCGATGGGCTGGCGAACACCAGGTTTTTCCAGATGGCGATATTCCTTGCGAATCCGCCAGCCAACATCCAGTCCAGCAAGGTCGCCCGTCGCCAGTGGACCCATCGCCATGCCGAACTCGACTAGCGCATTGTCGACGGCTTCGACGTCCGCGCCTTCTTCGATGAGGAACTGAGCTTCCCGGCGATAGGGGCCGAACATACGGTTTCCGACAAAGCCCCTGCAGTTTCCCACCAGCACTCCGATCTTGCCGAGTTTTTTTGAGAGCTGCATACAGGTGGCGATGACCTCTTTGCTAGTCTCTTTGCCGCGCACAATTTCCAGCAAGCGCATGATGTTGGCTGGACTAAAGAAGTGCGTCCCGATAACAGACTCCGGCCGTGAGGTTACGCCGGCAATGTCGTCAATGCTCAATGTGGATGTGTTGCTTGCCAGAATAGCCCCCGGTTTGCAGGCACGGTCTAAATCTTGAAACACCTGCTTCTTAAGCGCCATACCCTCGAAGACTGCCTCCACCACCATGTCGACGCTGCCAAAATTGTCGTAGCTGAGAGTGGGTGTAATCAGGGCAAGTCGCTCGTCGACGAACTGCTGCGTGAAGCGTCCCCGCTGAACCGAGCTGCCGTAGTTCTTTCGAATTTTGGCGAGCCCCTGGTCGAGCGCCGACTGATCGACCTCCTTCAGCAAAACGGAGATACCGGCATTGGCAAAAACCATCACGATTCCCCCACCCATGGTTCCGGAACCAACGATGGCAGCCTTACGGATTGGCTTGACAGCCGTGTCTTTCGGCACGTCGGGAATCTTTGCCACCTCGCGCTCCCCGAAAAAGACGTGGATGAGCGCTTTGGATTGATCGGAGAAGAGACATTCCGTAAAGAGTCGCCGCTCCACCTCGCAGCCTTCTTCGAATGAAAGTTTGGTTGCTGCCTCCACGGCGTCTACGGCGGCAAGCGGCGCTACTAGACCCCGCTGCTTTGTCCGAACACGCTCGCGGGCTGACTCGATGATTCCCGAGTTCTCCTCAGCCGTACCCAGCTTCTCGGCGCGTTCGCGCGTTCTTGGTATTGGTTTCCCAGCGACTTCGCGGGCAAAGGCCACCGCGCCGGCAAGCAGGTCGCCTTCGATCAAGCGGTCGATGATCCCGAGCTGGAAGGCTTCTCCCGCAGCAACAGGCTTGCCCTCGGTACACATCTCAAGCGCCTTGGCAACGCCGGCAAGCCGGGGCAGGCGTTGAGTTCCCGCCGCGCCGGGGATGAGTCCGAGCTTCACTTCGGGCTGGCCGACCTGCGCATCGTTTGCGGCCACGCGATAATGGCCCGCCATCGCCAGCTCCAGCCCTCCGCCAAACGCGGCACCATGAATCGCCATCACTATGGGCTTGCGGCAGTTTTCAAGGCCGAGGAGGAGCGGAAGAAGGCCAGCGCCGCGCGCTCTGCCAGAGGTCATCTTCCCGAATTCCTTGATGTCAGCTCCGGCGACAAACGTGCGGCCGGCACCGATAAGAACGGCAGCTTTCACAGAAGGATCGTTATTGATCTCCTCGATGGCGCTGGCAATGCCCTCCGGCACCCCAGGGCTGAGGGCATTCACCGGTGGATTATCGATGGTGATGATTGCGATCTCGCCTTTGTCTCTGCTCAACCTCACTAGACTGCTCATCGTGAACTCCGATCGTTTCCGCCGCACTGGGCTGGAGCAGAATCGATGACGAACTGGGCGATGCGTTCGCGGTGAAAGGTCGCATCGCCGAGCATCGTCTCAGACGCTTTCGCGCGGCGGTAGTAAAGGTGAAGATCATTCTCCCAGGCAAAACCGTTACCGCCGTGAATCTGGATGCCGCGGTTCCCTACAGCCCTGCATGCATCACTGGCATACATTTTGGCGATGGAGGTCGCAGTGGCCGCGTCGGGAGCGTCATGCTCCAGAGCCCACGCCGCGTAGTAAGCGGCTGAACGCGAGCTCTCGGTTTCAAGGTACATGTCCGCACACTGGTGCTGGACGGCCTGAAATGTTCCGATTGGCTTGCCAAACTGCTTGCGCGTCTTCGCGTAATCTACGGTTAGGTCGAGCACACGCTGCATCCCACCCACCATTTCCGCAACCAGGGCTGCGGTGGCGACGTCGAGTGCGCGTACGAGATTGGTTCCATCGCCGAGCTTCTCAGCAGGAGT
>DATHMS010000225.1:0-2658 GCA_035486795.1 Candidatus Sulfotelmatobacter sp. | reverse complement strand
AAGGAAGTTGGATTTTTTCAGGATCCGTATAGCTATTACGGGCACTTGCAGGACGACATGCTGCGCGCGATCCGGCTAGTGGTGGATACGGGCTTTCACTACAAACACTGGACGCGGCAGCAGGTGGTTGACTTCTTTCATGACCACTCGGCGATTGATGAGGCCGAAGTGCAGAGCGAGACCGATCGCTACATGGCGTGGCCGGCGCAGGCCTTGGGCTACAAGATCGGACAGCTGGAAATTCTGAAACTGCGGCAGTATGCCAAAGATCAGCTGGGCGACAAGTTTAGCTTGAGCAATTTCCATGATGAAGTGCTGGGCGCGGGAGCCCTGCCGCTGGACGTGCTGTCGGCCAGGATCCACGAGTGGGTGACGACGCAGAAGGCGGCGGCTGCGCCGGGGGCGTTGCGGCCGGGTGAAGGGAAAAAGGCGAGCGGCGTCTCGGAGTGATTTCCGTGCGGGTGGAGCGGGTCCCCCCTTCGACAAACTCAGGTCAAGCTTGCCTTGGGATTGGGCGTTTTTGAAAAATAAAATCAAGGGCAGCGGGCAGGAGTGCCCGCTCCACATTGAACATTTCAAGAAGGAGAATGCGTGGGGGCTTGGGGGACGGGGAGTTTTGAGAATGACGACGCGGCCGATTGGGTTGCGGGGCTGGACGGGATTGCGCCTGCCGATCTGACACAGATTTTAGTTCAGGCGGCAGATGATCCGGCATATCTGGAAGCGCCCGGCGCGAGCGTCGCGGTTGCGGCTGGTGAGGTGGTCGCGGCTTTGAACGGTGCTGTGGCGGCGGGCGCTCCGGCGAAGATTAGTGAGTGGGCGAAGAAACATCCGCAGGCGTTGACTCCCGAGCTGAAGGCGGTGGCAATTCGTGCGCTGGAGCGGGTGCGGCGGAATTCGGAGCTGAAAGATCTTTGGATGGAAGCTGATGGGCTGAACGATTGGATCGCGGTAGTGCGGGAGTTGCAGGGCAGGCTGGGAGCGTAGGGGAAACCCTAATTCCGGCGTAGGCCCCAGGTGGAAACAAAGTAATCGAAACTCCGTTGGAAGCCGCTGATGGTGTCAGCTTGCAAGGGGTCCCTCCGACGAGCTCAGGGCAGGCTCTTCGCTTTGCTCAGGACGACAGGCGCACATTGTTAGCTGGCGCGACGGCTTTCTATCGGTTCAAAGGTTGCGGTTTGAATGCCCAGTAGGGCGAAGGCCTGATCCATGGTACGGACGACGTATAGGTGCGGCTGTTTCGACTCGCCGGAAAGTTGAAACATGCGAGCCAGACCGAACAATTCGGTGCGCGGCACGACGAAAACCCGAGGTCTCCCGGTTAATTCTAGAACCGGGTCTTGTCTCGCCAACTGGCGGATGAGTTCGGAAGATAGGCCAACTTCAGTTACAGACGAGCCGTCAAGAATCGCGGCGCGGGCGTCGGTTGCGATCCAGCATTCTCTGCCCTCGCGGTAGAACTGTTCCACCAGGCCCTGGCTGAGGCGGCCCTCGAAGCGGACCATGAGGATTCGGTTGACGGGATCGAATTCAAATCGAAAATTACCTAGAGTGTCAGACCGGGGAGATTGGGGGGACGCCATCGTGAACTCCTGAACCTCTTGCGGACGAGAGATGATGAAGACGTATCGTCCGACGACAGAATAGATTTGAGGTTGGCAGGTGGTAAATGGCACGTGGGTGCTGGGGGCGTTCACGATCGGGCCATGAACTCGCGGCGGAAGACTTAACTATGACGGATCTTGGGCGGATGCTGATTATTCTGGGATGTGTTTTGGTGGCCGTGGGGGTGGTGCTGACGATTGTGGGACGGTCTCATCTGCCGCTGGGACGGTTGCCGGGAGATATTGTTTATCGCGGGAAGAGCACTACGGTTTATTTTCCGCTGGCAACGTCGGTGCTGGTGAGTCTGGTGCTTTCGATTGTGTTGTATGTGGTGGGAAGGTGGAGGAAGTGAGCGTGGTGGGGCGTCGACTTTCCAGCGGAGTCAAAATCCCCACCCTCTCGCGAAGAACGCGAGAAGGGTGGGGCACCCGTTTTCGTTTCGCCACCACTGATTTGACTTCATACTGATTTGACTTCAAGCGGGAGCAGCCGTTAGATTCTTGGCGATGGTTGTTTTTGTTCTTTGTTAATTGCAGTTTCGTTTGGAACGCGCGTCTTTGCCGCTCGGTGAAGACAGGGAAGCGGGTGAGAATCCCGCGCTGCCGCGCAACTGTAAGCGAGGAAACTTGTCCTCGGCCACTGGGAGAAATCCCGGGAAGGCTGGGGGCGTGACTGGATGGAAACGTCATCCTTACTCGCGAAGCCAGGAGACCGGCGCGATCCGTCTAACTTCAACCTCTTTCGCGTGCAAAGGAGGACAGTATGCGCGTATTCGTGGGCGTTCTTCTGGCGGTTCTCTCGGTTTCTCTGGCTGCTGCGGCGGCCGATCTCAAAGTTAAAGTGGTGGATCCGCAAGGGGCTGCGGTGAGCGGTGCGCAAGTGTTGCTCGACTGCCTAGAGGACGTCGCATTTCTTCACGTCGTGCGAAATACAGCTGGAGACGGAACGGTGACGTTCACGGCGGCGTGCTCGAAGCACGAGCGCCTTCAGGTTCTGGCGCCGGGATTCGCGTTGGAAACGGCTGATGTTTCTTCGCAAGCGGAAGTCACGGTG
>DATHMS010000224.1:0-36327 GCA_035486795.1 Candidatus Sulfotelmatobacter sp. | reverse complement strand
GACGGCGCTGCGAGGTGCAGTTGGGGTTTGGGACTGTGAAAACAGTGATCGCATCAAGGGGCTGTGACGGTACATGCGTCCACGCTGTGGGCTCCCTCGCAGGAGGCGGCAGCTAGAGCATAACCAATGTCACGGCCCTTTAAATTTTTTCCCGCCTTTTGTAATTCCCAGCCTGTTTGTAATTCGCAATGGGATTCGTAAACAAGTCGTTGCAGAACTGATATCCTCTCCCCACAAATGAAACCACTCATGCCTCGTCTTGTCTGTGCGATCGTCCTCGTCACTGGGATGAGTTGTCTGCCTGCGTCATGCCAGCAGGAAAAAGTCGCTGCGCCGGGCCACTACATGTTTGCCTGGGCGGGCGACAGCGCGAAAAAGGGCAATGACTTTCTAGCCGTGATCGATGCCGACCCATCCTCGGCGTCGTATGGCCGCCTCATCACTACCCTTGCCACAGACCAACCGTCGGTGCGCGTTCACCATACGGAGTACGTGATGCCCGCCAGCGGCATGCTCTTTGCGAACGATCATGATGCCGGACGCACCTTCATTTTCGATGTGCGTGATCCACTGCACCCTAAGGTCGCAACCTCATTCACCGACATGTCCGGCTACATGCACCCGCACTCTTACCTGCGCCTGCCCAACGGACATGTACTGGCAACGTTTCAACATTCCCATGAAAGCATGAATCCAGAGACTCTGGGCAGGCACGGTGGCCTGGTCGAAATCGACGACACCGGCAAGGTTATACGCTCTGCCAGCAGCGCTGATCCGGCATTCCCCGATGCCTTGCTCACCCCCTACAGCCTCGTTGTCCTGCCTCAACTCGATCGCGTGGTTTCTACGAATTCCGCCATGGACGACGAAAATCTGTTCCGCGGACTCACCTACCAAATCTGGCGGCTTTCCGATCTCAAGCTGTTGAAGACGATGTACTTCGACGAGGGAGAGAATCACTACGCCGAGATCAGCCCGGAGGAGCCGAGGCTCGGGCCTGACGGTGCCATCTACGTGCAAACGCTGGCTTGCGGTGTTGAGCGCATCACCGGCGTTGACCGGGACGAACCGAAATCACAGCTGGTCTATTCGTTTCCGGGGGCGGACTGCGGAGTGCCCACCGTTATCGGGCACTATTTGCTGGAGGGCCTGTTTTACCTGCACACCGTAGTCGTGCTCGACATTGCGAATGGAGCCAGGCCGGTGGAGGTTTCGAGGGTTAAGCTTGACGACAATTATTTTCCTCACTGGACCGGGTGGGATGCAAGAACGAATCGCGTCGTAGTGACGCCGGGCAGGACCGGAGATCCGCGGCTTTATCTGTTGAAATTCGATCCTTCCACTGGCGCCATTTCTTTGGATGAAGCCTTTCACGATTCCGATGGAAAACCCGGCTTCAACTTTATCGACCGGGATTGGCCGCATGGATGGAAGGGTTCAGGACAGCCCCACGGAGTTGTTTTCTCCCGCTGACTGGTGACTCTGGGCAGCGGGCAATCTAAAAATTACAGGACGACTGTCATCCTGCCTCCACATGCCCCTCTGAGAAATCGATTTACCCGCACTCGTCTCTGCTGTGGCATAATCTCAGCCCATAAACACCCCAGCCTTAATTTCGTGAGGGAAACTCATGTCAAGTAATCCGTTGACCCGCCGGCAGTTCATCCACATCGGTACCGGAGCTCTAGCGGCCACAACCGTAACAGGAAATATCCTGCAGCCTCATCTGCTGTCGGCCGGGGCGCGCCCGGTCGCGCCCAGCGACACCGTGCGCTTCGCAAGCATCGGCACCGGGATTCGCGGCTGCGAACTGCTGAAGGCCTCCACGCAAGTGCCTGGCGTCGAGTGCGTCGCGGTCTGCGATCTTTATGACAGCCGCCACATTGCCGCGCAGGAAGCCGTCGGCAACCCCAACGTCGCAGCCACCCGCGACTACCGTTCCATCCTCGACCGCAAAGATGTCGACGCCGTGATCATTGCCGTGATGGACCACCAGCACCGCCACATCTTCGAAGACGCCTGTGCCGCCGGCAAGGACGTCTACTGCGAAAAGCCCATGTCGCACACCGTGGAAGAAGGCTTCTCCATGGTCGAAACGGCACACAAAACCAATCGCATCGTCCAGATCGGCAGCCAGCGTGTCAGTTCCATTCTTTACGCTAAAGCTAAAGAAATCTATGACTCGGGCAAACTCGGCCAGGTCACCGCGATCCAGGCCTATTGGGACCGCAACAGCCCCAGCGGCGCATGGGTCTATCCCATCCCTCCCGACGCCAATGAGAAGACGATTGACTGGAACGCGTTCCTCGGCAGCGGGCCTAAGCGGCCTTTCGATCCCGTGCGCTTTTTCCGCTGGCGCTGCTTCACCGACTACGGCGAGGGCCTGGGCGGCGACCTGTTCGTTCATTTGATTTCCGGAATCCACTTCATCTCGGGCACCAACACGATCGCCGAGCGCGCGCAATCCAGCGGCGGACTTTTCCACTTCAAGGATGGCCGCGAGTTCCCCGACCTGATCGAAACCGTTTACGACTACCCGAATTTCCGGGTCAGCCTGCGCTGCAACCTGAATAACGATGGCGGAGAGTTCATCGCCTTCTACGGCACCCAAGGCAGCTTGATCATCAAGGACTCCACATTGACCTTCAAGCCGGAAGACACGACTCCGAAGCCGGAAGGATATTCGACTGGAGGCTGGCCGCGCGCGTTGCGGGAGCAGTACCTGAAGCAGTGGCATGAAGAGCATCCTCCAACGCCCGCGCTGGCTTCGAGCTTGGACGAGCAAGGCGAGTCCTACACCACGCCTCAGGGATACAGCGACGTGGTTGACCACGAAGCCAATTTCTTCCATGCGGTTCGCACCCGCAAACCGGTCACGGAAAATGAAGTCTTCGGCAATCACGCGGCCATTGGTTGCCACCTGGCGAACTTTGCCTACTTCAACAAGTCCGTCGCGGTGTGGGACGCGGGCACAAAGAAGATTGTGAAAGGCTGAAGCGAAAAAGATAACCGTTCGGGGCTCAGCCCACAATCAGGGCTACCGCAAGTGCGGCGAGGGTTAGTTTGACCAGCCATCCCAGAGCGTAGGACGTGGCAATCGCGGGACCCAGCTTGATCCACAGCGCGTTGACGATGTTGAATGGCAGCGGCCCGATGAGCCAGATCGCCGCTGCCAATTTGAACGTCGCGCAGTACGTGCGGAGATGCAGGCTGCCGCACAGCAGAACAAAAACGCCGCTGGTAAGAAAAGGAAACAGGCTCGACCAGAGAATGGCTTTGTTTTCTCCCTGACCACCTTGGTGTCGCCAGATCTCCGGATTCCGGTCGTAGCGTTTGTAGAGCCAGTCGCCCGCGAACAACCAGTCGGTCATGGACGACACGAATCCACTGGCTAATACAGCCATCGCCATTCGGCCCCAAGGCATAAGTTACCTTACGGTGTTCCCTGTCGTGTCACGCAGCCACTTCGCCGGCAATCATTTCGTCGACGTAGCACCAAATCCACTCTTCTCCGGGCTCGATCGAGCGCATCACGGGATGGTTGGTGTGATGAAAATGTTTGGTGGCATGTTTGTTCTTCGACGAATCACAGCAACCCACATTCCCGCAGACCATGCACATCCGGAGGTGAACCCAGGTGTCGCCGAGTTTGACACACTCTTCACAGACGTGGATATTGGTGGTCCTGAACTTGATCTGATCCAGGTGCTTGCATTTCTTAGCCATCTTCATCTCCTTTGTCATCCTGAGCGGAGGTTGTGCTTCGCCATAGCGAAGCACAACCACAGTCGAAGGATCTCTACGGTCTTTCCAGCTCCTTGCGATCCCAATGCGCCAAGTTCGCACCCGCATCGTACGTGCTCTGCAAAAAGCTGAGGAGCGCCTGCCGGGGCGAAGCGCTGCGGCGCACATCGTCATACGTCAGCAGAAACTCATGCAGTTGCGGATGATAAAAGGCCGCCGCCGGCTGCACCGGTTGCTCGGCCAAGCCAGAGGGCTCCGGCGCGGCGTAGGCATAAAATGCCGGACCCTTGATATCGGCCCCGCCCGGCCAGAATCCCGCGCTGATCACCTCATGCGAATAAGCTTCACGCGTCACGGCATCGGCGCCCGCGCGTTCGGGAGCCCGCCGCCCGGAGAAACGTGTCACACATAGATCGAAACTTCCCCAGAAGAAATGCACCGGGCTGTCCTTGCCGATGAAGCCGGCGCGGAATTCCTGGAAGATGTTGTCGCACAAGACCAATATCTTCCAGAAACGATGCGCGTATTCAGGATCGTAGGAAGTGTGCTGCGTGTCGGCAGTGAATCGCACAGGGTTCGGGACTTCGCAGGGCATCGTCCAGATTTTCACCTCAATACCGAGCGACCGCAAGGCCGGCATGAATTCCGCATAGAAGTCAGCAACCGATTGCGCCTTCAGCGCCAGAATCTTCGACGAACCCCAACTGGTCTGGATGACCAGCTTGTGATCGACGAAGTCGAACTGAACCTCAAAGTTTCCACCGTTGTAAGGAATCGCAGAAGTAGTGAGTCCCCGTGCATTGACATACAGCGTAACCTCCCACCAGTGATTGATTCGCGGGCTTAGAGCCAGCCGCACCTTGCCCACAATCTGCGTCCACATATGCAGAGTGGCGTAAGTGTCCTGCCATGCCTCAAGCGGCAATTCGGGCCAGGAGTTATGGTTCAAGCTGGAAGGCTGTGCGGCCATAACGAAGACCTCGCGTCCAGATCAGGAAATGGTAACACTCCCGGCAGCGTAAGGTGGATAAGTGGCCTCCGCAGGTTCGAGAGAACCCGGGAACGCTTGCAGTGACGTGGAAGAGCTGCGCTTTCAGCGCCGCGTAAGCCGTCCCCGAACGGACGTGGGCTTTAGCCCTAGCAGTTCCTGTTGCCGCATCACTTCTTCTTCGGCGGCAAGTACTTCTTCTCAATCGATGCGACGACCACGTAGTTCGGATCCACCATCTCGTTCAAATGAATCCTCGCCACTTTCGACAGCAGCTCGTAAGCATCGAGTTCCGACAAACCGTAGTCTTTGTGGATCCAGTGAACAAGCTCGGTAAAAGCGATGCGCAGCGCGTCGTCCAGCGGACGATAGGCGCCGACGGTCATGATGGCATCATCGCTTTCAAACTGCGGCCAGGCGATCGTGCGGCCCTTGATCACGCTTAATTGCACGCGCGCCTTCAGCGGAACTTCGATGGCAGTGCCGGCGATTTCTCCGTCGCCCATGGCGGCGTGTCCGTCGCCAATGTAGAACAGCCCGCCCTTCACATTCACCGGAAAATAGACCGTGTTGCCCACGCTGGCTTCGGGCGAATCCATATTGCCCCCGAATTCGGCGGGAACCACCGAACTACGGGCCTCACCCTCTGCTGGCGCGACTCCAATGCAGCCGAAGAAAGGATGCATTGGAATCTTTACCGAGAAATTGGAATCGAGGGCTTTGAACGTGGCCGCATTCGCTGCATGATCGATATGGTAGTACCAGATGCGCTCGGGCAGCGGCGGATGCAGCATAGGCGTGTAGTTGGTCTCATTGAGCGCCCCAAATCCCGGGGCGAATGCTCCTACGCCGGTATCTCCATCCACGTCGAGTTCGAGAATCTTGACGGCCAGCGTGTCCCCGGGCTCCGCACCTTCCACGAAAAAAGGCCCGGTCAGGGGATTGTCCCCCTTCACCATGCTCAGCGTGTCGCCAGGCTTTCTGAGCACGTTGCCGAAGCAGTCGAGCGTATTGGTGTCAAGAATGTCGCCCGACTTCAAATGCGCCACCGGCTCGGCGGTCGCGAACAGGTACTTCACGTTGGTATTGGTGGCGGTGTAGTGAACCGTGTTTTGCGCGGATATTGTGCCGGCCAGCATCACGAGAGCAAGCAGACGAGCGATCACTGAAGACCTCCGGGGCAGTTCGATCTGCAATTACCAATGGGGTGATTGTAACTTGGTTGCGCTCAGCGGGGATTCTCAGGCGCTCGACCTTTTCTTTGCATAAAACTTCCGCACTTTGGCGCGGTTGCCGCACGACTTCATGCTGCACCAGCGGCGGTGGTGATTCTTGCTGGTGTCGAGAAAGAGCCACTGGCAGGTGGGTGACGAGCAGGCGCGCACCAGCGCGAGATCGCTCGAGGCCAGCAGGTCCGCAGCCGCGCGCGCGATGGGCCACAACATCGCATCGAAAGCAGATCCCAGGTCTTCGAAGCGCCACTCCATGCGTCCCTGGCGGGGCACCAGCCGCGAATGCAGCGCCGCATTCCGGATGTGGGCATTGAGTGTATCCATCGCCCCAGGCGGGACAGTTTGCTGGATCGTCACCGCTGAGAAGACGGCGTACATGGCTTCGCGCAGCCTGATGGCTCGGCGGAGCGCCTCCTCGGCCTCATCGGGCATGAGGTGAACTCGTTCGAAAAAATAATCAAGCTGCTCAGGTGTGAGGATGCCGGTGTCTTCGCCGAATCGCGCCAAGTCGTAGTAGCTCTTCAGCAATTCGTTGGGCTTATCGCTCGGACGATCGTCGAGTGTGTTGATGAAATCGAGGCAGACGTTTCCCAGGAGTTCAAAGAGAGGCGGCCGGCGTCTTTCGGATTTGGTTTCCGTCATTGTCAAATTGGTGAAATCTTCCTTCAGAATCATATAACCATTAAAAACATCTTGACAAGTTATATCAGAGTGTCTAACATTCTGCATAACCTGTTAACACACTTTAACAGGTTAGTTGAATCGGAGGGCTGTTTCCATGATTCCCGATCGCTCCGCGCAGATTAAAGCCATGCTTCGCAACGGCAAGATGATGCATATTGGAGGTAGACCTGTGATCGTTCCTGAGGCAAGCAAACCCGTGAATTCGCGCGAACGCAGCCACGCCATCAAGCTGGCGCTGGCCTTTGTGGCGATCTATGTCATATGGGGGTCGACGTATCTGGCTATCCGCTACGCAGTCGAGACCATTCCGCCGCTGGTTGCGGCCGGGATCCGGCATTCTCTGGCCGGAGGCATCATGCTGACCTGGGCCTGGTGGCGCGGGTTTCGCCCGACGCGGCCGCAGTGGGTGGCGGGATTTGCCTTGGGCGCGCTCTTCTTCTTAATCGGGCACGGCTCGCTGCACTGGGCAGAGCAGTATGTGGGATCAGGTCTGGCCGCGCTGCTGATTGCGACTGAACCGATGTTCATCCTGGTGCTGGGCTGGATGATGGGGCAGCAGAAGATCGGCCTGCTTAGCGCGCTGGGCTTGGGTTTGGGCGTGGTGGGCGTGGCTGTGTTGACGGGCGCGGAACTTACAGTGAAAGGGTCGAGCTTGTGGGGATTGCTGGCCGTGCTGCTGGGTTCTTTGTCGTGGTCATTAGGAGTTGTGGTTTCACCGCGGCTTAAGTTGCCTTCGGATGCTTTGGGGCGGACGGCGTTGCCGACGCTTTGCGGCGCGGCGCTGCTGCTGACCGCGGCGGGAGTTACGGGCGAGTTCCGCGAGACGCACTGGTCGAGCATCACATTGCGGTCTCTTTTTGGATTGGGCTACCTGATCACGTTCGGGTCGGTGATTGCGTTTACGGCTTACACGTGGCTGCTGCAGCGGGTTCCGCCGACGCTGGTGGCGACGCACACGTATGCGAATCCGGTGGTGGCGGTGATTTTGGGCTGGCTGTTGGCGCGGGAGCCTTTGACTTTGCGTGTGGTGCTGGCCTCGGTGGCGATTCTAGGAGCGATTGTGCTGATCCGGCGTGGTGAACGAGCCGTAGCAGTAAAACGTCCAGAGGTACCTCTGGCGGCTGCTGAAGTTGAGACGGCTGAGGAATGCGCTTAGGGCATGGCAATTCCCTACTACCACGTTGATGTGTTCACGGGTGAGCTTTTTGCAGGTAACCCGGCAGGAGTCTGCATCCTTTCCGCTTTTCTCGCGGACAGCACCATGCAGAAAATCGCGGTTGAGAACAGGCACAGCAATACCGCTTTTGTTGTTTCGCGCGCGGATGGCGATTTCGACCTGCGGTGGTTTACGCCCAAAATCGAGGACGATCTGTGCGGGCATGCGACCATGGCATCCGCTCATGTGCTGGCGTTGCGGAAGCACGACGTGTGGCCGGTTCGCTTCCACACCCGCAGCGGCATGTTGACTGTCGCGCGGAATGGTGACAGCTTTGAGATGGACTTTCCCGCCAGGCCGTCTCAACCCTGTGAAACGCCAGTTGGTCTCTTATCAGCCTTGGGTTTGAAAACGGCGTTAGTGACGAAATCGCGCGATTACCTCGTGGTGATCGATCAGGCTGAGCAAGTGCGAGCGCTTTCTCCCGACATTGCCACCCTTGGCAAACTAGACATCGGGATCAGCGGAGCCATCGTTACTGCTCCAGGCGAAGGTGACATGGATTACGTGTGCCGATTCTTTGCACCATCGGTCGGTATCGATGAAGACCCCGCCACCGGCTCGATACACTGCACCCTGGCTCCGTATTGGGCGACGCGGCTTGGTAAGGACACGTTGCGTGCGCAACAACTCAGTGCCCGCGGCGGACAGATGCAGTGCACAATCGCCGGCGATCGCGTGAAGATCGCCGGCAGGGCACGCTTGTACCTTCACGGCACGGTCGAGGTCTAAAGGGTTGGGGATTGACGTGAGCAGGATCGGCTTGGCAGAAGCTGCTCAGAGCGGCGCCAAGCCTTGGAGCGAGCCTTTCGGGCTCACACCTTTTCCCTGCGGATGGGCGGAAGATTGCGACCCGATGTTAGTGCCCTCGCATCTTGGAATTGCGGCGTCTTTGCTCGATATCGCGGAGACTTCTACGAGTGGCCCAAGCGATTGCGCCGAACAGTGGGCCGCAGAAGAGCAGGAGGGCCAAGAGAAGCGACCACATAGCGCCCGCTTTGTAGCTCGCGACCAGGATAGTGGCGCCGAGGCCAAAAACAAAAATCGCTAAGACGGCCAAGCCGAGCTTGGTTGTGGTGTTGGAAGGTCCCGTTCCGAGGTTGCGCCAGAATCGGGTCTCGTTCTCTACCGTGTTCGGGAACACGATATTGCGCTGGCGTGCATCAATGTCCTGAAGCCATTGGTCGCGCTTCTGCTGCTTGGTCATGCCCACATCCAAAGGTACGCTTTGAATCCTACTACTGTTGTGAGTTAAGCGTGCTTAATCATACAAATTAACGGGGCAGAAATGCCCTGTGAGGCTGGGGCGGTGCAGCAGGTAGGGATCCTTCGACTGCGGTTGTGCTTCGCTTTCGCGAAGCACAACCTCCGCTCAGGATGACATAGACATCTTCTTTATTTGGAATACTCGTCCCGCAGGTGGACTTGCCGGTCGGTCATTGGGACTTCACGTCCAGCGATAAATACCTGCTTCACATCCGTTTTTATGTCCAGCGGATCGCCGTTTGCGACCACTACGTTGGCGGTCTTGCCGACATCGAGCGAGCCGAGTTGGTCGGCGACACCCCAGATTTCAGCTGCGTTCAGAGTGATTGCCTTGAGCGCTTCGTCGTAGGGCAGACCGAAGGCGGTTGCGAATCCCGCCTGGTCGGGCAGATTGCGGACGTTGTGGGCGGAGTAAGAGGCGAAGGCGATCTTCACGCCACGTTTGTAGAGCTGAGCCGGGAGGCTGTAGACCGTATCGTAGCGCTCGTCCTCTTTCGGCGCCTCGTAGATAGGACCGACGATCACGGGCACTTTCAAGCTGGCCACGTAGTCGAGCACTGGCTGGGAGTGGCTGATGTGGTTGAGCACAAACTTCAGCCTGAACTCGTTGGCCAGACTGACAGCGGTTTGAAGATCGCTGGGGCTTTCGGCGGCGAGCACGATTGTTTTCTTGCCCTCGAGGTAGGGAAGCAGAGCTTCGAGCTTGAGGTCGCGTTTGGGAGGCGTGGGCTCGGACTTCTTGTCTTTGGCGACTTTGTCTTTACTGTCTTTTGTGTCTTTGCTTTGTGCGGCGTCGGCTTTCTTGCGTTCGTAGTCCTTCCACTTTGATTGGTAGTCTTGCGCATCGAGGAAAGCCTGACGCAGTTGCGCGGCCAGACCCATGCGGGTGGAGGGGAACTTGCTCTTCTCGAAACCACCTTTGTTGCGGCGCTGCTCACCGGTGAAATTAAGCGGCATGGCGTTGTCGCGGATCAGGAGCATCTCGGTCGCGTTGGCTCCGGCAAGTTGAATGAAAGAATCCTGGCCGGGCAAGGTGTCTCCGCTGTCGGGGGCGACCACGGCATTGGTGATGCCGTTCATGCGCGCTACCGGAATCAGGACCGACTCCGCGTGGAACGCCTCGGCAGTGTGAATGTGGGGCATGATCTCGTCGCTCATCTCGACCAAGTCATTGGTCATCTCTTCGGCGGAGATCTCCGTAAGGCCGAGTTGCGTTTCGGAATCGATGAGGCCGGGATAGATGGTCATGCCCGTGGCGTCGATGACCTGTGCGTCGGTCGGGATATTGACGGAACTTGCGGAGCCGACGGCAGCGATCTTTCCGCCTTGCATTACGATCGCGCCGTTTTCAATTGCGCCGTGGCTTACGGTCAGGACCTTGCCGCCTTTTAGGACGATAGGCTTGTCCTGGGTTAGGGCTTGGGTGGGAAAAGTCAAAGTCAAAATCAAAGTCAAAGTCAAGAGCAGCGGGCGGGGGCGCTCGCTCCACACGGGCTTGGTTGGCTGCGTCATTCGCCCTCCTTGTAATGCGTGGTTCCTAAACCCGGCTGGGCGCGGTCGAAGTAGACGTCGCCGTCGATCAGGACCTTTTCGGGCACGCCCGTGGTCGAGAGTGGATAGCCGTCCCAGATCACAAGGTCTGCGTCTTTTCCGACATCAATCGAACCGACGCGGTCATCCACGCCGATGATCCAAGCTGGATTCAGCGTGATCATCTTCAGGGCCTCTTCTTCAGTGGCTCCGCCGTAGCGGATGGCCTTTGCGGCTTCCTGATTGAGGCGGCGGGTGTAATCCCCGGAGTCGCTCTTGATGGCCACACGCACACCTTTGCGCATGCACATGACGGCATTCCACGGGATCGCGTCCCAAGCCTCCTGCTTGTAGCCCCACCAATCGGCAAAAGTCGCAATCGCGATGTCGTTACCAGCGACCTGGTCGGCGACTTTATAAGCTTCGAGGGCATGATGGAAGGCTCGAATCTTGTAGCCGAATTCCTTGGCTATCGCGATTTCGGTGAGCATCTCGTCGGCCCGGTAGATGTGGATCTGCACCATGATCTTGCCGCGCAGCACGTCAGCGAGGGCTTCGAGCTTCAGGTCACGTTTGGGGGGAGTGGCATCTTTATCGCCGCGTTTGACCTTGTCGTTATAGCCATCCCACTCGCGCATGTACTCCTGCGCTTCAATGAGAGCTTGTCGTTGGACGGCGAAATTACCCATACGGGTGGAGGGAAGCTGATCGCGGCTGCCATAGACGCGTTTGGGATTCTCGCCACTGGCGAACTTGATCGACCGGGGCGCATTGGGGAAGAGCATGGCATCACGCGAGTCGCCGTACTTGTGCTTGATGACGACCGCCTGTCCGCCGATCATGTTGGCCGATCCGTGCAGCAACAGCGACGTGGTGACGCCGCCCGCCAGCGCGCGGTAGATGGCCTTGTCCTGGTAGTCGAAGGCATCTTTCATCATCATGTGGGGCGTGATGGGGCTGGTGGCTTCGTTGACGTCGTCATCGAGAGCTATGTGAGAGTGCGAATCGACGATCCCCGGGGTCAGGTACTTGCCTCCGGCATCGATGACGGTGGTGCCGGCGGGAGCGTTTACGGTTTCGCCGACCGCCGCGATCTTGCCGTCCTTGATATAGATCGAGCCATTGGTGATATTGCCGTGGGTCACGGTCATCACAGTGGCGTTCTTGATTACGACGTCATGATGGGATGCGCCCTGAGACTGCGCAGACACAGCCGCCGATGCCAGCAGCAGCGTCAGTAAGGCGCAGTCGAGCGCAAATGTTCTAGCCGATATCCAGCTCATGCATTGGACCCCGGAAAAGGAAGTTCATGTCGAGACACGGATTGTAAAAGCGTCCGGGAAAAGGGTCAATGCGGGAGCGAGGCTTCTTATGGAGAATTGGCGACGTCGCGGGCGAGGGCGCCCGCTCCACACAGGCATGACTTAGTGGTGGTCGCGGCGGCGGAGATAGTCGATGAACATTTGTTCCACGGGCTTGTCGTAGGCCATGAGGACGTGGCGGACGGTGTGGCCGCTGACGAAGTGGCAAACTTCTTCGGCCAAGTTCTTGGCATGATCGCCGGCGCGTTCGAGGGACTGGGTCATGAAGATGACCTGGAGGCTGGCCTGGCGGGCGATGTTTTCGGGATTCTCGATGTGGCGGAGGAAGATCAGGTTGCGGAGGCGGTCCATTTCGGCGTCGGCGCGGAGAACGTCGACAGCTTTGCCGACGTCGCGGGCGGAAAAGGCGTTGCCTACGTCGGTCAACATCTTCTCGAGGATCGTGGCCATGTGGGTGAGGTCGCGGGTGTCTTCGGAATCGATGCGGCCGGAAGCGGCCTGAGCACTGTTGGCGAAGCTGAGCAGGAGATCGCCGATACGCTCGAGGCTGATCATGAACTTCATGCAGGCGAGGAGTTCGCGGGCTTCTGTGGGCTCGACTTCGGTGATGACCGAAGTGACGGCGCTGTCGATTTCCATGTCGAGGGTGTCGAGTTCGCGCTCGCGCTGGCGCAGAGAGTTGAGCAGCGGACCGGAACCCGTGGCGATGCCTTCGGCGGCAGCGGCGGCGGCTTCTTTGGCCAGACGACAGGCTTCGATGGTGCGGCGGACGATGTGATGATGGGCTGGTTCGGGGGTGAGGCCTTCGACGCTGGCAGTGCTCATGAGGGTATCCCTTGGGCGCGGAGTGGAACGACGCGCGCCGCCTGACTGGCTGAGCCTATTGTTGCGCTCATAAGAATGGAAGGTCAATGACATCAGGATAGGCTTACTTTACCGGGAGTGGGTTACGGGGAGGTAAATTTTCAGAGGTTATCGGCGACTAGTTAGTGATGACGTTGCTGGCGCCTGGCTGCCTTGCGTTGCGCCTTCTGGTATCTCTTCATTTGTTTCTGTTGTCTCTTGGCTGCTTTCCTTCCCGCTTTTTGGTATTGCTTGGCCGCCCTCTTGGCCTCGCGGCTATTTTCTCCGATGCTTCGGTTTTCGGGTTGAGCATGGGCTGGTACTGACCAGGCAACGGTCGCGGCGGCCAGAATAAGAAACGGGGCTATTTGCTTCATAACGACTCCGAAGGGAAATCCTGCGACGATTCTAACACCGAGGTGTGCCGGGCCGATGAAACGAGGGTAACTCTTTCGGGCCGGGCTTCCCAGCGAGACAGTGCAGGCTCGCGGGGGCCGTTGCCACATGAGTTGCGGCGATCTAGGCGGTGGGGAGGGTGAAGAGGAACTTTGAGCCGTGGGCTAGTTCGCTTTCAGCGCGGATGGAGCCGCCGTGGGCGAGCATGATGTGCTTGGCGATGGCGAGACCGAGGCCGGTGCCTCCGGACTCGCGGGAGCGGGCTTTGTCGACGCGATAGAAGCGTTCGAACAGGCGGGGAAGATGCTCGGAGGCGATACCGGCACCGAAATCCTGGACGAAGAATTCGACGGCGTGGGGAACGGGGCGGGCACCGAGGACGATCCGTCCACCGGACGCTGCAGAGTTCGAACCGTACTTCAGGGAATTGTCGATCAGGTTAGAAAAGACCTGATGAATGGCTTCGCGGTCAGCGAGAACGGAGCGCAGATTCTGAACCGGCGACTGATCGGTCTGCGAGAAGTCCTGGATTTGCAAGTCAATGCCGTGGGCACGGGCGATTTCGCGGAAGCTTTCTTCGGCGTCGTGGAGAAGCTCGGCGGGAGGAACGGGCTCCATTTCGAAACGGGTTTCGCCGGATTCGACGCGGGCCAGGGTCAGCAGATCTTCGGTAAGGCGGGACATACGAGCGGAATTCTTGCGGATGATTTCCAGAAACTCGCGCACGGGAGCGGTGTTTTCCGGAGTGCTGTCGAGCAAAGTTTCTGCATAGCCTTGAATTGACGTGAGGGGCGTGCGCAGTTCGTGGGAGACATTGGCGATGAAATCGCGGCGGGTTTTTTCGACCCGTTCGGTTTCAGTGAGATCGCGGAGGACGGCGACGGCGCCTCCGTCGGGCAGGGGGGCAGCGGTTACGTCGAAGGCGCGGCCGGGGACGATGGATGTGGCGCGTGCAGTTTTTACTTCGCGCGCGGTGGTGGCTTCCTTGACTGTGGCGAGGAAGTCGGGGTCGCGGATGGTTTCCTCGACCGGTTGCTGCAGGCGGGCACCTTGTGGAACGAGGCGATCCATGGGTTGATTGGCCCACTGGACGTGACCGTCGGCGCTGACGGCGATGACGGCATCCTGCATGCTGTTGAGCAGGGTTTCGAGCTGGCGCTGGCTGGAGCGGACGGCGGCGAAACTTTCTTCGACGCGGCGGGCGGTAACATCGATGGCAGCGGCAACGCGGCCCACTTCATCCTGAGAGGTCTCCTGGATGCGGGCCTGCAGATCGCCTTCGGCAATGCGGGCGGCGACGTTGACGATACGTTCAAGGCGGCGAGCGCTCCAATGGGCCGCGACCGCAGCCACCAGCAGGGCGAGAAAAAATACCAGTGCGGAAGCAAGTGCCAGCCTGCGGCGAACCAGCGCAGAAACCGCTTCGACATCGGAGAGCGGATAGGCCAGGCGGACGGCACCTCCGGAGATGGGCACGGCGATATAAAGGAAAGGGATTCCAATGGCGGCGCTGCGGCGTTCATCGCTGCCGATTCTGCCGGAGAGAGCTGCGGCGAATTCCGGGCGCGTGGCGTGGTTCTCCATGCCAGCGGGAGTCGACTCTGAATCGGCCAAGACCTTGCCGGTGGGATCGATGATGGTAACGCGCGCGCCGGCGGATTGTCCTTCCTGAGCGGCGATGTCGGCGAGGGAATGGCCGCTGCGGTCGGTTTCGACGCGGTGAGCGAGGAGCTGGGTTTTTTGGGTGAGGCTGCGCTCAATTTCGGCGCGCAGCGAGGCTTGCCAGGCGCCGCCGACCATAACGTCGAAGGTCACGGCGGCGGCGAGAATCACAACCAGAAAAGCTGCCAGCAGCTTGAAGAAAATCCGGTTTCTCACTTCTTACTCACTTTGAAGCTGCTCACTTTGAAGCTTCTCCCTTTGGAGCCTCGAAGCGGTAGCCGGCACCGCGGACGGTTTTGAGGTAGCGCGGGTTTTCGGGGTCTGGTTCGATTTTTTCGCGGATGCGGCGGACGTAGACGTCGACCGAGCGCGGGGTCACGTAGGACGTGTCACGCCAGACGGAGTCGAGAAGATGATCGCGGGAAAAGACGCGGCCGAGATGGCGGGCGAAGTAATCGAGCAGGCGAAACTCGGTGGCGGTGGTGGGGACGGTTTGTCCGCGAACGGTGAGGATCATGGCGGCGGGGTCGATGGCAATGTCTCCGACCTTGAGCGGGCTGGGAGGGAGCGGGCGCTCAAAGCGGCGGAGCACAGCCTTGACACGGGCGACGAGTTCGCGCGGGCTGAAAGGCTTGGCGATATAGTCGTCAGCTCCGATCTCGAGGCCGAGGACGCGGTCGGCTTCGCTGCTCTTGGCGGTGAGGAAGATCACCGGTACCGAAGCCAGGCCCAGGGTTTGGCGGACAGTGCGGCAGAGTTCCAGACCATCTTTGCCGGGGACCATGATGTCGAGCACAAAGAGAGCAGGACGCTGGCGTTCGGCGTCGGCGATCACGTTGGAACCGCTGGGATAGACGCGCACGGCGAAACCGTCGTTCTCCAGGTGATGGCGAACGAGGCGAGAAATATCGGGATCGTCTTCGACTACAAAGATGCTGGGTTTCACGGCCTTATTGTAGCGAAGCGAGTACTTAGTACCTAGTGCGGAGTGGCTGGTTTCGAGTTGCGTGCCGTATTTTTATCGGATTGTAACAATCAGGTTGGCGGCGGGGTCGAGGTGGAAGCGTTTGTTGGGTGGAATCACTGTCGTCGCGCTGTATTCGGTAACGATGGCTGGGCCGTGGTATGTCTTGCCGAGCTTTAACGTGTCGCGGGAGTAAATTGCGGTCGCGAGTCTCTTGCCGTCGAATAGGACTGGGGCTTTGGGCGCGGAAGGCGAGCCGAGCCTTGCTCGGCCTGGACGAGCGAATGCGCCCGTCCCCACATGGTTCATATTTCCCACATGGTTCATCTTTCCTATATGCGTTGGAGGGAATTTCAGTATTGCGCGGAGGCGGAGGGTTACCAGCTCTACGTCGCGGGTACGGTGGGCATAGCCATAGCGGCGTTCGTGTTCGTCGTGGAAATCCTTCAGGAGATTCCTGGTGAAGGGCAGGTTCAGTTCGTAGCCCTGACCGCGATAGCGCAGAGCGACACTGCGCTGATAGTTCACTTTTCCTTGCCAGGCTTCTTGTTGAAAGTCTTTTGCAGCTTGTCTCTGCAACGTCGCAAACTCCTGCTCGATTCGAGAGTGTGGAACTTTGCCGGTGATGCTCCACAGCACGGTGCGGGAGTAATCCTTTACCACGTCGCTGACCAGGATACCTAGAGCGGAGAGCGCGCCGGGGAGCGCGGGGACGATTACGTGGGGGATATTGAGAGCCTCGGCTAAGGCGCAGGCGTGGAGGCCTCCGGCGCCGCCAAAGGCTACAAGGGCGAAGTCGCGGGTATCGCGGCCGCGCTCGATCGACACCACGCGGATGGCTTTTTCCATAGTGGAGTTGACCACGCGGACTACGCCGGCGGCGAACTTCTCGATGGTCAGCGGACTTGCTTGATGCTTGAGCCATTCTTTTTTCAGCCACTCGGCCGTCACGCGGCGGGTGCGATCGAGATCGAGAGTAAAGTCGCCGCCGAGAAAGCGTGTGGGTTGGAGGCGGCCTAATAAGAGGTTGGCGTCGGTGACAGTGGGCTGGGTGCCGCGGCCGTAGCAGATGGGGCCGGGATCTGCGCCGGCGGATTCGGGGCCGACGCGGAGAACGCCTGCGGCGTCGAAGCGGGCTAGCGAGCCTCCGCCTGCGCCTACGGTGTGGATGTCGAGCATGGGGACGCCGATGGGAAGTCCGGCAACTTCGGCGTGGCTGGCGGTAGTGATGGCGCCTTCTACCAGGGAGACGTCCGTGGAGGTGCCTCCCATGTCGAAGGCGATGATGCGCTCGAAACCGCTGGCGCGGGCGCTGGCAGCGGCGCCAACTACGCCTCCGGCAGGGCCCGAGAGAACGGTGCGGACGGGTTCGCGCGCGGCGGAGGCGAGGGCGGTGATGCCGCCGGTCGATTGCATCACAAAGATTCTGGGATGGGCGGCGGCAGAGACGTTGCAAGCAACGTCTCTACGGAAACGGGCTTCCAGATTTTTCAGGTAGCGCTGCATTCCTGGTTGGAGGTAGGCGTTGATGACTACCGTTGAGGTGCGCTCGTATTCGCGGAATTCGGGGAGGACTTGATGGGAGATGGAGAGCGGGATTCCTAAGGGCTTTAGTGCTTCCGCGAGCGCTTGCTCGTTTCTTGGATTGGCGAAGCAGAAGAGTAGAGAGATGGCGATGGATTCGGGTTGCTTCGCTGCTAGCTGGTCCGCTAGCGACTTCAAGTCCGCGAGCGAGGGTTTGGTCAGGATTTCTCCGTCGCTGGCGGTGCGTTCTTCGATGCCGAAGCGGAGATCGGCGGGCACCAGGGGCTCGATGCGATCGAAGAAGAAATCGTAGAGCTTGGGGCGGGCCTGGCGGCCGATTTCGATGGCGTCTTCAAAACCGGCGGTGGTGACTAAAGCAGTGCGCGCGCCTTTGCGTTCCAGCAGAGTGTTGGTTCCGACAGTGGTACCGTGCAGGATTACTAACTCGCCCTGGTGATTGATCTTGCGGATGACTTCAACGATGGCTTGGGAGGGATCGGCGGGAGTGGAAAAGACTTTCAACATGCGCAGACATTTGGTGGCGTCGATCCAGACACAGTCGGTGAAGGTGCCGCCGGTGTCGATGGCTACGCGGAGAGGTTGGGGGCGGGTCATGTGGCTCGTTGTCGGTTGCGAGGGGCCATGTCTCAAAAGCGGCGAGACGTGGAGCACCCACAAGCAATTCGGAGAATTAGGGTAACATTTGCGGCTATGAGATACGCATTTCTGGTCGAGACCTACGCCACCGAGCGGGTGAAGGTGGTCAGCGTGTGGAGCGAGTTCCGGGATGAGGATCTTGGGGTGCGGCCGCGGGAGGGTGATCCGCGGGGGCGCAGCGTGCGTGAGCAGATGGTGCACCAGTGCGTGAGCGAAGACTTGTGGTTCCGCAACATGCTGGGAATTGATGTGGGTGCGCCTCCGCTGCCGAAGCTGGAGATACGGTTGGAGTTCATGAAGCGGTATGCAGAGGACAGCGGGAAGCGGCTGGCGGTTTTGAAGGAAAAGGATGAGGAGTGGTGGGAAGAAGGTGCGAAGTTTTTCGATGTGCAACGATCGCGGGCCTGGGTGATGACGCGGCGGATGACGCATACTTCGCATCATCGGGGACAGTTGATGGCGATGCTGCGCACGCTGGGGCGGGAGGTGCATAGTAATTATGGGCCGACCGCGGATACGGGTGGGTTGATGGTGAATCATGCGCCGACCATTTATGCGTATCCGAGTTTGGAGGCACTGCTTGCGGGTGAAGCTGCTGGAGGGGCGAAGGTGAAGTTGCCGGGATCTGGGGGGAAAGCAGTCACGGAGAGACCAGCTTATCTCTAGTTGAGGAGGTAGGGATGTTTGCTCGAAGGCGCGTAACTGACCGAAGGACGGGAATCGGGCTTTGCTGCTTTGTTGCCCTTACACTCTGGGCAGCGGCGCCTCCGGACGGCCGCGATCAATTGTCCCGGATTGAACACAATGAATTCATTTCTCCAGCCAATCCCGCGACTCGAGTCAAAGTGGACAGGAAATTGTCGTATGTCGGGAGCGTGCCGTTCACGATTGACGATCAAGCAGGAGGAAATCGCTATGTGTTTGTTCACGCGACTCGTGACAAACACATTCAGCAGATGTTCATCATTCAACAGGAAGGATTCTTCGCTTCTTCGAATGAGATCTACCGTTACAAAATCACGAGCCCGGCAAAGCTGGGGAGTTTCGATTATCAGCATTCGGTGATCATCTATGACGACGAGGCGAACATCCGGGAAGAACGGGGCAAGGAGGCAGACCTGACGCGGCGATTCCTGGCGATGCGTGGGTATGTGCTGGAGCCGGAGCTGGTAATGTCCCGGTTCGCCCGACCGGCAGATTCTGAACGCAAGCACGAGATCATTTTCTTCTGCTATGAAAACCTTTCTTCCTATGGACACAGGCTCAAGGATTTTACGGAGGGATCGGAGAATCCCGAGAAACGAGAGATTAAGCGGAAAGTCGACGAGAACTGTGGCGCGACTTTCCAAGTGAACGACTAGTGCTTTCGAAGTGCTGAAAGTGCTGCGTCATCCTCGCTCGCTCGACAGCCGAGGCGGCTGTCTCCACGCGAGTCGCGGCGATCCTGCGCTTCTATCCCTTTGTGGTGAAGGCCAGCGTCAGCAGTGTCTTTTGTTCTACCTCGTGGGCCTTGCTGCTTCCCGTTGCGGGGCTGGCGCTGGAACTGCGTTTTACGGAGAGTACGTGGCGGTTGCCGGCTATGCGCTGGAGGCGGGGGAGCATGTTGAATAGGGCTCCCATGTTGGCGGGCTCTTCTTGTACCCACACTATGTCTCCTGATTCGCCGTGGCGGGCGAATTCGTCGATCAATTCTTTTTCCGGGAACGGGTAAAGCTGTTCCAGAAAAACGATTGCCGTCGAGTTGTCTTTTCGCTTCTTACGTTCCGCCTGGAGTTCGTGGCCGATTTTGCCGGTGCAGACGAGGATTCGGTCGGCTTCTCCTACTTCGGTGTCGGGGAGCACGTTCTGGAAATTCGCGCGCGTGAAGTCTGCGATGGACGAGGACGCATCGGGGTGACGCAGCATGCTCTTGGGCGTGAAGACTATCAGGGGCTTGCGCCAGTGGCGCAGGGCCTGGCGGCGGAGAAGATGAAAATATTGCGCGGCATTGGATGGCTGCGTGATCTGGATATTGTGCTTGGCCGCTAGCTGGAGGAAGCGCTCGATGCGGGCGCTGGAGTGTTCCGGTCCCTGGCCTTCGTAGCCGTGGGGTAGAAGCAGGACCAGGCCGGACAGCAGGTTCCACTTGGCTTCGCCGGCGGAGATGAACTGGTCGATGATGGCCTGGGCTACGTTCACGAAGTCGCCGAACTGGGCTTCCCAGAGGACGAGCGCTTCGGGATAGTCGCGGCTGTAGCCGTATTCGAAGCCGAGCACACCAGGTTCGGAAAGAGTGGAGTTGTGGATTTCGCAACGGGCCTGGCCGGGGGCGATATTTTCGAGCGGGATGTATTCGTTTTCGTTCTCGATATCGATCAGAACCGAGTGACGCTGGTTGAAGGTGCCGCGGCGGGAGTCCTGCCCGCTGAGACGAACCGGGATTCCGGCTTTTGCCAAGCTCGCGAAGGCGAGAGCCTCCGCCATGCCGTAGTCCACGGGGCGTTTGCCTGTGCCCATCTCGGCGCGCTGTTCCAGGAGCTTCTTTACCTTGGGATGGATGTTGAAGCCGGCGGGATATGTGGTGAGGTGATTGGTGAGATCGGCTAATTCTTCAGTCGAGAGTCCGGTTTGTACTTCGAATTCCTGCTTGTGAAGGCCACCGTAGTATTGGTCCCAATACTTGGGCAGATCGCGCATCAGCGGTTTTTTCGTTCGCTTGCCGGCACCTTTTTGTGCGGATTCGAATTCTGTTTTGATAGCGGCTGCCTGCGCTGGGGCGTCGGTCGATCCGATGTCGTCGGCGTAGATTTCCCACAGCGGAGGATGCTCTTTGATCTTTTTGTAGAGCAGCGGCTGGGTGATGGTGGGATCGTCGACTTCGCTGTGACCGTGGCGGCGGTAGCCGATGAGGTCGATCACCACGTCGGTGCCGAACTGATAGCGGTATTCGGTGGCGAGGCGAGCTACGCGGACGACGGCGTCCACATCCTCGCCGTTGACGTGGAAGATGGGGATAGACTGGCGACGCGCGATACAAGCGGCGAAGCGGGTGGAATGCTCTTCGAGATAGCGGGTAGTGAATCCGAGGAGATTGTTCACGATTACGTGAATGGTGCCGCCGACGGTGTAGCCGGGAAGATCGGCGTAGTTCATGGTTTCGGCGAGGATGCCTTGTCCGGCAAAAGCGGCGTCGCCGTGAACGAGGAGCGGGAGATATTTTTCGCGTCCGCCTTCGCCAGTGCGGTCCTGTTTGGCGCGCGTGCGGCCGACCGTTACGGGATCGACGGCTTCAAGATGACTGGGGTTGGAAACCAGGTGGATGTGAACCTTGTTGCCGCTGCGCGTGGTGTATTCGCCGGTGGCGCCCATGTGGTATTTCACGTCGCCGGAGCCCAGGACGCTGCGTGGGTCGACGTCTTCGAAGCCGGCAAAGATTTCGTCCGGCGGGCGCTTGGCGACGTGGGCGATGACGTTGAGGCGGCCGCGGTGACTCATTCCCATCACAAGTTCGGTCGCGCCTAAGCGGGAACCGGTCTCAAGGATTTCATCGACCAGCGGGATCAGGGCGGTGACGCCTTCGAGCGAGAAACGCTTGCTGCCGAGATAACGCTGCTGCATGACCTGTTCGAAAATGTCGGCACGGAGGAGAAGATCAAGAATGCGCTTCTGGTCTTGTTCTGTAACCTCATAACCCTGAGACGGAGACTCCATCTGCTCGTAGATCCAGCGGCGGCGTTCGGGATTGTAGATGTGGTTGATTTCTACGCCGATGGTCGAGGAATAGATGGCGCGGGCCTCGCGGGCGTACTCGCCGACCAGTTGTAGTTCGGGAGTGACGCGCGGGCGAAGAAAGCCGAGGGGATCGAGGTCGCCTTCGAGGTAGCCCCACTGGCGGAAGGCGTTGAATATGCGTTCGCGCTCGGGGTTTGATGACGCTTCGATGAGGGCAGTACCTGTGCCGCCGTTGGAAGACTTGGATTTCTGGGTAGCCATATTTGGTTCGCTACTAGAATAACGGATGCTGAGCGGGATGCGGGGGATTCTGGGGTTGGAAAAACCTAAACCTTAAACACAGGGGACACAGAGGAACACAGGGTAAAGCGTCTTGACACTGCGGGGAGTGTCTGGGGATTCAGAGTCCCTCGACTCCGCTCAGGATGACGATCATTTCAGGATGCAATTGTTTTCAGGCGACGATTTTGTAGGGGCGCATCATTTCGTTGTCTTCATGTTCGAGAACGTGGCAATGCCAGACATAGCGGAATTCGTCGCCTGGGTTCACCTGGGTTCCGGCGGGGAGATCGAAACGGGCGATTACACGCGTGATGTATCCGGAATAGGTTTTGATCGTGTCTTTCCAGGCGGGGCGTTCGTTTGATTCCGGGGGCATGGGGATGCCGGTGAAGACGACCTTGCCGGTCTGCGTGTATGTTTTCGCATCAAACGTCTGGCGATTCAACACCTGAAACTGTATCAAGTGCATGTGGATGGGATGAACATCGCCGGTAGCGTTGGCGAAGGACCAGATTTCCGTGGAACCAGCCTTGGGGTCTTCGGTAATGGGATCATCCCAGTGCTTTTGACCCAAGAGGCCGATCATGGTGTAGCCGTCGGAGGGGCGATCCATCTCGGTTAGGGCGAGGGTTCGTTCACGGACCGCGTGAGCGGGATCGAGCGGAGTCCAGGGCGCGAGTGCATCGGGCAGCGAACTGGAATCCTTTTCGGCGAGCGGCTTCGTGACCTTGAAGAGCATTACATCGGTCGGCACGATTTCGCCGCCGCGCGCGTAAGGAGCAGGTGCGTCGTTGACGAGGGCCAGGTTCATTCCTTTGTGTTCGGAGAAGTCGATGACGAGGTCGAAGCGTTCTCCGGGAGAGAAAATCAGGCGGCGCAGGCTTAACGGGGCTGGCAGCAGGCCGCCATCGGTTCCAATCTGACGGAAGGGGGGAGCGTCGACGGGCTTGCCATTGGGTTTGCCGGCGGCATCGGCGGGAACCAGTGTCAGGTGGTAGAAGCGGGAGTTCGAACCGTTCACGAGGCGGAAACGGTATTTGCGCGGCTCCACATCCAGAAATGGGGCGGCCTTACCGTTGACGCAGATGGTGTCGCCGAAGAATTCCTGCATCCACATGGGGTGGGTGCCGTTCTTGGGCGGAGGATACAGCAACGAGCCATCGACGCCGAATTTGCGGTCCTGGATCATCAGCGGGATTTCGTACGGGCCGCTCGGAAGATTGAAAGCTTCTTCTTCGTCGTCGCGAATGAGGTAGAAGCCGGCTAATCCAGCGTAAACGTTAAGGCGAGTGATGCCGAGGGCATGATCGTGATACCAGAGCGTGGTGGCGGACTGGTCGTTAGGGTAGTGGGTGGGATTGGCGGCTGGAACGGATCCGATTTTGCCGTCGGAGGTGAACCAGGAGTCGGGATAGCCGTCGCTCTCGGGCAAGGTCTGAGCGCCGTGAACGTGAGTTACGGTGCGGACTTCGGGGATATTCTCCTCGGAGCCGTGGATGGTGTTGTCAATGGGGAGAAAATGCCTCGTGGGCAGGTGGTTCGACCATTTCACGGAAAGTGGTTGACCTTTGCGGACTTCGAAGGTTGGTCCGGGCCACATGCCGTTGTAACCCCAGATCGTGGCGGGTGGAAGGTCACGATGTGACTTATGGCGGAACGGAACCATGCGAATGGGGACGGTTACGCCAGACTGAGGGTGAATGATTGGTGGAATCGACAAAGGAGTTACGTAGCTGGGCAGCGGACCGGCCGATTGCGCCTGATGGATCGCTGGACCTGGAGGAACTTGAGGAGTCGTAACCGGCATTTTCATGCCTTGCATGGCCGCTTGCGCGAGGAGTTCTTGTGGTGCCGTCAAGACGGTGGCGCCCGCACACAAACTCATTCGCAATAAGTCACGCCTGTTGATCATCACCTTTTGCCTTGAAGTACGCGGAGTTGCCGTCAATTTCGGGCCGAAGGGCTCGGGTTAGAGCCAGTTTCCCCAGATTGGGCGGGCTGGTTCGGAATGCGCTTTGCCGTCCAGGGATGCTCTGGATGCACGACTTCTCCAGCATGGCCGAGGAAAACTTTGCCGCCGTCGGGAAGGATGGCCTGAGATGAGCCCTTGAGTTCGATGCCATCCGCAGAGTTGTCTGCAGTTCCAGTAAAGCGAATGGTGAAAGGGTGCTGGCCCTGAAACTGTACGTCAAAAGAGACTTGAGTTTCGACGACAGTTCCCGACACTGGTGAGAGGCCGTGCGAATCCTGGAAGGTTCCCGTAAGTTTTGACCCATCCTGTTGCAGTTGCAGCACACCCGGCTCCTTGGCCAAACGGCCTTCCAACAAGACTTGCCATTTGCCGGACACGCTGGCAGGCTTGGCAGAATCGCCAGCAGACAAATTGTCCTTGGCCTGCGCCGCCGCCAACGGCGAAACCGCCAGAGCACAGAAGGAAAATAGAAAGAAGGATACGAAAATATGCCTGGTCACGATTCGACTCCCAAATGAGATGTGACGCGAAGAAGCGAAGCGGAACACCTAAAGAAAATACAGTGGCAGTGTTACATGGATATTAATTTTCCCCGGCGATTTTGACGGCCGTTTCACGAAATACAAATAACAGCCGGGCCGTGAGCGCCTCGCTCCGGCCCGGCTGAAAGTGAAGGTTAAGAACTATTCCACGCCACTAAAATCGAACGCGTCGAACAGGTCATCCAATGCCGGAGTATTGGCGGGCACATACGGATCGTCCATCGTAAGCGGATTGGGGAAGTTGTCACGGCTGGTGGCCGTGATGGTCCCCACGCCCCAATTGCGTTCGATGAATTTGATCATGGAGACGTGATCGGCATAGCTATGGTTGACAACGCCTCCGGTGGAGTAGGGCGAGACGATGAGCAGAGGGATGCGGGTGCCGTCGCCGAAGTAATCGACGGGCTGAATGTAGCCGGAGTCATAGTAGCCGCCGCCTTCGTCAAACGTGATGAAGATGGCAGTGCTCGACCACGACGAAGAGGCCTTCACCTGGTTGACGATCCGGTTCACGAAACCTTCAAACAGGTCGAGTTTCGACGAAGCCGGGTGACCATCCACATTACCGCTGGGCTTCACGATGGAAACCGCGGGCAGTGTGCCTGTGTCGATCTCCTCATACAGTGCAGTGGTGTCTGCAATGTGGGCTGCGATCTGGAGCGGGTTGGTCATGATGTCGCTGGCGTACTGGAACGGGTTGCAGATGTTGCAGTACTCGTCGTAGGGGTTGATTCCGGCTGGGTCGTCTACATAGAGATCCCAACCTTCACCGAAGTAGGTGTAGGAAATGGGAGTCTTCGCAGCGGAAAGGACGTCGCCGATATGCCGCTGCGAGGTTGGAGGAATCGTGAACGGCCCCAGGAATTGTGCGGGTGAGGTGCCATTGCCGACAAAGCCGGGGTTGTAGTTATTCAGCAAGTAGTAGGCGCCAGAGGCGCAGCGCCGTTCGACATTGAGAGAGTCCAGGAGGTTTGAGATAGCCGAAACCGCGGGCGCGGTCAGGTCCGAGCAGTTGGTATAGCTACCGCCGGAATAACCGTCCTGGTCATACCAGTTGTTGGTGCCCGCCTGGGGGTTGGGGTTTTCAATCTGCTCAACAGGGGGAGTCACCTTGTGGCCCTTACCATCGCTATACCACAGTGCATCGGCGAAACCGAACATGATGTGATTGGCGCCGGTGCCGCCCATCACGGACTGATGCATATTGTCGCTCAAGGTGTAGTTGTCGGCGAGGAACTTCATGTAGGGCGCATCGCCTTGCTGGACGTTGTAGAAGCCCAGGGCGTCGGAACCTTCACCGGTAGTGAGGTTAGTGAACGGACTCGGTCGCTTAGCGCCGTTGCCGCCCGTGCCGTTCATCACTTCGACCCAGGAAAAGAGATCGGCTGCGCAGCCGCTGGGGTTGGAAGAGGTTCCGCGCTTGGAGGAGCAGTCGGTCTGCTGCCACATCTGATAGAAGCGGTGAACCGGGCTCCCGGTGTAGGAGTCATAGACAGCCCCGGGCGTGATCTGGAATGGCCCCGACGGCAGACTGTTGGCTTTGTTGATGCGGGTGTCGACCACGCCGAATGGAAGGCCGGTGGCGCCAGTCAGCAGGTATCCGTTGTACTTTCCGAAGAGGTCAGGCTCGGCTAATTCTGCCACGGCCAGAGTCAGAAAGGGAGCAGACCCGGCAGTGTCGCTGGCTGCGGTTGGCGCCCCCTGCGTCCCCGGTGGGGGAAGCAGGGCGTACTTTGTCTTGGCTGCGGGACTAATCTCAAAAGTCGTCTTGTTGGTTGCATTGAATTGTGCAGCGACTGCGTAATTGGCGCCAGGTTGACCACTTGCGGTAATGATGCCCTTGGAGAGCAGATTCGAGATCGTCTGTCCCTTCTTGGGCACGTAAGTCGCGTAAACGTGATCGAAACTGCGATTTTCACCGATGATGACGATCACATGTTTGATGGGCGTAGCGGTGGCAAGTTGATCGGCTGGGGTTTGAGCAGCGGCCTGGACCGGCGCTCCAAGGTTGGCGAGCAGCGCAACAAGACTCACGCCAACCGCGAGGTGCTGCCTGGCTTGAGCCAGGAAACTTGGCGAAGACATTTATTTCCTCCTGAGACGTACAGCGAAGTACAGTCCAAGGTAGCGGGACGGCGGTTACGGGCAGATGACACCGAGATGAATTCCCGAAGAAAAGAAATGCACAGCCACGAGCACACTGAGAGAGCAGCTTGCACCACGGCGGGCGAATTGTGGGCCTCTCGGGCAGAAATGTAAAAGTCAAGTTAAGGAATTTCCACAGGTGGCCAAACCGTCTACCGTTGTTACTGTAGAGGCCGTCCGTACTGGAGCAACAAGGAGTGCTGCTCGAACTTCGACTGAGGGGCACAAGTCAGCGGGGCAAGTTGCGGAGCTCCTTCGCTCAACTCTGGATGATAAGGTCAGAGAGATGACAGGTTAGGAAAGGGTTAAGGTTATGCAGGGGAGCGGTCTGGTGCAGGTTGCAAGCGGTTATACGGTCGACGAGACGGTACGACGGCTGGAGGCAGTTCTTGCCGAGCGGGGCGTGCGAGTGTTCGACGTGGTTGACCACAGCGGCGAGGCAGAGAAAGTCGGGATGAAGATGCGGCCGACCAAGCTGGTCATCTTCGGGAGCCCCAAGGCAGGGACGCCGCTGATGGTGGCTGCGCCGTCTTTGGCGATCGATCTGCCGTTGAAGGCGCTGGTGGCGGAAGATGGCGAGGGCAAGGTGTGGGTTTCCTACAATGGTCCGGAGTATCTGCAGCAGCGGCATGGCGTGCCGGAGGAGTTGATCAAGAATATTGCGGTTGTGGGAGCGCTGGTGGCGAAGGCTGTGGAATAATGCTGCGGTCATCACCCTGCCGTCGTGCGGCGGTTATGGAGAGATCCTGTGATTGAGAATTCCAACCGAGCCCGCGATCATTTGGCCAACGAACGCACATTTCTGGCTTGGGTGCGAACCAGTGTGGCGGTTGTAGTGTTCGGGTTCGCGATTGGGCGGTTTGCCATTGCCATGAGGCAGTTGACGGAGTTTCAAGGCCGGGGGTCGCGGACCACAGGGCTTTCGGTGTGGATGGGAATGAGCGCGATTCTGGCGGGTGTGGCGATGATGGTGGCCGGACTGGCGCGATATCGAAGAACGCGGTCGCAACTGGACGAAGGGAAGTTTGAGCCGGCGGGATTCATCGTGGATCTGGTGGCGATCCTGACGGTGCTGTTTGGTATGGTGCTGGCGGGGTATTTGATTTACGTGCAGAAGAGCTTGGGGTAGCCGCGGGACGGTAGTGCGCAGTGCGTTGTCTGGAGCGATCCTCAGCATCGGAAACCTATGGCGAACGATCAGGAGAAAGAGGCAGCGGCGCGAGCGAGCTTGGAGTTCGTCAAGAATGGTCAAGTCGTGGGGTTGGGGACGGGGTCGACGGCGGCGTACTTCATTCGATTGCTGGGCGCGGAGGTGAAGAATGGTCTGAGGATCCGCGGCATACCCAGCTCCGATCGTTCGAGGGAGCAGGCAGCTGGCCTGGGGATTCCGCTTATCACATTGGATGAGTGCCAGGAGATCGACGTAACGGTGGACGGCGCGGACGAAGTTGATCCGCAATTGCGCTTGATTAAAGGTGGTGGTGGCGCCCTACTGCGGGAGAAAATTGTGGCCTCGGCGAGCAGACAGCTTGTGATTGTGGCTGATGCGACGAAGAGAGTTTCGGTGCTGGGAAAGTTTCCATTGCCTGTGGAAGTGATCAAGTTCGCGCAGGCGGTGGTACGGAAAAAGATTGAGGCACTGGGAGCCGTAGTTGAGATGCGGATGGGAACGGCTGGGAAGCCGTACTTGACCGACGAGAATAATTACATTCTGGATTGCCGTTTCTGGCAGATTCCAGATGCCGATGGACTGGCGCGCCGACTTAGCGATATGCCGGGAGTAGTGGAACACGGGCTGTTCATTGGCATGGCGAATGTGGTGCTGGTGGCAAACGGGAGTGAGGTTGTGGAATTGCGGGCTCGCAGCAAGTAACACCTTTTCCACCCGAAGTCTCTGAGATAACAATTCCGAGATGCCTTTTTCACAATTCTTCAGAAAGAAACGCCGAACTGCGGCAAAAGCGCAAGTGCAGGGCCGGGATGAGCCTTCGCGGCGGCGTGGGCCGCGATACCGTGTGCAGGCGCCGCTGGATGTGACGGTGCTGCGTTCGGGGATTCCGGATACTTTGCCGGGGCGGTCGGTCAACCTGGGCGAGCGCGGAGTGTCTGCGGTGCTGGCGGGAGAACTGCGGTTGGGGGAGGCGGTGGGAGTGGAGATACGGCTGCCGCTGATGGCGAGTCCGTTGCGAGTGCGGGCTGTGGTGCGGAATCACGATAAGTTGCGGCTGGGGCTGGAGTTTGTAGGGCTTTCGCCGGAACAGCAGGCGGGAATTCGTAATTGGGCGAGTGAAGCGAAAGCGGAGGTGGAACCGGGAGTACCGGGGAAGGTTCCGATCGAGGCGGGGAAAAGCTCCGAGACTGGCGCACCAAGGGGAGCGGGGCTTACTCGCAAGCGCCGCGCCCAGGTATGGGTTTTTCCGACGGCCGCGGCTGCGGTCTTGCTCGTGGTTTTGTGGTGGCGTTGGAATCGCGGGTGGGAAGCTCTGGAATCCAGTCTACAGAAGAGTGGAAAAAGGATCGAGCAGTCACAAGTTCAGGCCCAAGTTCCAGCAGATGCGATGTTGAGACTCGTGACTCACAGCGTGGATCCTGATTATCCTCCGGCAGCGCGGGCGGCGAATTTGCAAGGCGTGATTGTGCTGGACGTAGTGGTGGGACGGGACGGGTCCGTGCTGGATGTGCGAGCGCAGAATGGGCCGGAGGTGCTGGCACGGGCCGCTGCCGATGCTTTGCGCTGGTGGCGATTTGAACCTTACCGGATTGACGGCAAGGCCGTGGTGGTGGAGACGACAGTTGCGGTGGAGTTTAAGCCGTAGACGCGGAAGCCAGCGGTGCAGACTGCCTGATCAGAGATTGAGACCTACCGTATCCCTATCCTTTGAGTCGGTCAGCGAGGAACCGGAAGATTGCTGCTCCAGCAATCGGCGACGATTAGCCAAGCACCGAGACGGCGCCAGGCTTTCACGTACTTTCCGCGGTCGGCGAGGATCGTGCCGTCAGGCCGGCGGACGGCCACGGTGTAGCGGCCGATCTCCACGGCCATATCGCCGGAAGCCTCGACGCGGATGGTTTCGAGGCGCAGGTCTTCGTATCCTATTTCGGCGACCTGGCGGAGCAGGCGCTCGACGGCCTTGGGGCCATAGGCAGGGTCGTGGTGCGGCGCCATGAATACACCGTCCTGGGCGAAGAGAGCGGCTACCTGATCGTAGTTGCCAGTGTTAAAGGAAGTGACAAAATCCTGGGCAAGGTTGCGGATCAAGGACTCTACATCCAACGACGGACGAGAGTCCGCGAGGGAGCTGGAATAGGGCCGATACATCTACTACCTCCTGGGGGAAGGCCGAGAGCGGCTCCATCACCAGACGGAAAGCCCTCTCAATGCATCGGCATTCTAACGCAAAAGGGTCTGTGGAAGCAGGAAAGATTTGTGAACAGAACAAGAAAACTTTTCATCCCCTAGCCATCCCTCGGCGTGCGAGAAGAGCGGACGGCATAAGAAGCCGCAGTGAGTTGCTCGGTGTTTATTGAGTGGGGAGAGTTCTCCACAAGGGGAAGCTGCACCTGACATGCCGGGCAGGGTCCGTCTACAATGGCTACGGAGTTGATTTTCTTAGTCATGATCAGGAGAACAGAATGGAACGCAAGGCAAGTGCGATGTGGAAGGGCAGATTAAAGGACGGGAAGGGAACGATTTCGGCGCCGGGCGGAGTGCTGAAAGACACGCAGTATTCGTTTACGTCGCGATTTGAGAACGGGCCGGGGACGAATCCGGAGGAATTGATCGCGGCGGCGCACGCGGCGTGCTTTTCGATGGCGCTTTCGGCACAACTGGGCGGAGCGAATCTGACGCCGGAGAGCATCAGCACGAATGTGACGCTGACCATGGAGAAGCTGGACTCCGGGTGGACGATAACATCGAGTCATATCGATGTGGTAGGGAAGGTTCCGGGAGCGGACGCAGCGGCGTTTCAGAAGTACGCGGAGGCGGCGGAGAAGGGATGTCCGGTGTCAAAGGTGTTGAACGCGAAGATCTCGATGAGTGCGAAGCTGGGGTAGGGTGGGCTTCGGGCGTCGGCTTTCGGGTTTCGGCCTTCGGCAACTACAGCCGAGGTTTGACAGGCTGATAACAGGCTGCAAAAATAGATGGGTTGGTCTTCCTGACACGGCGGCCTTTGGGGCCGCCGCTGCATTGCAATTCAGATTGCCATCGTGGCGGAATTGGCAGACGCGCATGGTTCAGGTCCATGTACCGGCAACGGTGTGGGGGTTCGAGTCCCTTCGATGGCACCAAAACAGGCTTCCTTGACAGCATGCCTTCTGGGGGGCGGCTTTTGACCCCATATGGTCCCTCGCCCTGGACATTTTGCCCGCCACTAGTGAAGTAAACTCTTCTCATGAAAAATCTGCTTGGGTTGATTTTGCGGAGGAGTGTGCTGCTGGTTTTCTTTTCCACTGGACTAGCCGGCTTATGCGTTGGACAGAAGTTGGCGATCACGATGGATGATCTGCCGCTGAACGGGACGCTGCCACCAGGAGTTACCCAGGCGGAGAATGCCAAGAATGTACTGGCGATTCTGAAGAAGGGGCATATGCCTCCGGTGTACGGATTCATCAATGCGAAGAAACTGGAGGGAAATGCGGACGGCGCGGAGGCTCTGAAGTTATGGGCTGCGGGGGAGCCGGTGGGAAATCATACTTACTCGCACATGGATCTGGAGCAGAACTCCGCAGAAGCGTTTGAGCGTGATATTGAGGAGAACGAGCCGGCGCTGGAGTTGCTGGTACGGAAACTGGGGCCCGGGGATGACTGGCATTGGTTGCGCTATCCCTACTTGCACGAGGGAGACGCGGTGGAGAAGCGGCGCGCGGTGCGAGCGTATTTGAAGGCGCACGGGTACAGGATCGCGCAGGTGACTCTTGACTGGGAAGACTACTTGTGGAACACCGCGTACGCCCGGTGCGTCGCGAGGAAAGACGCGGAGTCGATTAAATGGCTGCGGTCGAGCTATCTGAGTACGGCGTCGGAATTCATCGACTTGGGGCGGGCGCAAGCCAGGCTGATTTACGGACACGAAATCAACTACGTTCTGCTGATGCACCTGGGAGCGTTCAGTAGCACAATTTTGCCGGACGCGCTGGATCTGCTGAAGAAGAAAGGATTCAAACTGGTTTCGCTGGAGGAAGCGGAGAGCGATGCCGCGTACGAGGGCGATCCTGATGTGGGGTTGCATGATGCCGGCACGCTGCTCGACCAGTGGATGGAGGTGAAGCAGATCAAGTATCCGGAGCACGCGGAGAAGCCTTACAAGGAGATCGAGAGCGTCTGCCGATGACGGCGTTGTGGTCGAAGAGACTCGATCAAAAGCTTGACCACAGAGGACACAGGGGTTCACAGGGTAAGAACGAAGCGCCTCTGCTACACAATCAGGTGTCATTCCTTCCCGTATAATTCAGGCACTCGTTATGCCTGTTTCCCTTGATCAGATCGTGGCTTCTACGCGCCGGAAAGTCGCCGAGACTAAACGAACGGCTGATTTGCGAGAGTTAGGGCAACGGGCGGAACAGCATGTGCCACGCGGGTTTCGGCGGGCGCTGGAAGAACAGAGCAGAGCTGGCGTAGCCGTGATTGCGGAGTTGAAGAAGGCGTCGCCATCGAAGGGACTGATCCGGGCGGAGTTTTTTGCGGAAAAACTGGCGCGGGAATTGGAAAAGGCGGGAGCGGCGGCGCTTTCGGTGCTGACTGATGAGGAGTTTTTTCAGGGGTCGATGGAGAATTTGCGGATAGCGTCGACGGCAGTGAAGATTCCTTGTCTGCGCAAAGATTTCATTGTGGATGAATTTCAGTTGCTGGAGGCACGAGCGAACTCGGCGGATGCCGTGTTGCTGATTGTGGCGGCTTTGACGAATGCGGAACTGAATAGGCTGTCGGTGGGTGCAGGCTTGCACGGACTGGACGTTTTGTGCGAAGTGCATGATGAGGAAGAATTGCAGCGGGCTTTGGATGCGGGATGCGATTTGATTGGAGTGAACACGCGCGATCTGCGGACGTTTCAGGTGGATGGGGAGACGGCATTCCGTTTGGTGGAGCGGCTTCCAAAGAATGTAATGCGGGTGGCGGAGAGCGGGATCCGGTCGGGAGAGGATATTGCGCGGCTGCGAGCGGCGGGGTATCAGGCATTTTTGATTGGGGAGTCGCTGATGCGGGCCGTTGCGCCGGGTGAGGCGCTGCGGGCCTTGGTCGCGAGTACTGAGTCGCGGGTACCGAGCGGGCGGTGAGGGGATTCTGCGCGAAGTTTTTACCTTTTACGGACAACTGTGCGTATGACTTGGGTGAAAATTTGTGGGATGACGAGTTTGGAGGATGCGCTGACCGCGGTTGAGGCCGGGGCGGATGCGGTGGGGTTTGTGTTTTATGAGAAGAGCCCGCGGAATATTAGTGTTGAGGCGGCGCGGGAGATTGTGGGGAAACTGCCGGAGAGCGTGGAGAAGGTTGGAGTGTTTGTGGGAGAGACCGCAGAAATAGTGCGTAAAATCTCGCAAAATGCCGAGCTAACCATGGCACAGACGTATGCGGATTTCCGCAATCCGCTCTCGCTTCCGACCGATCAATTCTTAGAGGAGGCGTCGTGTCGAGTGATTATGGCACTCCCGGCTAGTCAGTTTCAGCACGAGGAATCCGATAACCCAGATGTCATCGCGGGCTTTCGGGTGTCCAGCAGCTTCCGGGATCGCATTGCGGCGGTCCTTCTTGATTCCGGAACTGCAGGTCGTCCAGGGGGTACGGGCGAGAAGTTTGATTGGCAGACTGTGGTTCCCATCACAGACGTGATGGGTCGTCTTGGCATGAGGCTGATCGTTGCAGGAGGGCTGACACCGGGTAGTGTCGGGGATGCGATGAGGGAACTCATGCCTTGGGGAGTGGACGTGGCTTCGGGCGTCGAGGCGAGGCCGGGGAAGAAAGATCCAGAGAAGGTGAGGGCATTTGTAAAGGCCGTGCGCGACGCGGACAGGAAGACGAGTTAACGATGGCTACGGTCCCGAGTACGAGAATGAAAGTCAAAATCCCCGCCCTCTCGCAACGAACGCAAGAAGGACGGGGCACCCAGCCCGCTATTGTTCCCTCGCGCATTCCCGGGCGGTTCGGTGTTTATGGCGGGCGGTATGTGCCGGAGACTTTGATGGCGGCGCTGGAGGAGCTGGAGCGCGAGTATGAGAAAGCGAAGCGCGATCAGAAATTTCAGAGGCGGCTGGATGAGTTGCTGCGGAGTTATGCGGGGCGTCCTACGGCGCTTTCGTTTGCGCGGCGGCTTACCCAGAAGCTGGGTGGGGCAAAGATTTATTTGAAGCGCGAAGATTTGCTGCATACAGGGGCGCACAAGATTAACAACTGCCTTGGACAGGCGCTGTTGGTCGAGCGCATGGGCAAGCGGCGGGTGATCGCGGAGACGGGCGCGGGGCAGCACGGAGTGGCTACGGCTACGGTCTGTGCTTTGCTTGGATTCGAATGCGTCGTGTACATGGGGACCGAGGACATGCGGCGGCAGGAGTTGAATGTGTTCCGCATGCGGTTGCTGGGAGCCGAGGTGCGCGGAGTGGAGTCGGGCTCGCGGACTTTGAAAGATGCGATCAACGAGGCGATGCGCGACTGGGTTACGAATGTGCGGACTACTCATTATTTGTTGGGGAGCGTGCTGGGAGCGCATCCTTATCCGACGATGGTTCGGGACTTTCATCGCGTGATCGGGCGGGAGGCGCGAGCGCAGATTTTGAAGGCCGAGGGGAAACTGCCGGCGACGGTGATTGCTTGCGTGGGAGGGGGATCGAACGCGATCGGGATTTTCTACGAATTTATAAAGGATAAGAAGGTTCGCCTTATTGGCGTGGAGGCCGGTGGACGCGGCGAGGGACTGGGAGAGCATGCGGCGCGGTTTCGGGGAGGGTCTCCAGGAGTTTTGCAAGGAACCTTTTCTTATGTTCTGCAGGACTCGGCGGGGCAGATTGCGAATACGCACTCGGTGTCGGCGGGGCTGGATTATCCGTCGATTGGGCCGGAGCATGCGGCATTAAGAGATGCCGGCCGGGCGGAGTATGTTGCAGCGTCGGATGCGGAGGCGCTGGAGGCTACTACTTTGCTGGCGCGGACGGAAGGGATTATTCCAGCGTTGGAGTCGGCGCACGCCGTGGCGGAAGTGGTGAAGCTCGCGCCTCAAATGAAGAAGTCCGATGTGGTCATCGTGAATATTTCCGGGCGTGGCGACAAGGATATTGGGATTATGCGGGAATCGCTTTTGGTGGAATGAAAGACGTCAAAATCTTTAACACAAAGGCTACAAAGGTTCACGGGGTAGATCTCTCGCTTCCTGACTTCGATTATGCCTTTATCGTTTTATAAGAAGCCGGCGCTGGTGGTGTATGTGACTTGCGGGGATCCGGACCTTGCTACAACGCGTGCCGTCGTGCTGGCTGCGATTGACGCGGGCGCGGATGTGATTGAGCTGGGTGTGCCGTTCAGCGATCCGGTGGCGGACGGTTCGGTGATTCAGCGGGCCAGCGAGCGGGCCCTGAAGCAGGGAACATGCCTGGCGCAGGTGCTGACGCTGGCGGCAGAGGTGCGGCAGCATGCGCAGTCGACGGGGCTGATTGTGTTTTCGTATTTGAATCCGATCTTGCGGATGGGGATGGAGAAGTTCTGCATGGTGGCGCGGCATGCGGGCGTGGATGGCGTGCTTGTAACCGATTTGCCTGTCGAAGAGTCAGATGAATATTTGCGGGCAATGAAGGCGAACGACCTGGCGCCGGTGTTTTTGGCGGCGCCGACTAGTCAGGATAAGCGGTTGAAGCGAATTGCGGAGGCGTCGCGAGGATTTGTTTATGCGGTGTCGCGGACTGGAGTGACCGGCGCGCGGCGGCAGTTGGCCGACGATGCTCGGAAACTAGTACGGCGGTTGCGGCGTGTGACGAAATTGCCGATTGCGGTTGGGTTTGGGATTTCGAATGCAGAGCAGTTTGCGGAAGTCGGGACGTTCGCCGATGCGGTGGTGGTGGGAAGCGCGATAGTGGAGACGGTTGAGCGGAATCGGGGACGGGAAGCGGCTGCTGTGGGAGAATTTGTGGAGAGTCTCACGGCCGCGAGCTCGGTGAGGGTTTGAAGAGCTATTGGAAGGGGCCGGAGAGGCAGTGGGGGAAACGCCTTGCCAGGCAACCGGCGCCGCAGACGAAATAGGGATCCTTCGACTGCGGTCGCGCTTCGCGTTCGCGAAGCTCGACCTCCGCTCGGGATGACAGGGCTTCGCACCGGCGCGCAAGAGCCGGACACCGAAAGGTTGCATGGATATTGCAGATTGGCGGAAAAAGATTGATGAGCTTGATCGGCTGCTGGTGGAGCTGCTGAGCGAGCGGGCGCGGGCTGCGGTGGAGATTGGTCGGCTGAAGCGGAATACGAATTTGCCGATTTACGAGCCGGAGCGGGAGCGGATTGTGTTTGAGAATGTGCAGGAGATTAACCCGGGTCCGCTGCCGGAGCGGGATCTGGTGCGGATTTTCGAGCGCATCATGGATGTGATGCGGAATATTCAGAAGGAAGGGATTGGCGCTAAGGCAAACGAGACGAAGGCTGGGGAGACGGAGTTGGATTCGGATGTGAACGA
>DATHMS010000223.1:0-16570 GCA_035486795.1 Candidatus Sulfotelmatobacter sp. | reverse complement strand
CTGCAGTCTTACCTGGTGAACGAAATCCAGGAAGTCTACCGGCTGCAGGGCGTCAACATCAGCGACAAGCACATTGAAGTGATTGTCCGCCAGATGATGCGCTGGGTGCAGGTTGAGGACGTGGGCGATACCTCATTCTTGCTGGAGGACAAACTGGACAAGTTCCACTTCCGCGAAGAGAACGAGCGCGTGATCAAGGAAGGCGGCAGACCGGCTACCGGACGGCCGCTGCTCCTGGGCATCACCAAGGCGTCGCTCGCGACTGACTCGTTCATCTCGGCTGCGTCCTTCCAGGAGACCACGCGCGTGCTCACTGAGGCTTCGATTAACGGCAGGGTCGATTACCTGCGCGGCCTCAAGGAGAACGTGATCGTCGGACGCCTCATCCCTGCCGGAACCGGCATGGAGTATTACCGCAACGTGCGCCTCTCGCCAGAAATGGAAGAGGCCGCGGCCAAAGTACAGGCGGAAGTCTCGGCGGCTTACGAAGAAGCCGAGCGCGCTCTCGAGATGATGCGCCACGAGGGCGAGACCGAGGAACTGGCGGCGGAATAAGCCGAACTACAATTGACATCGGGGGCGAACGAACCAGTTTCGCCCCCGAAGTTTTTGACAGTAGCATCCCCCAATGCACGCAAATGCAAAGCGATTGCCGATCGAGGAACCTGGGCCACTTCCCTCGTTGCAACCGGCGCCTCCCGGTCATAAGCTAGGGCCAGCGATGCTTCGCTTTCTACGCCTTCTGCGGCTGGCCTTGTGGCGTGCCTTCCAGCACGACGCTTTCTCCATCGCCAAGGCTTCGGCCTATTCCTCCATTCTTACTTTTTTCCCTTCCCTGCTGGTTGTGGGCTCGCTGTTGGCTACCTGGCGCAAGGGTGCGCCTTACATCCGCGAGATCTCTTATGCGCTATCCCGCATTCTGCCTGCCGGCAGCAACACGGCCATGAATTTCCTGCGGGGGGCGGCGCAGCGCCCGGTGGGCCTGCTCATCACGGCTTCACTGCTGACACTGTGGACGGCTTCCGGCGTCATGATTTCCTGGATGGAAGGTTTTCGCCGCTGTTACGAGCTGCCGAAAATCTGGGGACTGGTGCAGGAGCGCCTGATCTCATTTCTGCTGGTGATTTTCGCCCTTCTTCCCATGACCTTCGCTACCCTGCTGGTGGCCCTGGGCAGCAAGGTCGAAACCAACATTCTGTTCTACACCGCGCGGGAATACAGCCCGTACATTCTGGTAATGTGGGGCTCCATCCGCTGGCTGATTGCAACCCTGACCAGCATCGCCGTGATTGCACTCATCTATCACAATGCGGTACCGCGAACTCAGCCCTGGCATAGCGTGATCCCGGGTGCAACGCTTGCGACCGCCATGTGGTTCTCGGCCACGCTGCTCTTTGGCTTTTATCTCAGGCATTATGCCGACTACAGCATCATTTACGGGTCGCTCGGTGCCGCCATTGCGCTGCTGGTATGGATGTATATGGTTTCCCTGGTCGTCCTGGTCGGCGCGGAATTCAACGCGATGCTGTTCCCGCGCGCCATGCTAGGAAAAGAACTGACTGCAATTAGTAACTCTAAAGTGTAAGACGCTACCAAAACAAACCACACTGCAGTTGCAAACTATGTTTCGGTCCAGAACCCATTGAAAGAACGCAAGTCACAGCCCGCAATCGAAGACTCCCCCCGCGCGGAGACCTCCCCTTCACCTCTCGTAACCCGCGGAACTCCTTTCCGCCGCGCCAAGATCATTTGCACCATCGGCCCAGCTTGCCATTCCGAGGCTGCGATGCGTGACCTGCTTCGCCTCGGCATGGACGTGGCGCGCCTGAACTTTTCCCACGGCACGCACGAGGATCACGCCCGCAACATAGAGCGTCTGCGACGCGCTGCCGATAAAGAAGAGCGCACCATCTGTATCCTGCAGGATCTGCAAGGCCCCAAGATCCGCACTGGACGCCTGGAACGCCATGAACCCGTCGAGCTGAAAAGCGGCTCATCAGTGGTGATTACCCCGCGCGACATCGCCGGCACGCCCACGCGGATTTCCACCACCTTCCCTGATCTCGCCCGCGAGGTCGCTCCCGGCACGCGCATTCTCTTGTGCGACGGCTTGATCGAATTGCGGGTCCGCACGGTGCGCGGCAAGGATGTAGTTTGCGACGTCTTGAACGGTGGAACGCTGGGCGAACACCAGGGCATCAATCTGCCCGGCACCGCGTTATCGATTCCTGCCATGACCGAAAAAGATCGCAAGGATCTTGAGTTTGGCCTCAAGCACGGGGTGGATGCAGTTGCACTCTCTTTTGTGCGCTCTGCCGCGGACGTGAACATGGTCAGGCAGATCGTTACCGGACACGGGAGCGACACACCTCTGATCGCCAAACTGGAGAAGCCGCAAGCGATTGACCATCTGGAAGAAATTCTGGAAGCCTGCGACGGCGTGATGGTCGCCCGCGGGGATCTGGGCGTCGAAATGGCGCCGGAAAAAGTTCCGGTGATTCAGAAGCATGTAATCCGCCGCGCCTCGAAGTGGCGCAAACCCGTGATCACAGCCACCCAGATGCTTGAGTCGATGGTCGAAAACCCGCGTCCCACCAGGGCTGAGGCCAGCGACGTAGCCAATGCCATTTTCGATGGCACCGATGCGGTCATGCTTTCCGCGGAAACCGCCAGCGGCCACTATCCTCGCGAGGCGGTGGCTATGATGTCGCGCATTGTCATCGAAGCTGAGAGCAACATGGGAGAGTTTACGCTGCCCCGCCGGCGCCGCGACCGCCGCGGCCTTTCCATCGCCGAAACCATCTGCGAATCCATCGCCCACGCCGCCGAAGACCTGCCCATGGGCGCCATCGCCGTTTTCACCGAGACCGGCAATACCGCGCGGATGATTTCCAAATACCGTCCGCAGGCCGCCATCTACGCCTTCACTCACAGCGCCACCGTGGCCCAGCGCACGAACCTTTACTGGGGCGTACATCCCATGAAATGTACCCAGGCGCTTTCCATCGATCACATGGTCGATATGGCTGAGGAAGAGCTGCTGAGTCGTGGCCTGCTGAAGTCCGCGGACGTGCTGGGCGTGGTCGCAGGCACGCGCCAGGCTTCCGGCTCAACCAACTTCATGCGCTTGCACACGGTCACAGCAGAAGAGGCAAACTCCGTCCCGCGCACCAGGCGCAAGCACGCCGCCACGCACAAGAAGCTATAATCGCGGAGTATGTCGCAGGAATTCCTGTCGCTCGCGATCTGGGAGCCTTTGCCGGGCATGGAAGCCGCTTCGCTCGCGACCATCCGCGAACTTAACACGATCGTCTCCAGCAAAGGGTACGGTCGCGATCTTCTTTACCGCAGCGGCGATTCTCATTACGTGCTGCTTCGTTACTGGAACTCCGAGCAGGCGCGGCGCACTGCTCAAGAGGATCCCGAACTGCTTCGCTGCTGGGCCCGCTTGGGAAACGAGATTCAAATCCTGAAGGTTTATGAGAAGCTGGAAGAAGTCGGCGTTTGAGATCGTGTGGGAACAGCCACTTCGGCTGTCGCCCTGCGCGGAACCGAAAGGTCCAGCGAGGTTCTGATGAAGCTGTTACGGATTAGGAAAACCCAGGCATCCATGCCCTCGGAACCCATGTCCCAGGACTCCAGCCCGCAAGTTCTTACCGATGTTTCAGTGGATCCATTCGTCCGCGGCCTTCTCCATCGTCCGGCAAATCCCAATGGTGCTGGTCTTGTGCTTACGCACGGCGCGGGAACGAACTGCCAGGCTCCGTTGCTGATTGCCCTGGCGCAAGCTTTTGCCGAGGCGGGCTTCGTGGTGCTGCGCTGCGATCTGCCCTACCGTCAGGATCGGCCTTACGGTCCACCGGGGCCCGGCGATGCGAAACGCGATCGTGCCGGCCTGAAGAATGCTGTCGGGGCCATCAAACCCTTGGCCGGCGGCCGCGTCTTTCTCGGCGGTCACTCTTACGGTGGGCGCCAGGCCAGCATGCTATGCGCCGAACTTGCAGAAAAAGCTCCGGGAAAAGCCACGGAACTGGCGGCCGGCCTGCTCTTGCTGTCTTATCCTCTGCACCCGCCGCGCAAACCGGACCAGCTCCGCACCCAGCACCTTTTCCATCTGAGCACGCCTACCCTCTTTGTCCACGGCACGCGGGATCCCTTCGGCTCGATCACGGAAATCGAGCAGGCCTTGAAGCTGATTCCTGCGAAGACGAAGCTTCTGCCTGTCGAAGGCGCGGGTCACGATTTGGGTTTCAAGGGCAAAGCCAGACGGGAAGAGTTGGCGGCGAAGTTGTTAGCGGAATTTCAGGCGTTCTTCGCGATTAAATCCATGTAAATCCGAGGCGAACCGACCTAGTTCACCCAGCCCGACTTCGACCCGCCATTACCCTTGCGGGGATCGTCATCCGGCGGGATGTAATTTCCGTGTTCGTCGAATTCCACCTTGCGGTCGTGCGCCCGCATATAGACTTCGAACTTCTTGGCGGCGCGCCGCCGCCTCCAGCGGTAATACTCATTGCGTGCCCCGTAAAATCGCTCGGAGAAGCGCAAAGAAATCCCTTTAGAAAAAAACACTGCATGCCACACATATCCTGCGCCCAGGCCAAGCAGCATGACACAGTAGAAAAGAGCGAAATGGCTGAGAAGTAAATAGGCCGCTTCAATCGCCGCGAAGCCCAGAACGATCCACTTCACGGGAATCTGAATCGGAATCGGAAACAGCATCAGAGGTGCGTCGCGATTGAACAGATAAAACACCATCAGAATCGCGTTGGCTGCTGCGCCAGAACCCAGCGCTGGGCCTCGCGCAATGACGCCGGTAAGCGAGAGAGCGAATCCAGCGATTCCCGAAAGTACGATGCTGCTGAAGAACAGGCCGTAGAATGAGGTCCGGCCTACGCGTTCCTGCACCGCCGCCCCAAGAAAATAGACACCGACCAGCGACAACACGAAATCCAGCGGATCGACGTACATGAAGGCGTAAGTTACGAATTGCCACAGCCAGCCTTGCCGAATGTGTACCGGGTCCAAAATGCCGAACAGCAGCACCGTCTGACCGGCTGCCGGGGCAAAAGACATCAACAGAAGAATCACCACATAAATGGCCGCACTGGCGATGATGATCTCCCGGACCGCTCCGCGAAACGGCGGCATTGTCATTTCAAAGGAATTATTTCTAGGCATGATTGCTGCGCCGCCTCATAGGCTCATCCTAACAGCTTCCGCGTTATCGTTCCGGCGCCGGCACAATGGGAAGGCTCTGGTGGCCCCCGGCGTCTACTGCCCTGACTGCAAAGATGACATTGTCCTTGGAAAGTTTCATCGTAATGCGCATAGCGCTTCCAGCCTTTTGGACATGCTCCCATTCCGGGCTGCTCGTGGCTCGCCACAGCACCTCGTACTCGACCGCGCGTCCGCCCGGCGACGCATCCCAGGTGAGCGTCGAGTCATTCTCCAGATCTTTGGTGAGCAAATGCACATTGGCGGGAGGCGCCGGCGCCGATGCCAGCGAAGCCAAAGTCGCGGCGTTCAGCCGTGCCACGTACGCTACGTAGTCGAAGTCCACAAACTTTGCCAGGTCACCATACTCAATGCCGTTCTCGGTGCGGACGTTCTGATGCTGGTGATGGAAGTCCTCACGAAACTCGGTAAAGCGTACAGCGGTAAAGCCCTGCTGATTGAATGCAGAGTGGTCGCCGCCGCGCAGGTACCGGTCCAGCCGGAAAACCAGCACCGGCGCCACTCCCACCTCATCCTTATAAGCCAGAGCCACATCGGCGATGTAGCGCGCCAGTTGCCGCGACCCAGAGTCATTCTCGCCGCCTAACGCGCGAATCCGCCGGACATCCTGCTCCGTGGCCGCGGCGGGTAAGCCCTCGGAAAACACACGCACCACGGAGTGATCCTGCGCTGCACTCTTGTCGCCGCCGACAATGTCATTATTCAACACGGCCTCAAGATTCCAACCTTGATCTTTGGCCATCTTTGCGAAATGATGGCTGCCGTTCAGACCCTGTTCTTCGCCCGCAACGGTCAAGAAAACAATCGTCGCCGGAAACTTCATCTTGCTCAAAACGCGGGCGCATTCCAGGCTGACAGCCGCTCCGCTGGCATCATCGTTCGCTCCCGGAGCATCACCCTTCGTGTCAAGGATGTCACTGTTGCGCGAATCATAGTGCCCGGTCACCAGCACGATCCGCTTCGCGTTCTCGGCATCGGTTCCCTTCAAGACCGCATAAACATTGGCGATATCAGTGGGCTGGGGAATCCGGTCGGCGGCCGGTTCGGTGAAGGCGTCGGTTTTAACTTCCAGGCAGCCGCCACAGTCTTTCGCGTACCGTTCGAACTCTGATTTGATCCATTCCCGCGCTGCTCCAACCCCACGTCCCGCCGCGATTGAAGCCGGGTCCTGCGCTGAGATGGTCGATCGTGTTCCAAAACTCGCCAGCTTCTCGATATTCGCCCGAATGTGTTCGGCTGAGACCTGCCGCAGCGCGGCCGAGATGCTTCTGTCCGCTGCCATGGGCTCGCTGGTGGTGCGTCCAGGCTGATCTTGTGTGGGCACTCCGGTGCTGAAGCTTAACCCCAGCAAGACGGCGGCAAGCCACAGCATTTTCTCCATAGGGGAAATCATGTACGCTCCGGCGTAAAGAAATGTCAAGAACGAAGGCGGGTCGCCTCAGGATTATAGTCTCCGGGTCCCGGAGTCTCACCCCTTGACCTGCGGTAGGGGAAGAATCTAAATATTATCAAGGCTATCTAAAGGGTCATCGAATATGCTATCGAATGGAAGCGGAGGAATCATGGTTCTTTGCCCCGAATGTGAAACCAATCTGGATGTGGAAGAAGAAGAGGTCGACGAGGGCGAGATCGTCTCCTGCCCCGAGTGCGGCACGGACTTCGAGGTGGTGACCACCAGTCCGCTGGAGTTGAAGGCGGTCGAAGCCGGCTATGTTGAGGAAGACGAGGAGGTGGAAACCGAAGACGGTGACGACTCCTAGACTCCAACCCAAGGTTCTACTTGTGCGCTTGTTCTCTTTCTGCCTTTTCATAGTTTTCTTTCTCGCTGCGCTGGACTCGCACATCTTGCCGGTGGCCGATGCGTCTCCTGCGTCCGGTAAGCTGAAGCCGACAGATCCATATGCTCTGATTTTCGGGACGGTCTGGGGGCCCGACAATCGGCCCGTTTATGGCATAACGGTGAGGATCCGCCGCGTGCCTGATAAGAAGGCCAAGTGGGAAGTCTATTCTGATCATTCCGGCGAATTCGCCCAGCGTGTTCCCGCCGGCAAGGCCGACTATTTGGTGGGAGCCAATCTCAAGGGTGTAAAAACCACAGATGGCCAAACCTTCCATCTGGCGGAAGAGGTCCCGGTCCACGTAGAGTATGACGAGCGAGTGGATATTGGCTTGCACTTGACCAAATAGAGGGTTCAGTAGAAGAAGAGGAATCAGGCTGGTATGACTTGCAGAATGTCTTTCAAGAAAGCCTCCCTCGTCGCGAGCGCGCTCCTGCTCGTGATCTCGGCGGTCGCCCATGCTGCCCCGCAGAAGAGCGAGAAGGCGCAAGGCCGGCTACTCTCCGGCAAAGTGCTCGACCAGCAGGATAATCCTGTGCCCAACTCAGTCGTATATCTGACCAACATGCGCACCCATGCGGTGAAGACCTACATCGTCAGCCAGGAAGGTACGTATCGTTTTCCTGGCCTGTCCATGATGGACTATGAGGTCTACGCTCAATTCAAGGGCCACAAGAGCGACACGAAGTCGGTCAGCCAGTTCGACGACCGATCCCAGGTCTACATTGATCTCAGGATCGACATGCGGTGAGCCTTGCGCAGAGGGATAAAGAGGGGTTGCCATACAACTTTTGGGGATGAGAAGGGTTCAATCAGGTAAAGATGGTTTTCTTTGGGAGGAGAACCTTGAACGTATTGCGCTTATTTCGCTATAAGAATCGTTATGCCTTGGCTGCGGCAGCAGGCCTCGCGACCTTGGTTTTGATGGCGGCGGCAAGCATTTCGGCAGGTGCGCAACAGGGTGCCATGAGTCCTTACCAGGGCGAGGCCGACGGTGTAAGCGCCGGCGGTAAGTGGATGGAGTTCCGGTCGGAAGACAAGATGACCGGCGCAAAGAAGGTCCGTTTCGAGCTTCTTTCGAACAATTTTCTTCGGGAAGACCCGGACTACAAGCCGCGAGTAGAAATCACATGCAGCGATGGCAAATACCAGCGCGCCGTCTTTAACCCCGGCGCCCGGCTGGGACGGCCTGACTATCCCGGCTTCTGGGGCCAACCAAAGATGGAGGTCATGGTCCGTATCGATGGAAGCCACGACAATAAGGGCTGGAATTGGGAAGCCGACCGTGTCCTCTCCATGGACAAGGGTACGGTTCGGGGCGCGATTGGCGCGCAGGTGTTCAATGTGGAGGTCAAGACCAGAACTGGTTATGCGATCGCCGAGTTCTCGCCGGGAGGTCTGAACCTGGACGAGGTAAGGCATGCATGCGATCTGACTCCACACAGGCCCTAGGGGCGGGTGTCGGGATTCAGCCGGTTAGCATTCTGGAGGGCTGAGCCTGCGGGCTCAGCCCTTTTTGTGACTTTGGACGCAGCCCGGTCAGCACTTGCGTGCCTGCCCTGTCTGCTGTTTCACTGGGACTAATCCGAGCAGCCGAGTTTAAGTTGGCGAGGTGAAGTGCTGATGGGCGGAAGCGTGATCACAGGGGCGGCGATCCTGCTGTTTGTAGTGGGAGTGCTGGTCTATGTGGTCATCCTTTTTAACGAGCTGGTGCGGCTGCGCAATGATAACGACCGGGCGTGGGCGAACATTGATGTGCTGCTCAAGCAGCGGCACGACGAGATCCCGAATCTGGTGGAAACCGTGAAGGGATACATGCAGCACGAGCAGCAGACATTGCTGGCGGTGACGCGGGCGCGGGCCGCGTCCATGAATGCGGCCAGCATCGGGCAGAAAGCGCAGGCCGACTTGACCATGACGGTCGCGCTGCGCGGGCTGTTCGCGGTGGCGGAAAACTATCCGCAGCTCAAGGCCAACGAAAACTTTCTCAAGCTGCAGTCCCGAATCAGCGAACTGGAAGAGCGCATCGCAGACCGGCGTGAGTTCTTCAACGACGACGTCAACACCTACAACACACGCATCGGGCAGATCCCAGAGGTGTTTGTGGCCAGCTTCATGGAATTGAAACCGCGTTCTATGTTCCAGGTATCCGACGAGGATCGCAAGCTGGTGGAGGTAAAGTTTCAGGGCGCGGCTGGGGCTTAGCAGCGAGTGTTCCTTTGAAGCATTACCCATGAGATTCACACTTGGATTCTTACCCCGGAACACCGACGGCTACTTTCTTTTACTCTTAACCCTCGCTTCACTTGCCGCCTTTTCGCAGGATGCTCCCACCCCCGAGACCCACGGCATTGTCGTCGCCAACATGGACCGCTCGGTCAAGCCCGGTGACGACTTCTACCGCTACGCGAACGGCGGGTGGCTCAGGCGCACCGAAATCCCCCCCGACCGTAGCGACATTGGAGTCGTCGACTCCTTAATCGATCTGAGCCAAAAGCGCATCGCTGGGCTCATCGAAGAAGCAGTCAAAGCCAACGCGCCTGCTGGCTCCAATACCCGCAAGATTGCCGACCTCTACCACTCCTACATGGAAGAGAGCGCCATCGAAAACAAAGGCCTCGCTCCGCTCCGCGCACAGCTCGACGCCATTGCTGCCATCCGCGACAAGCACGAACTGGCGCGGGCTTTGGGCGAAAGCCTCCGGTCGGACGTCGATGCCCTGAACTGCGGCTGCTTTCACACCCCGAACCTTTTCGGACTGTGGGTCGCACCCGGCTTTAACGACCCCGGGCGCTATACCGCCTACCTGCTGCAAGGTGGCCTGGAAATGCCCGACCGCGAATACTACCTTTCCGAAAGTGACAGCATGCGCGACATCCGCGCCAAGTATCAGGCGCACGTTTCAGCCATGCTCAAGCTGGCTGGACTCGCCGACACGGAAGTTAGGGCCCAGCATACCGTCGAACTGGAGCACGCCATCGCCGAAAAACATATTCCCTTGGCGCATCAGCACGACATCTATAAGGCGAACAACACCTGGAAGCAAGCCGACTTTTCCGCCAACGCCCCCGGCCTCGACTGGGCAGAGTACTTTCGCGGCGCGGGTCTCAGCGGTCAGGCCAGCTTCATCGTCTGGCAGCCTACAGCCTTCACCGGAGAGTCGGCTCTCGTCGCCTCCACCGCGCTCGACACATGGAAAGACTGGCTGGCCTTCCACTTGATTGAGGACTACGCTGACGTATTGCCCAGAGCGCTTGCCGACGAGCACTTCGACTTCTTCGGCAAGACCCTCTCCGGAACACCGGAGCAGCGTCCGCGCTGGCAGCGCGGTGTTGCACTGGTCAGCGACCCCTTGGACAGAGCTGGAACCTCTATGCTTGTTGGCCGGGGCGCGCTCGATGACGCCCTCGGGCAAATCTACGCCCAGCGCTACTTCTCACCCGACACCAAAGCCCAGATCCAAGCCATGGTTGAGAACATCATCGCCGCTTTCCGGCGCCGCATTGATGCTCTCCCCTGGATGGATGCTGCGACCAAGGTTATAGCCCAAGCTAAGCTCACCACTCTCTATGTAGGCATCGGTTACCCGGAGACCTGGCGCGACTACTCGTCCTACGAAGTCAAGGCGGACGACATCTTTGGCAACCTCTGGCGCGGCGGCCTGTTTGATTATCACCGCTTAGTCGCCCGTCTCGGCCATCCCGCGGATCGGAGGGAGTGGTGCGAGGAGCCGCAGACCATCGATGCCTGCGAATTGCCGCTGCAAAACGCGCTCAACTTTCCCGCCGCATACCTCGAAGCGCCAAACTTCGACCCGCAGGCTCCGGCGGCGGTGAACTACGGCGCCATTGGCCGCACCATCGGGCACGAAATCAGCCATACCTTCGACACCGAAGGCAGCGCGTTCGATCCCACAGGTCGCGTGCGCAACTGGTGGAAACCCGCCGACCTGGTGCATTTCAACGTGGCCGCCGCCAGACTTGCGGCGCAGTACGACACCTACAAACCCTTTCCCGATCTTGCCGTGAATGGTAAGCAGACGCTCGATGAGAACATCGCCGACCTTGGCGGCATTTCCGCTGTCTACGATGCGTACCGCGCCACCCTCGCGGGCAAGGCCGCTCCCGTCGAGAACGGTCTCTCGGGCGACCAGCAGTTCTTCCTGGGCTTCGCGCAGAGGTGGGCATCAAAGTCGACTGAGGCTTCTCTACGGGAGCAAATGATGACCGACACCCACGCTCCCGACGAGTTCCGGCCAGCTACCGTGCGCAACCTCGATGCCTGGTACGCGGCATTCGATGTGAAGCCCGGAGACAAGCTCTACCTTGCCCCAGCTGACCGCGTGCGCATCTGGTGAGCCAATGTGGGCGCGGGCACGGCGATGCTGCCGGCAGAAAGCAGGTCCCCTTCTGCTTCGCTCAGGGCAGGCTCTCGACTCCGCTCGGGAGGACAACACATTTCTTGGGACGACAAGCTACGGATGACAAACTACGGGGGAGAACTTACGCCAGCAGCTTTGCGGCGTCTTTCGCGTAATACGTGAGGATGATGCTGGCGCCGGCGCGGTGGATGCTTTGCAGGGATTCCATCATTACGCGGTCGCGATCGATCCAGTTATTTTGGGCGGCGGCTTCGATCATGGCGTATTCGCCGGAGACTTGGTAGGCGGCGAGCGGGAGGTCGAAACGCAGGCGGGCGGCGGCGATTACGTCGAGGTAGGGCAGCGCGGGCTTGACCATGATCATGTCGGCGCCTTCTTCGATGTCGAGCGCGATTTCGCGCATGGCTTCGCGGAGGTTCGCGCCGTCCATTTGATAGGAGCGGCGGTCGCCGAATTGGGGCGCAGAGTCGGCGGCTTCGCGGAACGGGCCGTAGAACCCGGAGGCGAACTTGGCGGCGTAGGAGAGAATTGGGGTGTTGATGAAGCTGGCTTCATCGAGGGCGCGGCGGATGGCAGCCACGCGGCCATCCATCATGTCGGATGGCGCGATGATGTCGATGCCGGCGCGGGCTAGCGAGACCGAGGTGCGGGCCAGTAGTTCAAGGCTGGCGTCATTGTCGATTTCGAACCTGGAAACCGTCTGGGCCACGATCGACGCCAGTTCCTCGATGACCTCTTCTTTTCTCTGGTGTTTCCTCTGGGCCATCGATCCGCGCGCCGCATTCAAAGCGTCTCGGGCGGCAGCGCCTAACGATTGAGGTGAAGTGCCGGGCTTTACGACGCCGCAGTGTCCGTGAGACATGTATTCGCAGAGGCAGACGTCGCCCATCAGAATGAGGTCAGGGACCTCGCGCTTCATGGCGCGGGTGGCCTGCTGCACGATGCCGTCGTCGGCCCATGCTCCGGTGGCTACATCGTCCTTCTTGTCGGGAAGGCCGAAGAGGATCACGGCGGGCACGCCCAGGGAATGAACTTCCCGCGCTTCCTTCACTGCTTCATCCACCGAGAGGTTGAAGACGCCGGGCATGGAGCGAACTGCCTTGCGGACGCCTTCTCCGGGGCAAACGAACATGGGGTAGACAAAGGCATCGGGAGTAAGGCGGGTTTCGCGCACAAGGTCGCGAAGCTGGGCAGTGCGGCGCAGACGACGAAGACGGGTGACAGGAAAGGCCATGGGTCACCAAGCTACTTCATACGAGTTACTTCACAGCAAATCACAGACCGAGGGCAAAGGCTGCGGCCGGGAACTTGCCTGAGCCTGGCGAATGGTCTGCCAGGCTACGTTCGGACAATTCTAGCAGGAGTGGTGAGCCGAAAGGACTTAGTTGACGCGGAAGCTGCCGGGCGAAGCGAGGCTGGTGACTACAGTAACCCGCTGAGCCGGAAGCGAGCTGAGAATCCCTGGGGTTATCCATAAGATTGAGAAGCCTACATAACAAATTCAAGGGGCCGATGAATCGGTTCGGACAATATCGCTGGTTCGTGCTTGCGGGCGGGATAACGCTGGCGTTGGCCGGGGTGTCGGCGATAGCGCCGCGCGGTCCGGTACTAACCGGAAGTGTTGATGTTGGGTATCTTCTGCTGACCCTCGCTGTCGGCGTGGCCATGCTGGCGAACGCGTGGTCGGGCGGGGGCGCCAACCGGCGCTTTTGGGCGCTGATGGGATCGGGGTGCATTCTCTGGTCTCTCAATGAGGCAGCGTGGGTTTATTTCGAGGTCTTGCGCCACACGGCTTTTCCAGATCCGTCGTTCATGGATGTGTTCTTGTTCCTCCATCCAGTTCCGATGATTGCTGCAGTTGGGTTGCGTCCGCACCGGAGCGGGGGAGAACAGAAATTTCACGTGAGGACGCTGGACTTTCTCATGTTGCTGGTGTGGTGGCTGTTTCTGTACGCGTTCGTTGTGTTTCCGCCGCAATACGCGTCAGTCAATGTAGCGGAGTACGACAGGAACTTCGGCCCACTCTATTTGGGTGAGAGCGGCGTGCTCGTGTTAGTGCTAGGGATTGCAGCGCTGGGGGCCTCTGCTGGGTGGAAGAAGGTGTACCTGAACCTGATGGCGGCGAGCGCGGTCTATGCGCTGGGCTCGGAAGCCGTGAACCAGGCAATCACGCGGGGATCGTACTACACCGGAAGCCTCTACGACGTCCCACTGATGGGCGCGGTGATCTGGATGGCGGCGACCACGCTGACCGCGCGCCAGTGGCAGCCTGAGGCCGTGCCGCCCAAGCCAGAAGATAAGTGGGGCGTGATGGCATTGCGGCTGGCGATGCTGGCGATTCTTTCTTTGCCAGCACTGGGACTGTGGGCCTACCGCTGGGACAGTTCAACGGCCTCCGTACGGACATTCCGCCTGTTTACCGTACTGGCGGCGATGCTGGTGCTAGGCGCGTTCGTATTTGTGCGCCAGTATTTACAGGACCGTGCGCTAATTCATCTGCTGGAGGATTCGCGGCGCAGCTTCGAGAACGAGCAACGTTTGCAGAGCCACCTGGTGCAGCGGGAGAAACTAGCTTCGCTGGGGCAGTTGGTCGCGGGCGCGGCCCAGGAGATCGACCATCCACTGACGGCAATCATGGAGTATTCGGAGAAACTGTGGTCGAATCAGCGACTGACCGGCGAGCAGGACAGGCTAGTGCGCAAGATTGTTGACCAGTCCCTGCGGACCCGCGATTTGATAGCCAACCTTCTGAGTTTCGCGCAGCAAAGTTCCGGCGACAAGATGATGGTGGATTTGAGCATGCTTCTGCAGCGCAGTGTGCAGATGCGAGAGCTGCAGCGGCACGATCAGAAAATCCGAATCGAAGTCATGATCGATCCGAACCTGCCGCGCGTGTGGGGTGACGGCCACCAGTTGTTCCAGGCGTTCGTCCAGATGGTGGAAAACGCTTTGGATGCGCTCGAGGAAGCTGGCGGAGGAATGCTTCGGGTCAGCGCCCAGCCGCAGGGAGAAGAAGTGGTGGTGCAGTTCTCCGATAGCGGGCCCGGCATAAGAGAGCCGCTTCGGGTGTTCGATCCTTTCTATACCACAAAGCCGATCGGCAAAGGCACAGGGCTGGGGCTGAGTGCCGTGTATGGCATGGTGCAGGAACATCGGGGCCAGATCACCTGCCAGAACAAGCCGGAAGGTGGGGCGCTGTTCGTGCTGCGCCTGCCGGTGGCGAGCGCAAATGCCTCGCGCGCGGCGGGAGCAGCCCACTCGTAGACCCATCAGCCGCTTCGCATCTTGATCCTGCATCCTGCCCTTCCTGTAACATAACTTCGATGTCTTCATCGCTCATCCACAACTCCGCGCGCGTGCTGGAGTTTGACTCTCTACGCGAATTGCTGCGCGCGTATTCGTCTTCGCCGCCGGGGCGGGCGAAGATTGGAGAGCTTGCACCGTCCACCGATTCCGCATGGATTCTTGAGCAACAGGATCTGACCGCGGAAGTTCGAGAGTTCCGCCGGGTGGGCGGGCGCTTCGAGTTTTCCGGCCTGCTGGATATTACGAGACTGACTGAGAAGTCCCGAATCGCCGGAGCCGCTCTCGAAACCACGGAGATTCGTGACGTCCTGGTGGTGGTGGACCGCGCGGCGGAGTGGCGCGAGATTGCATTGCATCCTCCGGCGAGCATGAGGCTGGAATGGCGGCGAACGCGGACGCTTTCAGAAAGCGTGCCTGACTTCACAGAGTTCCTACGGTTGTTTCGGAACAAGATTCTGCCCGACGGGACGCTGGAGGACCGCGCTTCTCCGGAACTGGCGCGGCTTCGCCGTGAGATCGAAAAGCAGAGACGTGTGATTCAGGAATCGCTGCGCGGCTATTTGCGGCGCCTGGCCGAGGGTGGCACCGTGCAGGATGAACTAGTGACGATCCGCGGAGAGCGTTTTGTCATCCCAGTGAAGATTGAGCAGAAACGGCGCGTACAAGGCGTTGTGCATGGAACGAGTTCGAGTGGGCAGACAGTCTTCGTCGAGCCACTCGAAACCATCGAGCAAAACAACGAACTGGTGCGATTGCTCGATGAAGAACAGGCGGAGATTCGCCGCATTCTGCTGGAAATGACGCGGCGCATCGGGGAGCAGGCGCCGGCGATCCTGGCGTCGGCCGAGGTGCTCGCCGAGTTGGAGCTGCAGTTTGCCAAGGCGCGCTTTGCCGAAGAATACAACTGCGTGGCCGTGCAGTTGAGCGGGGACAAGCAAGAACGAAGTGATGACGGCCGCCATCGGCTGTCCGCGAGCGCAGCTCGCCTCCTTCTGCACAATGCGCGCCATCCGCTGCTGGAGCGAAACTTGAAACCCAAAGGCGCAGCGGTGGTCCCAATCAGTGTGGAACTCGAAGGCGCCCGTCGGCAGCTGGTAATCACCGGCCCTAACACCGGAGGGAAGACGGTGACGCTCAAGACGATAGGCCTGCTGGCCTTGATGGCGCAGTCGGGCATCCCGGTTCCCGCCGACCGCGCGGAGATGCCGGTGTTCGATGCGGTGCTGGCAGATATTGGCGACTATCAATCGATCGAGCAGAATCTCTCAACCTTTTCCGCGCATGTTACCAACATCGATTTTATTTCGCGGACGGCGACCACAGGGTCGCTTGTACTGCTCGATGAGCTGGGCTCGGCTACCGATCCGGAAGAAGGCGCAGCGCTGGCCGTGGCAATTGCCGGCTACTTTGGGCGCGTCGGCTGCATGACGGTGATTTCGACGCATCACACATCGTTGAAAGTCTATGGGGCGAACACGCCGGGAGTGATCAATGCTTCCGTGGGCTTCAACGAGACTACTCTGCAACCAACCTATGAATTAAAAATGGGAGTGCCCGGAGCATCGGCGGGAATTAATATCGCGCAGCGGCTTGGGTTGAATCCGGCGATCATCGAAGGGGCGCGAGCGCGGCTGGGCACACAGGCTCGCGATGTCGGCGAGTTTCTGGACAAGCTTCATGCTAGCTTGCGCGACGCGGAGGGCGAAAGGCTGCGTCTGCAGAAAAGCCAGGAAGATGTTGAGCGCGAAAGAGCCCGTTTAGCGGTTGAAGGGAAAAAAGATCAGCAGACAAAGCTCCGCGAGATGGA
>DATHMS010000222.1:0-4246 GCA_035486795.1 Candidatus Sulfotelmatobacter sp. | reverse complement strand
TTCGGCTTCCAGAAGGAAAAGGCTAGCAGCTTGTGTTGGAGTAGATCGTTCGGATCCCTTGGTGCTTTGTGTTTCTTCAAATATGCAGGACTCGCGACTAGCTGATGCCGATACTTCAGGATCCTGCGGGCGACCAGAGAGGAATCTTCAAGATCTCCGACTCTGAACGTCAGGTCGACGCCTTCGGAAACATGGTCGACGATTCGATCCGTGATGAAAATCTCAACGCGAACATCGGGATATGTCTCCTGAAACGCTCCTATGATCGGTGCCAGCAACGTGTCGGAGACGCTGGGCGGAGACGCCAGCCGCAGCGTGCCGGAGACATGCGACATGCGATCCGAAGCTGCATTGTCGACGGCATCGCCGAGTTCAACCATGCGCCGCGCGTGTTCGAGCATCTCCGATCCAGCGTCAGTCAGCCGCAGTCTCCGCGTAGAACGTTCGATCAGACGCATTCCTAGTTGATCTTCCAACTCGGCGATGCGGCGGCTTACAGTCGAGGTGGGCATTTTGAGAATGCGGGCCGCACCTGAGAAGCTGTTTGCCTCGACAACGTATGCGAAGACCACGAGTGAATTCAGATCGGTCATGATCTACCCAAGGATGGGATTCTAGGTTGTGATCTTACCGGTTGGTGGATGGTCCCTGCCATCGCACATTGTGTTTATTTCCCAATCCCGAGGCCCGCGCTGCGAAGGACAAGATGGAGCTGTCGGCTATGACCGCAAATAGCGTTTGTGGTTTTTCTACAGCAATTACATGATTGTGCCTCTTATACCAGCACTCTCACGCGAGTTCGCTGTAACGCCTGATGAACTCGCTGGTTGGTTCCGGGGTTCTCCATCGCGTACGCGATCTGAGCACTCATCAGAAGCTCTGTGAGCTTTTTTATATTGGTCGTGATTCGGCAGGAGAGCCAAATCCCAAGCATTCTCGATGCCGCGTTCCAGCGCCTCGTTCCAGTGGGAGTGAGACAAATTGGAAGAGGAGGGGCTGCGTACCCTTTTTCCAGTCCCCCAAAACATTCCGGGAAGTGTCAAAAACGCGATCTCATCACAGCTTAGACCGTAGATGGGCGTCATCATCCCGGCAATCGAGTTTGGCGCCGGCTCAACATTTTGCTCAGTATGCGAGGCAAATTGACCGATCATTTACGGCCAATAAGGCGGTTGATGGAAGACACGGGAGGCAGAGAGCATTTCGACCGGCACGACCAATACACGACCATCGTACGGTCGAAACCATCCCAAACGGTCCTAAACCATCCTAAATCGAGGAGGCCACAACGCTAATCGTCTTGGACTGCCCGAAGTTTTGTGCCAGTGATGAGTTAGTGTAGCGCAGTCACCTCTGAGTTCAGATAGCCGCCGTCGGGGGTGTGGAGAAGTGGAAAGCGCGTAGCGGTTTCCACTTCTCCATGCCCCTTGTTGTTTGTCAGCCATGCCTCGGGTGCCGGCGGTCGATAACCCAGCGAGGAGTGTGGCCTTATAGTGTTGTAGTGCCGGCGCCAGCATTCAGCCAGCACACGTAGCTCCTTCATCGAGTAGAAGAGTTCCAAGTTGAGGAACTCATCCCGGAGTTTCGAGTTGAAGCTTTCACAGTAGCCGTTCTCCCACGGAGACCCGGGTTCGATGTACAGCGTCTTTGCGCCCGTATCTGCAAGCCATTTGCGCAAGTCTTTGGCGACGAACTCCGGACCATAGCACCACACGAGCACCGGGAAGGAAGAGTTAGAGGAAGGCAGCGAACCGGATCGAGGGAGCGGAGCGACCGAGATCCGATTCGCTGGGCCATGGCTGGCCGAAGGTCTCCTAAGCTGAACGTATGCCTACTTTCACTTTAGGAGAGAACCAGCCATGTCCCTTGTTCAGCCTACTCAACCGGCCGCAGTTCTGGTAGCCATCGATATCGCCAAGCTCCGTCATGATGTCCTGATCGAAGCGCCGGGATGGAAGAGCCGCAAGCGCCTGATCCTGCCCAACACAGCAGCCGAGTTCCGACTGTTTGCTGACTTTCTTCATGGACTGAGGCACCCCGTGCGCATCGTCTTCGAGGCCACTGGGAACTACCACCGGCCGCTGGCACATTTCCTGCAGGCCGAGGGTTTTAGGCTGGAGTTGATCGCCTCTTTAGCCGTGGCTCGTACGCGCGAAGCCATGCATAACTCATGGGACAAGAACGATCCGAAGGACGCACAGGTCCTGCTTCATCTGCTCAAGACTGGCGTGACCCAGCACTACCATGATCCGCTCGCGAACCAGATCCATGATTTTCAGGAGCTGTCGCTCACTTATGCTCAGATCTCGCTCGAGAAGACCCGTACCCAGCATCGGCTCTTGACCCATTACCTGCCGCTCTACTTTCCGGAGATTGAGCGGTACTATCATGCCACGCGTTCTGAGTGGCTTCTCGCGTTCCTGCAGGTCTTCCCCACGCCTGCTCTGATTGCACGCCTCTCGATGGAAGACTTCGTTCAGCAAGCGTGGACGGTTGTCGGACGCAAGGTGAGCAAGCAGCGACTGCTTGAGGATATCTACCGCACGGCCCAGTCCTCGATCGGGATCCCGGTCGAGGAGGACTCAGAAGCAGTTGCGATGTTCCGTATCGTGCTCGGTGAGATGATCCGCCTCTGCCAGTTGCGCGATCAACTGGAAGAACGAGCTACGCTCCACCTCAAGGGCAACGCCGATTTCCGGCGTCTCCAACAGATGCCGGGCATCGGTCCTATCCTGGCGCTCACGATCCTGGCCGAAGCCGGCGACCTGCGCCGCTTCAGCCACCATCGTCAGTTCCTCAAGTTCTGTGGCCTCGATCTCTCCACCCAGCAGTCGGGCCAGTTCCGGGGAACCACCAAGCTGTCGAAGTACGGCAACGCGCGGCTTCGCTGTGCCTTTTGGATGGCCGCCACCGTGGCTGTGCGTCTACGTGAGAACAGTTTCCGAGACAAATTCGAACGATATCTCCGGCGTGATCCTGCCAGTGCCGACCGCAAGCGCATGGCGTATGTCGCCGTGGCTGCCAAGATGGCACGCGTGGCCCATGGGATCATCAAGACCGGTACCGACTTCCGCTGCTTCTATGAAGCGGCGGCGCCAAGTGGAAGAGCCGCTTCACCTGGGCCGTCGAGGCCGCAAGGACCTCGTAGATAATGATCCGGCCTTCCACTTGGTTGAGATTTCATTTTGAGTACAGTGGAGACTGCGCATTTCGGCAGATCTCGTGTCGCTATGGTCGAACGCTCAGCCCTTGCTCGTGGAAGCCACTTGGGGTACAGTCGTCGTCAAGATCATCCCATGCGGGATGCTAAGGGATCCTCTCTTCTCTTCAGCTTTTCTTTCCTGTGTTAGTACGTTATCGGAGCGAATGTGTTCGGGAACTCCTTTTACGGTCATGACATCAGCCAGGGCACCGATCACCTTGGCTGAGGACCAACGTCGCTCGGCACGGATCAGCAGGCACTCGCGTGTGTACTCGTCGATCAGATTCAGGATGCGCACGCTCCTGCCGTCGTGCGTTCGTGCGCTGACGAAGTCGTAGCTCCACACATGGTTGGGGTGCGTCGGCCGCAGCCGCACACACGAACCATCGTTGAGCCACAACCGTCCTCGTGGCTTTTGCTTCTTCGGTACCTTCAGCCCCTCGCGACGCCAGATCCTCTCGACTCGATCCTTGCCCACCTTCCAGCCTGCATGCACCAGGAGCGCCGTGATCCGGCGATACCCATAGCGTCCATATTGGCTGGCCAGAGCAACGATAGCCTGAGTTAAGCGATCTTCGTCTTCGCGCTGTGTCGGACGATAGCGTTGCGTGCCCCGGGGCTGCCCCAACAGAAGGCACGCATGACGCTCACTCACACCACGCTCGCGAGCATGGTTCACAGCGCTGCGCCGTCGTTCAGGGCTTAGAAGTTTCCCGACGCAATATCCTTCAGCACCAGATTATCCAGGCTCAGGTTCGCTACTAGCCGTTTCAGCTTCGCATTCTCCTGCTCCAGTTCCTTCAGCCGCTTCGCCTGGTCGATCTGCAAACCGCCGTACTCCTTGCGCCAGCGGAAGTACGTCTGCTCTACAATCTCCGCATCCTTGCAAGCCTGTGCTGTTGTCTTGCCGTTTGCAATCGCCACTTCAATCTGCCGAAGCAGGTTCACCACCTGCTCCGGTTGATATCGCTTGCCGCGTCCCATACGCTCTCCTTGTTCCAGTGTCTCTCTCTTTCACTGGCACATTTCAAGCCGGGCACTCCA
>DATHMS010000221.1:0-16230 GCA_035486795.1 Candidatus Sulfotelmatobacter sp. | reverse complement strand
ACTCCCGCGCACAATCTGCGACTGGCGAGAGCACGGCTGCTCTCAGCGACGAAGAGGAAGTCATGCTGCACTTGCAGGACACTCTTGTCGCTGGCGATGGCCTTTGCCTTCAGCAGGCGGTAAAGACTCTGGTGGACGACGGATCTGAACGCATAGAGGAAGTGATTGCGTGGGGAGATCAGCTCGACCGGAAAGGCACCAAGCTGATTTTTGAAACCGAAGCTTCCTACACTCACAGCCACGTTCTGCGCGCCCCCGGCGGCTCGACGGGGCATGAGATTTTGCGCGTGCTGCAGGCCAAGGTTCAGGCTCACAAACAGATTTCTTTGCTTGAGTTCGAGTTCTGCACTGGGCTTCTAACCGAAGACGCGCGGGTGAGCGGCGTTTCGCTAATCAGCGAGAAGGGATTGCCGGAGGACGTACCCTGTTCGGCGGTCTTGCTGGCCACAGGAGGGTTGGGTCAGATCTATCGCAACACCACCAACAAAAGAAAGCGGTGTCGCAAAACGGGGCTCGCCAGTAATTCGCTGCTCGAGGGTCTGGTGTACGGAGCACGCGCGGGGCGAGCCATGCGAGAGGAAGTGAAACATGCAGTGGCCTGTGGATGCCGGAATCGAAGACTTGATTCGGCAAGTTTAGGACATCATGTGGAAAGACGCCGGCATTATGCGCACGCGTAGTGGAATGCAGGAAGCGATTCAAGTGCTGGAAGGTCTTGCGCCGAGAGTAGCTCATCCTCGCACCCGGCGTTCATACGAGGCGGCAAACCTGCATCTGGCGGCGATTCTGGTTGCCCGTTGTGGGCTGGCGCGCGAGGAAAGCCGCGGCGCGCATTATCGCAGCGACTATCCCGGCCACGATGACAAGAAGTTTCTGAAGCCTTCGGTGGTAACGGGTGAGAGTCTTCGTTTTGTGTAGCCGAAACTATTCTGCCTTCTTTGCCGGATACGCCACCGACGCGATTACCGACACTGTCAGCACTCCGGCAACGACCGCAAGCGTCACCAGCGTCGATACTGGAAAGTGATCGGCACTGACCATCTTCAGACCTACCAGGATCAACACCAACGCCAGTCCAGTGTGAAGAAAGCGGAAGATTTTCATCAATCCGGAAACGGCGAAATACATCGACCGCAGGCCGAGGATGGCGAAAACATTCGAAGTGTAAACAATGAAGGCATTGAGGGTGACGGCAAGGACGGCGGGTATGGAATCGACGGCGAATAACACGTCTGTGGTTTCGATTACCGCCAGGACCACTAACAATGGCGTGGCGTAAAGCCCGGGCTTTCCTTTCCACGCCCGGACAAAGAAGCTGCCATCCTCATAGTCATCCGTCACCGGCACCCAGCGGCGGAGAACTCGAACTGCCGGATTGGTTGCCGGATCGATTTGATGCTCCCCGATTAACCCTACCCGGATGCCGCTGTAAATCAGCAGTGCGCCAAGGATATAGAGAATCCAATGGAAGCGGTGGATCAGGCCGACACCGGCAAGAATGAAGAAGCCGCGCATCAGGAACGCGCCGAGAATTCCCCAAAACAGCACGCGGTGCTGGTGCTCCTCAGGCACGGAGAAATAGCGGAAGATGACGAGGAAAATTAAGAGATTGTCCACGCTCAGCGAGAGTTCGAGAACGTAGCCGGTAACAAACTCGAGAGCGACCTGGCGCCCCTGCCAAAAGAAAACCAGTCCCGCAAAGGCAGCGGCGAACGCGATCCACATGGCGCTCCAGGCGAGGGCCTCGCGCGGGCGCACAACACGGCCGCCGCGGTGAAAGACGAGGAGGTCCAGCCCCAGCATGCCCAGCGCGAACAGGTTGAAGAGAATCCAGAAGTAGAGCAAGTCAGATTGCCGACGGTTGTTATTCGATTAGCGACTGCCAATTTCAATCGGAAATATTGCCTGAGTCAACTTTGGCCATCGGAAATCGGAATTGGACATTCAACTACTTCTGCCGACCCAGGCGTCCACTCTCCCAGGCATCCCACATGCCAGAGTTCTTAAGCATCTCGTCGCTATGCGTTTCCTGCAGGCTCTGCTCGATTTGCGCACGAGTGAAGCGCGGTCCGATCTTTTCCGGAAGACTGGCCAGCGCAAAGCTGAATTCGGCGGCCTCGGCTACATTTTTCTTGAGTTGCACAAAGTCTACTTTGTCGTAGGTGTCGGAGACGGCGTGGTAGTTTTCCATGTAATTCGCCTCGTCCTCATCGGCGACGAATGTCGGAACGCCTTCCAGCATGAAATCGAAGTGATCGGTGCCCCCTTCCATGTCAATTTTCATATTGGTCAAGCCGAACTGCTGCAGCGGAGCGATGAGGCGCGTCGCAGTGTCGATGACATCCTTGCGGCCGCCATCGGAAAAGCCTGTGGTTTTGCCCGTTCCGGAGTCATAGATAATGACTCCCGAAGCTTTGTCGAGCTCAGGCCGATGGGATCGAGAGTAGGCCCGCGAGCCGAGCAGACCTTCTTCTTCGCCGGAAAATAGAATGAAACGGATGGAGCGGCGGGGTTTCAATCCGGATGCCTTGATCGCACGCAGCGCGTCGATTACCAGTGCGGCGTTGCAGCCATTGTCGAGCGCGCCGGTGCCGAGCTCCCAGGAGTCCAGATGTGCGCCGAGAATTACGAATTCGTCCGGCTTTTCGCTGCCTTTGATCTCCGCAATGACGTTTGCGGACTTGATCGGCCCGCCAATTTGGTTGGGGATACTCAGGTCAGCCCACACCGGATGCCCTGAGGCCAGCAGGCGGCCGATGCGCTCGCCATCTTCGCGGGCCACCAGCACCTGCGGAATGCGATCGATTTCTCCCTCGGAAGAGTTCGTGTGCCGGTAGAGGATATCGTGTTCGCGCGTAGCGATGAAAGCCACTGCCTTGGCCTTACCTTTCACTGCCGCGGTGATCACCGGGGGAGCGTTCGAATACTCCGCGAATAGATCATCCCAGGTCTTGAGCACGATCGAATGGACCAATAGCACCTTGCCAGAGATATCTCCGGCCTTTGCAAAGTCCGCAGGACTACCGTTGCCGACGTCGACCATCGGCACGTGCTTGGCTGGAGCGAGCGCGGGCGCCCAGGCCACCGATACTGCGTGCGCGCGGAAAATCGTGGGCAGCAGTCCGCCCACCTTTGCGTCGCCCACTTCGTAGAACGCGCTTATCGTCATCTCGGTCGCGCCTTCGGACCAGGAGTTCGGGATTACGAAGCTCTCGGTATGAACGCTGTCGGCCCCGGCTACGGTAAATGCTTTCACTCCCCACTCGACGGCATGTTGCATTGCTGGCGTGCCAGGCACGCGCCCGCCGATTTCATCGGTCAGGTGTTGCAAGTTGCTTTCGAGTGGAGAGGGTTGAAGAGCGGCCTGAATGATGCGGGCCGCATCGTCGGTCTCGGTGGTGGGAGGAGCGGCGGCAAGACAGGTAGCGCTAAGGGTGAAACAGAGGCATAAGGTTTTCAGCTTTCGCATATCGGGTGCATTAGAAATGAAATCCCGGAAAAGAGCAAAAGCTCGGGACAGACGGCGCGGAGTGCTGCCCGGAGATCGCTGAGAACATGGTACCGCAGGGATGTGTGCGCTTACTTCGGCGGCAACGGATCCATCTTGTCGAGGATGCGAACTGTCTCCAGCATGGTGACGCCGACAATCTCCAGGCTCTTGGGACTGAGCTTGTCGACGGTGTCCTCGGTCGTGTGCCAGAAAACATCGTGGTAGCCGTAGTCAAAGTCAATGAAGTCGGCACAGGCGATGCCCTGCTTCACGAAGGGGATGTGATCGTCGTCGACTGCCATGGTCCGCGCGAAGAAATGCGACTGATAGCCAACCCGGGTGGCGGCCTCGTAGGCGACGTCTTCGAGCCATGGCGTCGAGTTCGAATCGTGTTCAATGTTGAGATCAGCGTCTCCGACCATATCCGCTAGCAGGAGTGCCTTAATTCTCTTAAGGGTGCCGTCGGCCTCCCACTTATCTTTCAGATGGCGAATGCCGTACAGGCTGTCTTCGAGAAACGGAACTTCATTGTCGGGCTTTATCCCCTCCTCGGCATCGTCCCACACCAGCCAGATGCTGTAGCCGTCGCGAGGTTTGCCGCGGAGTTGATTCGCGAATTCCAGCAGCAGCGCGCTGGACGAGCCGCCATCGTTGGCCCCCACGAAGGAGGTTTTCCGGAGCGGATAATTCGTATCGTAATGGCTGGCAATGACGATGATCCCGTCTTTCGTCCCGGGAAACTTGGCGACGATGTTGTGGACGGGTAACTTACCTTCGGGCGTGTCGGCGATGAACGTATCGTTCTCGACCTCATCGCCTTTGAGACGAGAGAGAATGTAATCCTCGACCTTCTTGTGATCCGCACTGCCGATCGGCCGTGGGCCGAAAGCAACGATCTCTTTTATATACTGGAAGGCACGGGCGGAATCGATCGCCGGCGGCGGCCCGCTGTCGGGCGGAAGTACGAGCTTGGGAAGAGTCGAGTCGGCAGAAGGGTTAGGATCCGCAGCCTGCACTCCGGCAGCGCTGCCTTCCTTGTCATGGCTGCAGGCCACGAAGGCGATGACAAACGAGAGCAATAGAATCGAAAGAAAACCTCTTGTGCTTATATTTCTCGAGATCTTTCTCGAGCTCTCTCTCAAGATCACTTTCTTCGTCACTATCACTGCCCGAACCTCGCCATCGAATTCATCCCGAATTTCGAATCTCAGGGTGCCTGTCTTTCTGCGCGCGCGCGCCGTTGCTTGGGATGGACAAGCCATGCGATGCCAATGCTGGCCCCATATAGAGCGATCATGGGAGAAGCAAAGATGAACATACTCATGATGTCAGGCGTCGGTGTAACAATGGCCGCGACCACGAAAATGAGCAATATTGCGTAACGGAAGTTTTTCCACATGAAGCTGGCGCTGATGATGCCCATCAACGCCAGAAAAAAAATAAGAATCGGCATCTCAAAGACTAATCCCATGCCCAGAATGATGCTCAGAAACAGCGAGGTGTATTCGGAGATGGTGATCATGGGCTGGAACTGACTTCCGAAGCCGATCAGAAATTCCAATGCGCGAGGATAAACAATCCTGTATCCGAAGTAGCCTCCCGTCGAAAACAAAGCAATCGTCGAAGCCATGAAGGGCATCACATAGCGCTTTTCATTGCGGTACAGGCCGGGCGAGATAAACATCCAAACCTGATAGAGCACAAAAGGCGAAGTAAGGAACAGACCAGCGAGCGCGGCAATCTTCAAGTAAAGGTTGAAGGGGTCCACGGGATTCAGGTAGACCAGTTTTTCCGACAGACCGTGAGATCTTAGTGCGTCCACGATTGGCTTCTGCATGAACGCATAGATTCTCTCCCGAAAGCCCCAGCAGGCAAAGAATCCCACAGCCACGGCCGCAATGGAGTAAACCAAGCGGCGGCGCAGCTCCTCCAGGTGATCGAGAAAGCCCATGGTAGGCATGGCGTCGCCCTTGGGCTCGTCGCCGGAAACCTCGGTCGCGGTGTCAAACATGCGACTCCTGCGAGGTCGGGGGGGTGGGCTCCGCAACAGGCTCGGCGGGGGCAGTTGAACTGGGTGACACGGCTGCACTCGAATCCACTGGCGTAGCTTGGTCTGAGATTGCCTGATCCGCAATAAGCCCGTCTGACGGGGTGTCGGGGCTGAAGGGCGACTCAAGCTGCGGCGGGGCTGCATCGCCGCCCGCGGTGTTCGCATTCAGGCTGGCTACAGTTCCCTGCGGCGGGGGACTCGGCGGGAGTACTGTCTGCTTCTTCTCGGTTTCCAGGTGGGCGATTTCGGTTTCGATCTGCGACTTGAATTCATTTGAGGCACGCCGGAGTTCAGCCAGCAGGCGTCCGGCTTGACGAGCCATCTCCGGCAACTTCTTTGGCCCAAAGAGAATGAGGGCCAGGAAGAACAGGAAGACCGTGTCGGAAAAACTCATGGCCTCATCATAATGCGGCAGGGCAAAGGCGGCAACGCGGCACCATGGCGCGCCGGGGTTTCAACGTGTTTTCGTGGTGGCCGCTTTGCCAGACTATGCACAACCGCTCCAATAGCTTTAACATTGTCGGCCATGCAGCTTTGGTTTGCCCGGGGAAGTGAAGTCAGCATTCGCGAGCAGCTTGTGACACAGGTCGTATTGGGTATTCTGGGCGACGATCTCGTTCCCGGCCAGCGCCTGCCCAGCACGCGCGAACTGGCGCGGCGCTTTCACCTGCATCCCAACACGGTTAGCGCGGGCTACCGGCAACTGGCGAGGGAACGCTGGGTGGAGAACCGGCGTGGCAGCGGTGTTTTTGTGCGGGCCAATAAGCCGGAGATCACACTCTCATCCGGGCTTGCACTGGATCAGATGATCGCCAGCCTCTTCCGCGTGGCGCGCAAACAGGGCGTGTCTCTGCCGGTTCTACGCTCTCGACTCCGGCAATGGCTGGAATTGCAGCCACCTGATCATTTTCTGCTGATCGAGCCGGACGAAGAACTCAGACAAATCGTAGCGGCGGAGATGCAACAGGCGGTGAATCTGCCGGTTATGAGCTGCGGACTGGAAGATTGCTTGAAAGCGCTGGATGGCAGTATTCCAGTTGCGCTTCCGAATCGGGCCGCCACCGTTCGGCAAACTCTGCCACCCGGCGCCGAACTTCTGGTTCTGGGTTTTCGCTCCGTACCATCCTCCCTGAGACAGTGGCTGCCCGCTCCCTCTGGCGCTCTGGTAGGTGTTGCCTCGAAGTGGCCGGATTTCTTGAAACTGGCGCGCACTATGCTGAGCGCGGCTGGCTTCCATCCCGACAGCCTGGTGTTGCGAGATGCCCGAAAACCGAACTGGCAAAGAGGATTGAAGCAGACCGCTGCGGTGGTGTGTGATTCGCTGACGGCAAAAGATCTACCCGCAGGTTGCCGCGCAATTCCCTTCTCGCTGATCGCCGAGTCATCCCTTGACGAACTGCGGCGCTATGTGGAGTTCGTCAGCAAGTCGCTCGAATCGGTGTGACACTCCGGAAAGTGTCCCAGGACTGCCAGCCCAACCGCGCAATCATCGCTACTCTGCGCTCATGAGACAAACACTATACATTCACCTATTGCTGGCGTTGGTTCTTGTGACGTCGGTCGCATTTGCGCAAACAGACAATGGGCAGACAGCAAACAGCGCCGCGGAAGAGAACGCAATCTCAGCAGCGCGGAGTCAATACACACCAGCCGCCTCCACCTCGACTGATACCGACGATGACAAACGCCTGGCTCAGTTCAACCGGCCGATGCCGGGGCGTCCGTTTCCGCCACAGCATGCATATCCCTGGGGCTATCAAACGCCTTGGACGCATCATGGGGGCGCCGACCACGTTCTGATCGGCGCTGCGATCGGGTTTGGCGTTGGGGCGGCCCTCGGCGCGCACCAAAGCGCTCAGAACGGAACTCCAGTCTCCGGCGGAATAATCATTGGGGGAGGGCTTTTTGGCCTGATCGGCGGATGCATCGGCGGGGCTGTCGGCACGTTCCCTGGCCTGCACTATTCGTCTGTACATCGCAGGAGAGATTACCGGCCATCGTGGCGTGAGGACGATGAAGAGAGCGATCTTCGTTCGCCCTCCAAGGCCAAGGAGGGGCATCCAGAGACATCCGCCAAGGCTGCCTCGACCAGCCAACCGCACGATGATGAAGCATCTGCCGCGCCTTCACCAGAGATGCGATCAGCCCCCTAGTTCCTGAATTAGTTCCTGAACGAAATTGTGCTGTTGAGGAGAAAACGAAATGCGTTACTTCTTCGGAGTAGTTCTGGTTGTAGTGTCCAGCGTGGCAGTCATTGCGCAGGATGGACCGAAAGCTGAGATTTTTGCGGGGTACTCGTATGGGAATTACGAGCTGATCCCAGGCTCCTCCAGCGTCCAGGTCGATACTACTGCTGTCTCCGGTGCAACCGGCGCGCGGCTGGGCCTGAACGGATGGAATGGTTCGGTCGGGGTCAATATGAAGCGGTGGTTCAGCTTTGTAACCGATTTCAGCGGCTACTATAGCGGATCGTCGGCCTCGACAACGACTTCAGAGACATTCTCTCCCTGCACCGGTTGTAAGACGCAGGCTGACACGATCATGAACGTTGCTTCCAGTCCCAAAATCCATAACTTTCTGCTCGGACCGCAGTTCTCCTACCCTGGCGGAAAAGTCAGGCCATTTGCACACTTCCTGGTGGGCGGGGAACATGTAGATATGACGCGATCGGAGAATGTAACCAGTTCCGGCGTCGGCGTGACACTTCCTGCCATTCCTGAGTCTGGTCACCTCTCGGAGACCGGATTTGCCATGGCCCTTGGCGGTGGAGTGGATTACTCCATCAGGCACAATCTGGCTTGGCGGCTTCAGGCGGACTATCTGACAAGCCAAGCGGGTCTGGCGCAAAACCATGTGCGCATTTCTACGGGGCTGGTCTGGCGGCTGAAAGATTAACCTGGGTTTCGTCGTTCCTGTCCCGGGGATGCGACACAGGTCGTTCCGGCCGGCAACTGACGGGAATAGTGGGTTGGGCCTCGCCGTGGCCGAAGCGTACAAAACAACTATGGAGCAGACTTGAGAACGAGCGTGCTTCGCTCGTCTCCGGCAATGATGCGGTAGAACTTTCTAAGCTCCTCGGCCTTACCAACGGGCACGCTCAGTTGTTTCACTTCAAAGGTGCGGGTATAGTCGACAACGCTGCCATTCACCACGGTCTTGGAGTGATAACTGGCGAAACTGAAGTCGGCATCGACGGGCGGCGGGAGGTCATCAACAAGATATCCGGGCGGAATAGTAATTTCAAAAGCATCCGTATCCTTAGCCGGCCCTTCGAATTCGATGGGGTACTTCCGAGGTTCTTTGGTCTCTAGGATTCCTGAGCCTTTGTTGCCGATCACGCGGGGCCGCACCAGGAGCAGGTTACCTGCACTCTTGGCATAGTTCGGCGAGTCGAAGGTGTACTTGAAGCCGAAGGGTTGATCGGTTCGCTGAAGATTGACGAGGCTGGCACGCGTGATGTGAAAGCTGGAAAGCGAACCGGAGAGGAGATCCTCGATCGGCTTGATGCGGTCGGTATCCTTGGTCACGGTGCGCAATCGCCACCGCTCGGACGAGGCTCGATCCCCAACCCGCATCTCCTCGACCTCGCCTCTCAACGTGCCCATGGTATCGAGAGTCAACTTAGCCGTGCGCTGGATACTATTCATGGAGGACGGCTGTTGCGGCAGTTCAACCAACTCGCCGCCATCGGGCGTTACCAATAAGCCGTAGTTGGCCTGGAGATAGCCGCCAATCTGGCCGAACGGAGTTAGTTCATTGGTCGGATCGAAAAACAGAAGCCTTCCCTGCTTTGGATGTTGGACGGTGGCGATCAGCGAAGGATCGTCAATGTCCTTCGGCAATTTGAGCGCCAAGACTACATGATCAAAAGCCTCAAGATGCGCGGGTACGTCAGGAGTAACTGAGCCGCGCTCCGAGTTGATGACGACATAATACGAATCGACGCCGATCTCCTGCAACATGGCGCGCATCAATGTGGCCTTGTCTTTGCAGTCGCCATAACGGTGCGAGAACACTTCCGCTGCCGGGTGGGGCTGCCAACCGCCAATGCCCAGTTCAATTGCAACGTAGCGGATGTCGTGCTGAATAAATTCCGCCAGCATCCGCATCTTGGCGAGTTGAGTTGGAGCAGGTGCCGTCAGAGAGGCAACCTTTGCCTTAATTTCCGGGGAGGCGTCGAAGCGGCCGTTCGTCAGATTCAGGTACCAATTTCCCATCTGCTGCCAGTTGCTGAAACCGTTCTGGGCACTGCTCTGGGCGCTGCCACCGGGCGGGAAGAACGTCACAATCATCCGGCCCGCGACCTCATCCCAGGGAGGCATTTCGTCTTCCTTCCGGATCGCCTTCAGATCGCTCACAACCCATTGCCACTGACTGCCCCCGGCTTGAATAGGTTTTATCTCAGGATAGTTTAACCACGAGGTTTTGAATTCCCAACCAGGAGGAAGCTGGAGGGAGTAGTGCCGCTCACGGGCGGGAATTTCACGTTGAAAATCCCATGAATCTTGTAAGGCAAAGGGCTGCTCTTCTTTCTCGTACTCATAGCCAACAATGCTTCCGGGATCGGGTGCGGGAATGTTCAGCGCTTTGACCTTTACGTCCTGAATCAGTTCACTCCCCTCGATCTTGGGAGCAGACATTTCGAGCGCATCTTTGTCCTTTACCTCGTAATCCCGTCCCTGCTCCGGGATGCACCAACCATGGAGGCTGGTGACTTTGCTGCGGGAATTGAAGAAAACTAGAGCGAAGCCGTAATCGCGGCCGCTGGGACGCAGGATTTTGTAAGCGATACGCTCGGTCACCTTGATTCTGTCGACCGACTGCACCGTTATGTTCGTCTCGGAATACAGGAGGACCGCATCCGTCTTCTCATCGTGGGCGGGCAGTGGGGCATTCGCCAGGGCATGCATCCACGCCGGAGCATCCCCCGCGGCCTCGGGAACACAAGCCAGGAGACAGATCGTGGCTACAAAGACGGACAGGCCAGTGCGACGGCTAATTGGCTGCCGTTGCGGTTCCGGGCTGGAGCACAATTTGTTCTTCATCGCCGGTCCTCACTACCTGAAAAAAGTTTCTCAATGGCGCGTAATACTTGGTCTCCAGCAGCAAGACATCGACCTTCACTTTTCGAGTCAGGTGCAGAGAGCTCGCGGCCTTCTCGGCCTTGAGGTCGTAAGTAATAACGTGCCCGTCCTGATTTTGCGGCTGGGGCAGGCTCTGCACCTGCCAACCCAGGGGTAGATCGATGGTCACATCATCCATCTTTTCAAACGGGAACTGAAAATAGATGGGATGTACGCGGTCCGCGTGTTCGAAGATGTGTTTTTCCGCAGCGCTGAAGATCCCAACCGGCAGCAAAGCGCGGCGCCCTGCACCCGATACCCAACCGGGGATCCTCAGACTGAACTCTGCCACCAGGGGCGTGGATGAGCTTTTCCAATCCGGCTGGTTTGTGAGATCCAGTTCAGTCCCCACGGGAATGTACCCTTTCACCTGATCCTCGAGGTATTTTTTTCGCTCAGCGTCATCGCCGTGGCGTTCCTCGACCCGCCGGCTCATAGCCTCCAGGCCGGTGAAAGTAACGGTAAGCTTGCCCTCCAAATCACCAGTCTCGGAAAGTTTAAACTTCGCGTCACGTTCCATCCGCGAGTCCGAGGCCTCAGGAAGCGTGCTCTGAATCCAGGTTCCGCCGTCTTTATCGAGCCGTAACCCCGGCACACCCGTTTCTGACCACTCCAGAAGTCCGAAGGGTGTGAATGCAGCGCCGGGATCGAAGTACATATCCTTCCCGTTAAGCTTAACCAAGACTACGTTCGAATCCAGTTTCTTGCGGTCCATCATTTGACGCTGAAAGAAGAAGTTGCGCCGGTCCGAAACGTATACCCCGTAAGCTTCCAACCCAGCCGCCCTTACCAGTCCCAGATAAAGCCAGGTAAGATCGTTACCATTGGCGTAACCGCGCTTCCAGACCTCCTCGACATTAGTCGGCTCTTTCTCTTTTTCGCGCTTCTCCTCCTGCTCTGTCTTCTGCACTTCGAAAGATGTATTGCGCATTTGCTGCACACGGTCATAAATTTTTCGTAGCTTCACTTCGGGCGGGTCATTGGGCGAAACGATCTGCGCCACCGCTTCTTCCATCGCTTTCCGCTTGCCCACAAACCCTTCCACCCGGCCATTCAATTCTTGCCCGACCTTCTTCCAGTATTTGTCTACGTCGGCCACGAAAGGCTGATCGCTGTAGACAAAGTCCACACGCGCCTTGAGTTCATTCTCCGGTGGCATGAAATCTTCGGTCTGAAAAGCGGGAATATTGTGTGCTTCAAGCCGGACGACATGGTCGCCGCCCTCTTGGGGCTGGGGCGTACCGGGCGGCAAACCCTGCCAAGACCAGCGCACGCTCCAGTAGCTGCCCGCGCCTTCTGACGAGTAGGGTTTCAGGGAGAACTTCGCGGCCTTGGTGAAGAGATCCTGACTCAGGACCCAATGCGAGTCAAAGAGTTCATTCTCCATGAAATCATAAGTGTAGGAATATTCGATGATGCCGCCCACCTGGACGTCCGGAAGCGTGAACGTCTTAGCCATGTACTGCAATCCACGCGCCTTCACAATCGACTTCTCGTAGATTTTTCCGTCGAAATCGCTAACGGAACCGTCAGGCCTGATGGCGCGAGCGCGCAAATGCACAACATCGTTACTCCCCTTGAGAAAAGGAATCTCGACGTCGGCCTGCTTTCGCCCCTCTTCGGTGAGGATCTTGATCCGGACGTAGTTGTCTTCGTGTGAGGTGCGTCCATTGTCGTCGCGGTCGACTTGACGGTACAGGATGACGGCCGGCGCCCCGGGAGCGAGCGGTTCGCGCGTCATTTTCAGTTCTTCAGGCGAAATCGGCTGGAAACCAACGCCCGCGAAGACGGCAGCTGCAGGATACTCAGCAATGGCCAGAACCAGAAATACCGCACAGGAAGCAACAACGAGCACCCGACGAAACGGCACGGTCAACCTCCCCGAGCACTTGCCTATGCCAAAACGGGCCCCCTGCACGTTTGGTGACGGCCACAATATAGCGGTATGACTTCCCCGTCAATAGCACTCTGGGGGAGCGGGACGCCAGCACCTCTAGGAGCCCTTTACACGCCGGCTCCGGAGGCCGGGAACCTTTAAACCTTCCCGGCGCATCTTAACGAGAGACGATTTGCCGGGGTGGTTACCATGGTGACTATCCCGTTCCGGGGCAGTCTAATGTGGTGATATACTGCGTCTATTCAGCGCGGTTGCTGGGTGGTCGACAACCCTGACCGAAGGACAATTCAAGATGGCACGTAGTTCTCGCCGCTCACTCTTCCTGGTAGTTTTCTTTCTTGTTGCCTGCGGATTTCTGGGAATTCTTTTCGCCCAGCGCACGGGACAGCAGTCGTCGCTCGCCGGCGACTCTGACGTCAAAGACAGCTTGAAACAGTTCTCCGACGTCTACGCGATTGTCGAGGATAACTACGCCGAGCCAGTGAACCCGGACAAGGCCATCTACAACGGGGCCATCCCGGGAATGCTGCACGCGCTCGACCCGCACTCGAATTTCTTCGATCCTAAGTCTTACGCCTTGATGCGGGAGGACCAGCGCGGCAAGTACTACGGCGTGGGCATGACGGTGGGTCCGCGCAACAATAAAGTTATTGTGATCTTCCCCTTTACGGGCACGCCCGCTTACAAGGCCGGCATTCATCCGGGAGACGTGATCATCGCGGTTGATGGCAAGTCCACGGAAAATATGAGCACCGGCGACGTCGCCGATTTGCTCAAGGGACCCAAGGGAACCACTGTCCACATCAGCATTTCGCGCGAAGGCGTGGAGAAGCCGATGGAGTTCACTCTGGTGCGCGACGAGATTCCGCGTTATAGCGTGGACGTGCACTTCCTGATTCGGCCCGGAATCGGTTACCTGCACGTGACCGGGTTCAACGAGACCACAGAAGAAGAGGTTTCAAAAGCGCTGGATGAGTTTGGCGATCTCAAGGGTCTGGTTCTCGATCTGCGCGGAAATCCCGGCGGCTTGTTGAGCGAGGGCGTGGGCGTAGCTGACAAGTTCCTGAAGAAGGGTCAGCTCATCGTTTCTCACCACGGCCGCGCTTCGGCGGAGAAGCGTTATGTGGCGCAGCATGGCAACGGAGGCAAGGATTATCCGCTGGTGGTGCTGGTAAACCGCTTGACCGCTTCAGCGGCAGAGATCGTTTCTGGAGCCATTCAGGATCACGATCGAGGGTTGATCGTGGGTGAAGTCACCTTTGGCAAGGGCCTGGTGCAAACCGTGTATCCGCTATCGGAAAATACGGGACTCGCTCTTACTACGGCGCATTACTACACACCCAGCGGTCGCCTCATTCAGCGCGACTACAGCAATATTTCCCTCTACGATTATTACTACAACCGTGAAGCCGATGCCGGCAGCAACGCGAATCGCGAAGTGAAGCTGACTGACAGTGGCCGCACGGTCTATGGTGGCGGGGGCATTACACCCGATGTTGCCATCCCTCCACTTAAGAGCAACCACTTTCAAGACACCTTATTGCAGCACTATGCGTTCTTCAATTTCGCCAAGCGCTACGTCGTGAATCATCATCCTGCGAGAAATCTGGAAGTCGACGATGCCATGCTGCAGGACTTCCGCAAGTCACTCGACGAGGCCGATGTCTCTTATACCCAGGCGGATATGGTCGATAACAGCGACTGGATCCGGTCTAACATTAAAGCTGAGATCCTAGTGGATGCCTACGGTCAGGATGAGGGCATGAAGGTGCGCGCGGAATCGGATCCTGAGGTGGTAAAAGCACTGGATCTGCTTCCGCAAGCCAAAGCCCTGGCCGATAGCGCCAAGCGCATCGTGGCCGAGCACAACGGAGCGGGAGCGTTCAACCGGTAGGGCGGGAAGATTTCCTCGAGGCCCGGACAGGTTCCGGGCCTTTGCTCTTGGTCAGTGACGAACGGTTGCTCCCCCCATCTGTCTTCATTGACTTCGGTATCGAGCTATGTGAAAATCCGCGTCAGAAGGGCATTTCGCGCGGCTTTGGCACGGCTTTTCGAAGCTTGCTTTCCGGAGCCTCTTTGCGGAACCAGTTTCTCGAGAATGGGAGCAGCTATTTTCAGCGCGCATAGTCGAGCCTCGCACGATATGGAATTCTGGCTGTCACTCTGGCTCATTGCGGTGGGAAGACGGCGCTCCCGAGGCGAATCGGGGCCGGTTTGAAAGCGGCCGTGCTCGGGCTGGCGGTCGCGTTGGCGCTGATTGCCGGTTGGACGGACTGGCGCAGTCGCCGCATCCCAAACTGGCTCACCGTACCCGGATTCCTGGTTGGAGTTTCAGTGAATGTGCTGGCGAACGGATGGGCCGGGTTGAAAACCTCGCTGCTAGGAGCAGGACTGGGGCTGTTACTGCTGTTGCCGTTCGTCTTTCTGCGCAGTCTGGGCGCCGGCGACTGGAAGCTGGCTGGGGCTTTGGGAGCATTCGTTGGGTGGCAAGGGCTGGTCGACCTGCTCGTGGGTTCCGTCTTTGTGGCCGGGATTATGGCCCTAGGGTTAGTGATTTACAAGCGGCGATTCAAGGAAACGCTGCGCAACATTGGGAGGCTGCTGGCGTCGATGTTAACTCTTCGTAGGCCGGGAGCGGAAGTTTCGCTGGATAATCCGCAATCGCTCAAAGTTCCCTATGGCGTGGCATTAGCCTTGACCACCCTGCTTTTTAGCATCGAAAAGATGTGGGGAGCACCATAGTGATGATGAAGATGAACATGAAGAAGCCGGCATCGACGACATGGCGCGTTTTATTGCGGAACACCCGCGGTTCTGAGATCGCCGAAACTGCGATGATCCTGCCCTTGTTCTTCATGATCTTCCTGGCTATCTTCTGGTTCGGGCAGGCATTCCGCATTTACGGCACGATCACGCGCGCGGCACGGGAAGGTGCGCGCGCGGCCGTGGCCCCGGTTTGCACGTCCTGCGGGACCGCAAACGATCCCTCAGCGAACGCCTGGAATGCGGTTCAAAGCACGATGCAGGTCGCCCATCTTGATCCCACTCAGTTACAGCAGCCCACCACCCCTCCCGCGCTCTGCGGCTGCTCTCCCTCCGCCACCACGACGAGTTGCAGTTCGACGACGGTGCCGTGCGACGGCAGCCAGAACAACATTTGTGTCCAAGGCGTAAGCCACCCAAACGGCAATGGCAACCCCCCATCCGAAACTAATATCGAGTTGTCGGCTCCCGGCAACGGCAACGGAGGCGCCGGGGAGTGCGGGGTTTCCGTCAGTCTCCAGTATCCTTACAAGTTTTGGCTGCCGTTCAGTTCTCTAAGTAATCAAACCATTGAACTCCGGGCTCAGGCCCAGATGCGGGCGGAAACGCAATGAGCTACCACTTTCATTGTTTTCGTTGGATGGTCGGTGCGTCCCGGCGGCTCTGGGCCGAAGACCGCGCTTCCCAGATCGTGGAGTTCGCGCTCTCGCTGCCTTTGCTCGTGCTCTTCGTGGTAGGGATTTTTGACTTCAGTGGAGCGATTTCCTTGAAGCAGAAGCTAACCAATGCTGCACGCGAGGCTGCGCGTGTGGCTGCTGCGGATCCCGCCAATGATCTGGGCAATCCATCGGATGCACAGCCCGCGTCTGTGGTCGATGCATTCTATGTGGTGGACAATTTTCTGATA
>DATHMS010000220.1:0-3924 GCA_035486795.1 Candidatus Sulfotelmatobacter sp. | reverse complement strand
CTAAACGGCAACGAAATCCCAGCTCAAGGCAAAGAGGGTGAAGTAAAGATCTTCGCCTTCGACAAAGCCGGAGTTCGCGTAATCCCGCAAACGCAAACTCCGCCCCGGGTCGCAGCTCCTCGTGGCCACATTTGAACGAGCTATGCTCGAGGATTCCCGTCCAGTTCTGCCTATGCCGCGGATCCGGCGCCTGATGCTTGCTAACTCCTTTGGGTAAGGTCCATGATGTTGCCCTTGGCTGTAAAGCTCTGCAGGGCTGAAACCGCAGACTAAATCGAATCAGGAGCTTCATTGCCCATGAACCACCGCCTTCTTTGCTTCGCCCTCGTGAATTGCCTTGGGATTTGGGCTTGCACACAGCGATCGTCGCCTGCGCCCGAGCAGTCGGCAATGAATTCGATTCGCCCAGAGGCTATTCGAGCTCATATGCGCTTCCTGTCCGACTCGCTCTTGGAGGGTCGAGGCACGGGGACGCCCGGCTACCAGATTGCAGCCAGCTATGTCGCGACTCAACTCGAGGCTGCGGGCTTGCGTCCCGCGGGCGTGAACGGAACCTGGTATCAAACCGTGCCGCTGCGCAAGTCAGTGCTCGACGACGGCAAGAGTTCCGTGGTCCTGGTCACCAAGAGCGGCGCCCAAACCCTGGTTCCGTTGAAAGATTACGTGCAATTCGGAGACTTGATCAAGCCCGACAACAGCGTTGAGGCTCCGGTCGTGTTCGTTGGATTCGGCGTAACCGCAAAGGAAAATGATTACGACGATTACGCCGGGGCCGACGCGAAGGGCAAGATCGTAGTAGTGATCGACGGTGCGCCGGCAAAGTTCCCATCGACGGTGCGAGCCTACTATTCCGACAACGTCGTAAAGCAGCGGAACGCGGTCGCTCACGGTGCGGTGGGGTTCATGGACCTGATGCTGCCCGAGGATCAGAAACGCAATCCGTGGGAGTGGATTGTGCCGCAGGTACAAATGGGAAACATGGAGTGGCTGGAGAAAAACGGCAGCCCGCACAATATATTTCCCGAGCTTCGCGGCTGGGCATTGCTCAATCAATCGGGAGCCGAGAAGCTGTTCGCCGGAGCCGGCAAGACGCTCGCCCAAATCTTCGATGCCGCCAAGGCCGGGCAGCCCCAGTCGCTGGCTCTGCCCGTCACAGCGCGCATCCACTCGATCAGCTCCCATACATCGGCCGACAGCCCGAACATCATCGGCCAGATCCAGGGCTCCGATCCGGCGCTACGCACCCAGTATGTGGTCTATACCGCACATGTCGACCATCTCGGCATCTGCCCGCCAGTGAATGGCGACAACGTTTGCCACGGCGCTCTCGACAATGCCTCTGGCGATGCAAGTTTGCTCGAAATCGCGCGCGTGTTCGCCAGCCTGCCCCAGGCGCCGCGCCGCTCCATCCTGTTTGTCTTTGTCACCGGCGAAGAGATGGGTTTGCTCGGTTCCGATTACTTTGCCAATTTCCCCACAGTGCCGCGAAGTGCAATTGCAGCGAACCTCAACATCGACGGCGCACCCGGCCTGTTCTACCCCATGAAAGACCTGATCGTGCTCGGCATCGAGCACTCCAGCCTGGAGCAACAGGTGCAATCGTCCGCCAAGCAAATCGGTTATACTCTCAGTCCCGATCCCATGCCGGAGGAGAATTTCTTCATCCGCAGCGACCAATATTCATTCGTTCAGCAAGGCATTCCCGCGGTCAACATCACCGACGGCATCCAAAGCAGCGATCCTAAAGTGGATGGAATGAAGCAGCTGAAAGAGTGGATGGTGACGAAGTATCACACCCCGCTCGACAACATGGATCAGACGCTCGACTACGACTCCGGAGCGAAAGCGGCAGGTGTTAACTTCCTGGTCGGCTATGAAGTAGCGCAGCAGGACGCGGCGCCGACCTGGGACAAGGGTGACTTCTTCGGAGAGAGATTCGGCCCGCGACACGCTGGTGAAAGCTCCGGGACGAAGTAAACCGTCCAGAACATGCGCGGGGCGGCCGCCGGATAGCGCCGCCCTCGCGAGTGGCACGGACCGTTAGGGTTTGCAACCACCCCCCCGGGCACACCCTACGCCTTCAACAAAGAGGTTTTGCAGGCCTTTATCGATTTCCGGCAGGGAGATGACTTCTGAACCGGAGTCATTGGTCATGGAGACATCATAAGTCCCAGCGCTGGTTTCTCCCGGGTAATAGTAGACTCCGGTGAAAGACTTGGATCTGGTGAAGTCCCAGAAGGACCAAATGTAATTAGCCAGCGGGTAGAGGCCGTTAGGGGTGTTTGAATCACCGCTTGGTCGCTCGACAATGTACTCAGCTTCGTTCCCGGCATTCACAACCCCCTTCGGCGCGCTTATTTCGTAGGAGGCAAATTGTTGAGCTGTGAAATCGCTGAGTGCGAACGTTGCGGATGTGCTGCTGTTGCTCTGCACGCTGGCATAAATATCGTCGCCTGGGTTGACGCTGAACAGCTCCACTGATGGGCCCGGAAACCATTCCACCCACGCGTACGCGCCAGACGCGGACGCGTAGCAGGCGGCGTAGATATCCACACCGGTTTGTGCAACGTTATTCTGAATGCCCAAGTCCACGTCAGTCAGTTTGAAACCGCCCAGGCCCACCCAGAATGCCGCTTGGTCGTCGCCACCGTCGCATATATTCCCCGCCGTTAGCCTCAGCCTGCTGGGGGAATGGCACGTTGAACTCGCCCGTCACCCAGGAAAAGGACTTTGTGCTGCTGTACGTCTTGCTCGATAACGTATTCACCACACCGCTCCAGTTTTTCGACGTAGCCGAGGTGGCCCCAAACGTGGTCCCCTGCGCTGCGGCCGCAGCCGGAGAGACGGTAGCGAGACTGCCGTGAACCCGGCGAGGCTTGAGTTCACCGTACCAGCGGCCGCGCGGATTGCTCACCAGTTGCGCTACCCTCGTCCAGTGCCGGTAGCCGTCGGGGTCTTGTGTCTTGTCCGGCCGGAGAGGAATGCCATAAGCGGCCAATTCTTCGTCCGACGCGGCCAGCGGGTCGAACCCCGCCGGTGGCGTCGGATACGCGTGAAAGCCTTCCAGGTTGGTGGAGATGGTAGCAGAGCTTTGGTAAAGGGAGCGCAGAGTATCGCTCTGGGCCGCCGCCACTGAAGTTAAGCCAAAGGTAAGCATTGCTAGCATGAGAGTCACTGAGAATTTGCTGGTCATATTCCCTCCCGGGATCTTGTTTTACGCAGTTCTAGCGTGAGCGCTGGCGGTTGAACCGGATCTGGGTGCCAGGAATATCCGGCTGCCGCAGCTCATGTACAGGTATGCGGAAAGCGCGAGTGAATCGCCTCATCGCGCGGGAGGAAATTATTCGAGCATTTGCGGTATTTCGCTAAGCGTCAGACTTTCTCCTGCGGCGGAGAACAGTCAGCCCGGACTCCAGACCCGAGGAAGTGCTTTTATTCGCTAGCGATCCATATTCATTCGGGGAAGCAAGGCGTGTCAGTCGTCTGGATTAGTGCGGGGATCGAGAGTACCGGCTCGTCGATCGTGCACGGTCGCTAAGACGTGGACCGCAGCTAATTGCCATACTCCGAGAGACAACATGAACCATCTCTATTTCGATTCGGCCGCGCGTTCCGCGGCGTTACCTTTCCTGGTCGGCTACGAAATAGCGCGGCAATCCGAACGCCTAACCTGGAACCAGGAGACGTCTCGGGCACGGAGTTCCCCTTTATCGAGTCGCGTCCGTCACTTGTTCCCGCGCTTCGTTGTACGTGCCGAACTTCCTCGCCACAGGCTTGAGAGTGGGATAGAACTGCACAAACGTGTGCTCGACAGCAGCATGATCCTCGTGGCACGACCAGCAGGGGTTGCCCTTGGGCATGGCTTCGGCCGTTTTGCCGTCGACGTTGAAAAAGTAGTATGCCCACTTATCCGGATTCCGCGCC
>DATHMS010000219.1:0-38369 GCA_035486795.1 Candidatus Sulfotelmatobacter sp. | reverse complement strand
TTGCAAAAGAAAATCGTCGGTCCAGCCTTCCGTAAACCGCCGAATAGGACTCGATCCGATGAACGTAGCGGCTTCAATGCGCAGGCCCGTCTTCTGCACAATCTCAGCAATGGGACGAATATCGTTCTCATGCGTCCGAGCCGCGCAGTTGGCGCGAATCTTCAGCTTGTGCCCGACGATCTCCCGAGCCAGCGCCGTCACGTGTTCAACCGCGCGCGCTCCCGCGCCCGGCAATCCCAGATCGAGCGAGTCGATCCCCAACGCCTCCATCAAGTGGAGAATCTCAATTTTTTCGGGAATCGATGGATCACGCACCGAAGGCGATTGCAGCCCATCGCGCAGGCTCTCATCATTCAGCAGTACCGGCCCCGGCGGCTGCAGTCCCGGTGGATGATTCTTGTTCCAATCGTAGATGAGTTCGGAAGTGTTCATGGAAAACATCTGCTAGCTTCTAGCTCCCGGCTTCTAGCGAATCACTTCAGAGGGCAAGAAAGTATTTGGCTAGCAGCTAGAAGCTCGCAGCCGGCAGCTTCATTTTTCTTTCGGCGGCAAGGTCAGCCCGAACACCGAAATCATTCCCTGCCCTGCGACATTCACCTTGGCTTCCGCGGGGTTTGGCAAATAGAGCGTCTGGCAGTGCTCGCAGCGGTAGACCTCTGCGTCCGGCCCCCAGGCTTTTTCAACGTCGCCGCAGGCCTGTTCGATCACGTCAGTCCGGTAGGACCAGCGTTTCAAATGACCGCCGCAGAACTTGCCTTTCTCATTCTTTTCGTTGCAGGCGCGCTGCCCGGCCTTCTTGATTTTGACCTTATGATGGGGAAGCTGAGGAGGAGTTTGCCTGCCCGAAGTAGTGACTTCACCAGTCGCCAAAGGACTTACCCTCGTTCGTGCGGCGCTCGCGCCGCCGGATTCGGCCCTACGACCGCCATTGTACTCGAAGGCTAAACGCGAGGCCAAAAGCCCGCGATATCGTATGCTAGGCCTGCCGGTTGTAACCGGTGTGGCCACTCCAGAATGAGCATCCTATGAATCATGAACTGTTTCCTGCGAAAAACAAATTCCTGACCTCCGCGGCAATTCTTGTTTCTCTAGCCTTCCTGTTCGGCGCAAGCAGCGCCCAGACCGCGCATAAGAACGAAGCTCCAAATGTTGGTCGAAGCATCCAACTAGAACTGGTGCGCACCGAAACTGGTTTTTTCGAAGCCTGGAAGACAAAGAACCAAGCCTACTTTCGCGATCACATACCAGAGAATGGAATCTTCTGGAACGAGATCGGCACGTTCTCCCGCGATCAGCAACTCGCCGATCAGCAAACCTCGGCCAAGGCCTGTATTGTCGAAGGTTATGGCCTATCCGATTTCGGAGCGCTCCCCGTCGCCGCCGGCACGTACCTGCTTACCTACAAAGCCGAGCAGTACGCAACTTGCGACGGAGAGAAGATTCCGGTGCACCTGAACGGCAGCTCGATTTACATTTTCAAGGCCGGCCGCTGGCAGGCCATCTACCGGGCACAAGTGCCGCTGAACCCGAGCTAGTTTCTGGTTTTCTGGCGTGCAACTTAGAACTCCTTCTTCCGTGAGGTCTGCTCCGCACCTACGCGGCCTACCACGATCTCTGCCTTGTAGAAGTTTTCGGCCTTCACGGGTTCTCCCGCCAGTCGCCGCAGGATCGCAATCTGACCCACGTGAGTCAGTGCGTCGGCTATTGGTCCTTGAAAGAGTTTTTCCACAGGCGCCTGCAAGGGCTCTTGGGAAGCCATGTAATCATCGAACTTCTTCAGCGCAGCGAAAAAGCGCTCCGTCTCACTCTCCCATGCGAGCGGCTTGGAGTCGTGCCATTCCGGCTTGCCAATTGCCATCGAAAGCCCCCAATCCATCAGATCGCCGACGTGCGCTAGAATCTGCCCCGGCGCACGCACGCCCTCGTCGATGTGAAACACGGCAAATCCCTCGGGCGCGTTGCGGATGGCCTTACCCCCGCGATAAGCCAGCGTGGCCAAGGTGTGACGCAGCAATTCGCGTTTCGGGTCTGCATTTGAACCGTTGCTCATGGGCATAAGATTACACTGGTCTCCGGGAGACGAAAAGCATGCCGAGAGATGCCGCCCAGCCACGTTCCGTGAGCCGCGCCAATTCCGAGCATTACCGCTGGGGAAACAATTGCGACGGCTGGCATCTGGTGAAAGATGAAAAACTGAGTGTGATCGAAGAGCTCATGCCCGCAGGGGCGTGCGAAGTCCGCCACTATCACGAGAAGGCACAGCAGTTTTTCTACATTCTATCGGGCGAAGTGATAATGGAGGTGGAAGGGCAAACCACGTTACTCCCGGCTGGCACCGGCATGCGCGTGCTACCAGGAACTCGCCACCAGATCAGCAATTTGTCCTCCGGTGACGCGCGCTTTCTGGTGATCTCACAGCCGCCAAGCCACGGCGACCGGCTTTCGGATTAGCGTTGCCGCCTGCGCTCCTCGGCATTCACAGCTGCTTGCGCGTCACTACGCCGGCCGCGCGCAACATCCCGCGCAGCCGTTCTCCGAACCCGCGTGCAAACTGGAAGTCGACAAACCCTTCCATCTGCTGAGCAAACCTTGCGCCGTATCCGTACCACCAGACTTTCTTCATTCCAGGCATAAGGTCCGAATCCAGATACTTCAACCGCACCATTTCTTCGATACCGAAGCGTCCGTGAGCGCGGCCCACGCCGCTTGCCTTGACGCCGCCATGCGGCGCCTCACTTATGGCGAAGCAGGAAACGACATCATTCACCATGACGGTGCCGGCCTGAATTCGCCGCGCCAAACGCTCGCCACGCTCACGGTTGCGAGTCCATACGCTTGCCGCCAGCCCATACTCCGAGTCGTTGGCCAGCCGCACTGCTTCATCGTCACTGTCGAATGCCATCACGGGCAGTACAGGTCCGAATGTTTCCTCGCGCATGATGCTCATCTCGTGGGTAACATCCGCCAGCACAGTGGGCTGATAAAAGTTCTTGCCCAGCTCTGGAAGCCTGGACCCTCCGAACAGAACCCTTGCTCCGCGCGTGACGGCATCTGTCACGTGGGACTCCACGATCCGCAGCTGCTTTTCGTGAATCATCGGGCCCACATCGGTCTCGTTGTCCAGACCGGGGCCCACGCGCAACTTCTTCGTCTTCTCAGCGCAGGCGCGAAGAAATTCCTCATATCGACTGCGTTGCACGTAGCAGCGCTCCACTGACAGGCAAGCTTGGCCGGCGTTGACGAACGCTCCCCACACGGCCGCGCTCGAGGCGACGTCAATGTCGGCATCATCGAGCACCAACATAGGGTCTTTGCCGCCCAACTCCAGCACCACCGGAAGCAACCGTTCCGCCGCGGCCGCTGCGATGCGCTTGCCTGTGGCCACACTGCCGGTGAAGACCAGTTTGTCGATTTGCTCTCGCACAAGTGCTGCGCCGGTTGCACCATCGCCCACCACAACCTGAAAGACATTCTCTGGCACGCCCGACTCGTGCAGCAGCGTCTCCAGTTCCAGCGCCACCATAGAGGTAAATTCTGAAGGCTTCAGCACCACCGCATTCCCCGCTACCAGCGCCGCAAGCGTCTCCGTCGCAGGAATCGAGAAGGGATAATTCCACGGCGAAATAATCCCCACGACGCCGTAGGGTTCGCGCACAAGCCTTCCGGTCTTGAGCTTGGCGGCAAGATTTCCATGGGGCAGCAGTTCGTCTTGCAGCAGCCGGTAGGCGTTGTCGATCAGAAACCGCGCCGTATCCAGCACGACGAGAACTTCGGTGACCAGCGCTTCGGCTACCGGCTTTCCGGCTTCTTGTGTAATGGCATTAGCGATATCTGACTTTTTCTCCTGCAGCCTGCGCTGAAACTCTCGCAGCACTGCGATTCGGTCCCGCACTCCGACCCCAGTCCATGCCATCTGGGCCGCTCGCGCCTGAGTCACCGCCAGCCGAACCTCACTCTCGCTGCTGCATTCCAGTTCGCGCAGAACGGCACCCGTCGCCGGATTCACCGACGAAACTTTCCGCACCGCGATTTGTAGCTCAGTAGCCACGGGGTTCAATACTCCACATTCACCAGACACAGCCCGCTGGCCGGCGCCGTAGCGCCCGCGGCCGACCGGTTGTGCGCCTCCAGTATCCGCGTGAGGTCCTCAGGCTGCAGTGTTCCTTTGCCCACCAGAATAAACGTCCCAACCAGATTTCTCACCATGTGGTGCAAGAACCCCGATCCCCTGACCGTGTAGACGAACTCATTTCCCTGACGCTGCCAGCTCGAAGAAGAGATCCGCCTGACGTTCGATACTTGCGAACCTTCGCGTCCTCGGGCATTCTCGCCACCTGCGAAAATCGATGGGACGCCGGCGCTACGTTCCGGATCCACCGCGGCAAACGAAGTAAAATCGCGCTCACCCTCGACCAGAGCCGCTGCCTGCATCATCGCCGGCTCATCCAAAGGAAACGGATAGTGCCAGACATACCTGGCCAGAAACGGCGGACAGATGGCCGCGCGATAGATCCGGTAACCGTAAGTTTTTGCCCGCGCTGACTTGCGCGCGTGAAAGTCCGCCGCAACCTCTTCCACTTCCAGAACTCGCACCGACGCTGGCAAGACATCGTTCAGCGCTTTCACGAAATTCCCCGCGGGGACCGGCGACTCCGTGACAAATGTTGCGACCTGCGCCAGGGCATGCACTCCCGCGTCCGTACGCCCCGAGCCCTGCGGCAATACCTTTTCGCCCGTGACTCGTCCAATGGCTGAGGCCAGTGTGCCCTGCACCGTCGCAGCATCGGGCTGCACCTGCCAGCCGGCGAAATCCGATCCGTCATAGGAGAGAATCAGTTTGAGATTGCGCACGCGATCTTTAGAGTCCCACAGCCGCGGCGATTCATCCAAGTCATTTCATAGGGCGGCTTGCCCACGACTGTCATTTTGCTCGACCGGGAGAAGCTCGACTATCGCCAGCAACTTGTCAGTGTCAACTTGCCGGGAGTGCTCGAAAGAGAAGCTCCCGCGTCAGATATACTGTCGGTTTCAACAAACTCTTCGTCTCAGGAAGGAATTTCTCGTTCCGTCGCCTCCCGGAAACCGGAGAAAAGCGGGCGGAGCGCGAATTGTGAGGCCCGGCAGGCGCTTTCAGGAACCGTCCGTTTTCGCGAGCTTTTCAGGAACCCAGGTGCCGCCCGTTGCGTACTAATAACTGAGTAGAACTTTCATTTTGGCTAAATCCGGTTGTCTCACGTAGGAACCAGATCTTTCGCTGCAAGGTCTAAAACGAATTGGTCTTAACGAACGGAGATGAGTAGATGCCATTCGCACGCTTAACCCCAAACATCCGGCTGACCACCGCCGCAATTCTATTGGGAACGCTGACAATCGCGGGTTGGACCGCAGCAGCTTGGGCCCAGGAACCGCCCGCCGCGCCTAATCCGCAAAATACCCCGGAGACGCGGCCGCTTCCGGTGATGAATTATTCCCAGCCGGTGTCGCATTTCCCCAACCCGATTGGGCCTTACAAGCCGCGACACCTGGCCGATCCAAGTCTGGCCAACACGGCCCGCATTGACCAGTTCATGCGCGATGGCAAGCTGTATCTTTCGCTGAACGATGCCATAGCGCTCGCGCTGGAGAATAACCTCGACATCGCCATCGCGCGTTACAACCTCAACATCGCCGACACCGACGTGTTGCGCGCGAAAGCTGGAGCGAGCATTCTCGGCGTCAATGCCGGAGTTGTGCAGAACACGCCCGGCGGCGGCGTCGGCGGCATCGGCGCAACTGCTGGAGCTTCCACCGGCGGCACGAGCCTGGGAGCAGGCGGCATTGGCGCCGGCACCAACGGCTTGGTCAGTTCGACTCTAGGCCTTGGACCGAACATCAATAGCTTCGATCCGGTCGTCACCGGGACGCTGCAGGAAGATCATTTCAGCCAGCAAGCTACCAGCATTTTCCAGGGCGTTCCTCCGGGGACCAGCCTGGTTCAGAACACGGGTACGGTAAACTTCGCCTACAATCAGGCATTCCAGTGGGGCACGAATCTGACGGTGGGTTTCAACAACAGCCGGCAGACGACAAACAGCTTTTTCTCGAGTGTGAGTCCGGCGTTGAACTCCAGTTTCAAGGCAACCTTCAGCCAGCACCTGCTGCAGGGATTTGGATTCGCTGCCAACACGCGCTTCATTCGCATCGCCAAAAACAATCGCGAACTCACCGACGTCGCCTTCCGCCTGCAAATCATCGACAGTGTCGATCAGATTGAAAACATCTACTGGGACCTGGTGTACGCTTACGAAAACGCTCGCGTGCAAAATGAATCGCTCGCTTTTGCCCAAAAAACTCTCTCTGATACGAAGAAACAGGTTGAGATCGGCAGCCTGGCTCCCATCGAAACGGTTCGCGCGCAGAGCACCGTCGCGCAGGATCAGCAGTTGGTAACGGCGGCGCAAACCAACCTGCAGTTGGAACAGCTGTTGATGAAGAATGCGCTGACTCGCACTCTGAAGGATCCCGCGCTCGCAACCGCCGATGTGATCCCCACCTCTACTATGGAGATCCCCCCTGAAGAGCCTATTGTACCGACCGAAGATTTGATCAACGAGGCGCTTCGCCATCGCGCCGAACTGGTGGAGTCCCGTATTGATCTAAACAGCCGCGAACTGAGTAACAAGGCCGTGCGCAGTGCACTCTTACCCACGCTCGACCTATTCGCCTACTACGGCGGAGCAGGCGTGGGCGGAGACCAGAATCCCATCAACGTCTGCTCGAACCCGCAAACGGAACTGCAGCTGGAATTCGGTTGCGCCAGCAATACGATCCCAAATGAGCCGCCAGTATTTCCGACGACCAGCATTGGAAACACCCTGAATCAGCTGGTCAACTCCACCTCGCCTGATAAGGGCGTCGGCTTGCAACTCAATATCCCGCTGCGCAACCGCGCCGCGCAGGCCGTGCAGATCCGCTCCGAACTGGAATACCGCCAGGCTCAGATGCGCCTGCAACAGATTGAAAACCAGGTGGGAATCGAGATCCGCAACGCACAATACGCCGTCCAGCAAAATCGGGCCAGTGTGGATTCCGCCCAGGCAGCCGCGGAGTTGGCGCGACAGTCGCTTGACGCCGAACAGAAGAAGTATCAGTTTGGCACTTCAACCACAACGCTGGTTCTGCAGTACCAGAGCCAGTTGGCGACATCGGAATCAGCTCTGGTGAATGCGACCGTCGCCTACGAAAAGTCGCGCATCGAACTCGACCGTGCCACCGGGACTCTGCTCGATCATCACGGCATCAGCGTCGACGATGCGGCAAAGGGTCAGGTCACGCGCATGCCGAGCGTGCCTTATATCGCACCGCGCAAGGATATGCCGTCGGTGGCCCAGCCTGCGCCGCAGGCAGCGCCTCAACAGCAGCCTCAGTAGGAGCGTACGAGCAAGACAGGCGCGGTTCAAGGCCGCGCCTGATTGTTCTTCCTCACAATTCTTTACAATATTCTTTACGACTCGCGCCCACTTCCCGCGGTGCCTCCCGCTAAGATGGAGTGACGCTCTAAATGTCCGCCGCATCCCATTCTCGAAATCTATATTGTCCCTTTAACACCGTGCATGACCGTTTCTACCCAAGGAGCCGAACCATGTTCTTGCCTATGCCCCGAATGACCGCGGCCAACCGACGGCGGACCCTTCTGTTCGCGGCCTTCGCCCTCCTGGCCTGCCTGCAGCAGCAGGCGTTCCTGCGCGCTCAAGATGTTCCCGCTGCCCCAACTCCGCAGACTGTGCCAGCTCCCGCTCAGCCGCAGGCAGTTCACCTGCAGGATTATTCCAAGCCGCGTTCGGCTTTTCCTCACGTTCTTCAGCCCTACCGGGCGCAGGAGATAGCGCAGCCGAACCTGGCAAACGCGCCTCGCATCGACTCTCTCATGCGCGAAGGCAAGATCTATCTTTCGATCGACGACGCTGTCGCCCTCGCTCTGGAAAATAATCTCGACATCGATATCGCCCGCTACAATCTGAATATCGCGGACACCGATTATCTGCGAGCGAAGTCGGGCGCGAGCATTCTAGGTGTCAATGCCGGAATTGTGCAGAACACTCCCGGCGGCGGCGTGGGCGGCCTGGGCGGCACGGTGGGTTCGGGCACGGGAGGCACCACCGTAGCACCCAGCGGCATTGGCACCGGCACCAACGGCTTGGTCAGTTCCACGCTCGGAATTGGTTCGCCCATCACCAGCTTCGATCCCATCATCACCAGCACGCTGCAACTCGACAAGGACGATACTGAATCCACAAGCGTGGACACCGTGCCAATACTTTCTCAGAATACTTATACTGCCGACGTCAGCTACATCCAGGGATTTGAGTGGGGCACCACTCTGAACGCGGGATTCAATAACACTCACTTCGCTACTAACAACCCCGTCAGCCTCTTAAGCCCGGGCGTCACGTCAAACTTCCAGTTCCGCGTCACGCAGAACCTGCTGCAGGGCTTCGGATCTCTTCCCAATACCCGCTTCATCCGTATTGCCAAGAATAATCGCGAGATTTCCGACGTTGCCTTCCGCCTGCAAATCATCACCACCGTCGATCAGATCGAAGATATGTATTGGGACCTTGTCTATGCCTACGAAAACGTGCGCGTGCAGCAGGAAGCCCTCACCTATGCACAGAAAGCTCTGACCGATACCAAACAGCAGGCACAAGTCGGAACCGTGCCGCCGATTCAGGTGGTGAGCGCGCAGAGCACGGCTTCAACCGACGAGCAGAATCTGATCCTGGCACAGAACAATCTGGAACTGGAAAAGTTGCTCATGAAGAACGCGCTCAGCCGCAGCGTCGAAGATCCGATGCTGGCTGAAGCTGACGTGATTCCCACCTCCACCATGCAGGTTCCGCAGGAGGAAGCCGCGGTTCCCATTCAAGACATGATCAATGAAGCTCTCGATCATCGCGCTGAACTGGTCGAATCGCGTATTGATCTCAGTTCCCGCGACCTCAGCAGCAAAGCCATCCGCAACGCCTTACTGCCCACGCTCGATGCCTTTGCTTATTACAGTGGTTCAGGAGTCGGTGGGAATATCAATCCCACCGTGTTGACCCCACCTTGTAATCCCGCTGTCTCAAGCTGCTTTAGTAACTCCAGTCCGCCACCTCCCTTTGTCAGTGGCGGCCCCGTCGGCTACGGCGGCACGCTGAACCAGCTCTTCAACGGCACCGCTCCTGACAAGGGTGTTGGACTCACTCTGACGATCCCGCTGCGCAATCGTCAAGCGCAGGCCAACCAGGTTCGAGCGGAACTCGAGTACCGGCAAGCCCAGGTCCGGCTGCACCAACTGGAGAATCAAGTGCGGATCGAAGTTCGCAACGCGCAGTTTGATGTGAAACAGAATCGCGCCTCCGTACAAGCTGCCCAGTACGCCGTCGATTTTGCCCGCCAGACGCTCGATGCCGATCAGCAAAAGCTGAAGGTTGGACTCACCACGACCACCGCGATCCTGCAGGATGCCTCGATCCTTACTACCAACGAATCGAACCTGGTATCCGCCAAGGCAGCCTACGAGAAATCGCGCGTCGAACTGGATCGCGCCACCGGCCTACTGCTCGATCACACCGGCATCGACATCGCCGATGCTACGCGCGGTCAGGTCACACACCTGCCCAAGGTTCCTTACGTCGTGCCGCGGCAGGACGCGAATCCAACAGGGCAGCCCGTACAGTCGCCGCCGTCTGGAGACCAACCCTAGAATTCGCGACGGAGCTTGTCCACTTAGACCTGATAAACTCCCGGGGATGGAACGAGCCAGCCTGCCTGCCATCCCGCGATCCGTGCCGTGGATGGTGCTGCTTTCGTTTCTCCTGCAACTGGCTGCGATCGGAGTTTTCCGTCAGTACCACACTCGCCCCGGAGAAGATAACTTCGGCTTCGGTTTTGAAATGGGCCGCATCGGCCGATCCATCGCCCTGGGCCAGGGCTTCGGCAATCCTTACGGAGGAAGTACTGGTCCCACCGCATGGGAACCTCCACTTTACCCTTATCTGATCGGCGGAGTGTTCAAGATTTTCGGCATCTACACTTACTCTTCGGCTTGGGTCTTGCTGTCAATTAACAGCCTGTTCGCATCGCTCACCACCGTTCCGGTGTTCTTGATCGCACACCGCACCTTCGGCCTGCGCGTCGCGCTCTGGTCGGCGCGGGCCTGGGCACTTAATCCCTACGTTTGGTACTGGTCCATTCATTGGATCTGGGACACGACTTTCACTCCGCTGATGCTGGCATTGATTTTCCTGGTCACGCTTGAACTGCAACAGTGGCCGGGTTGGCGGGGATGGGCACTCTTCGGTGCGTTGTGGGGGGTGGGAGCGCTCGCCAACCCCACAATGCTGTCCTTTCTGCCGTTCTGCGGCTTATGGGTATGGCGGAGGAGATACCGGCGGGGCCTGCCGTCGCTCACCGGTGTTGTGTTTTCCTCGTTCGTATTCTTTCTGGTTCTATCCCCTTGGCTGATCCGGAACTACGAGGTCTTCGGCCGCTTCGTTTTCATTCGCGACGATTTCGGACTGCAGTTCCGTCTCGGCAACAACACAATGGCCGACGGCATGCTCATCGCCACCCTGCAGCCCAATCTCAACAAACTGGAACTCGAGAAGTTCCAGCGCATGGGCGAAATTGCATACGAAGCTGACTGCAGGCGACTGGCGTTCGATTGGATTCGCGACCACCCCGACCGGTTCGCGCTGATCAGTCTGAAGCGCTTCTTCTATTTCTGGAACGGGGTGCCACGACCCACAGACAGCGTTGCGCCCTGGGACTTCCGCAGTTCGCTTTTCCTGGCATCATCTGTGCTAGCGGTCTGGGGACTCGGCCGCGCGCTTCACCAAGAACGGCCCGGGGCGTGGCTTTTCGCCGGGCTCGTCGCAACCTATCCCACGGTCTACTACTTCGTGTTCCCACATGCCCGCTACCGCCATCCCATCGAACCTGAATTGTTTATCCTGATAGTGTTCTTGCTCTCTGAAGTGCGGAGCCGCAAAGCGGTGGCCGAGGAGTTAATTGTTGATCACTGATTGTTCATTGATGATTGAGAAGTAGAGCGAGTTTTGCGCTTCAATCATTAATCAGTTGTCCACAATCAGCAATTCCCTATGACTATTTCTGTGGCCATCGTGGCGATGGACGAAGAAGCCAACATCGGCCGCACCCTGGCCAGCGTGCGTTGGGCCGATGAAATCATGCTCGTCGACTCCGGCTCGAAGGATCGCACCTGCGAGATCGCGCGGGAACACGGAGCCCGCGTTGTGCTTGAACCATGGCGCGGCTACGTGGCGCAAAAGCAGTATGCAGTTGACCTTTGCACCAAGGATTGGGTGCTGCTGCTGGACGCGGATGAGGAGGTGAGTCCCGGACTGGCTGAAGAGATTCGTGCCGCCATCGCCCGCCCGGACGCTGCAACTGGGTACAAACTCCCGCGCAAGAATCTGTTTCTCGGCCGCTGGATTCGTCACGGCGGTTTCTACCCAGACCCCAAATTGCGACTGTTTAGACGTGGGCAGGGATTCGTCACTGGCCACGACCCGCACGACCGCTGCGAACTGAAGCCGGAATTACCCGGAGACGCGCCGCAACAAACGCAACAATTCAAGCATGCGCTCGTTCACTACACCTACCCCACACTCACCCTCTACCTCAGCCACATGAACCGCTATTCTTCGCTGGGTGCCCAGCTGGCAATTGCCAAAGGCCACCGCAGCTTCAGCTTCGTCAACATCGTTCTGCGACCAGCGTCCACATTCGTCTACAACTATTTTATTCGCCTCGGCTTCCTCGACGGCCGTGAAGGGCTGCTGTTGCATCTCTACCACGCCGGCTACGTCTCTTGGAAATACGCCAAGGCTTGGGAACTCTCACGCCAGCCGCCGAAATGACACCCTAGACACTGACCGACTGGTCGGGCTGGTTGCCCCTTGCGGTCTTGCCCGCAAGCGCGCCCTTCCCTATCATCACAACTGAGTACCGGTGTCCTCATGCCCGAGCAGAAGCCCTCCAAGCCGCAAGTTGCCGAAAGTCCGATTGCCGGCGTTTTTGAAAACCGTCATCCCTCTGCCGCGGAAAAAACGTGGGCGGAGAAGACGCTGGCACCTACGCTCGACAAATCTCCCGAGCGCCCGATCGGTGCACCCACCGGCGTAAATCGCGACGAACACGGGCACGCCCGCTTCACCACAATTTCTGGTGTCCCCGTGCGCCGCCTCTATACCCAGGCCGATCTCCCCAAAGACTGGAGCGAGGAAAAATATCTCGGCTATCCGGGCTTGTCTCCCTTCACCCGGGGCATTCACGCTACGGGATACCGCGGCAAACTCTACACCATGCGGCAGTTCTCCGGATTCGCGTCGCCCGAGGAAACCAACCAGCGCTATAAGTACTTGCTCGAGCACGGCGGCGGCGGACTTTCCGTGGCGTTCGACTTGCCCACCCTGATGGGCTACGACTCCGATCATCCCGCCAGCGAAGGCGAAGTGGGCAAATGCGGCGTGGCGATTGACTCCCTCGAAGACATGGAAATTCTTTTCGGTGGCATCAACCTCGAAAAAACCACGGTATCGATGACGATTAATTCGCCGGCGTCGGTGCTGTGGGCAATGTATCTGGTCGTAGCCGAAAAGCAGGGCGCGGACTGGAAGAAGATTTCCGGCACCCTTCAAAACGACATTCTCAAGGAATACATCGCCCAGAAGGAATATATCTATCCTCCCGCCCCGTCAATGCGTTTGGTGATCGATACTTTCGAGTTCGGATCGAAGTTCACGCCGCGCTTCAACACGATTTCGATCAGCGGATACCACATTCGCGAGGCGGGTTCAACCGCGCTGCAGGAACTGGCATTTACTTTGTACGATGGCGTCGAGTATGTAGAGTGGGCGCGCCGGCGCGGGCTCGATGTGGACGATTTCGGTCCGCGGCTTAGCTTCTTTTTCAACGCGCACAACGACTTCTTCGAGGAGATCGCCAAATACCGCGCTGCTCGCAAGATTTGGGGCCAGGTCATGAAAGAGCGTTTCGGCGCGAAGAACCAGCGCACCTGGCTGATGCGCTTTCACACCCAGACCGCGGGAGTATCACTGCCCGCGCAGCAGCCCATGAACAACATCGCACGCGTTGCCCTGCAGGCTTTGGCCGCCGTGCTCGGAGGCACCCAGTCGCTGCACTGCGACTCCTACGACGAGGCGCTGGCTCTGCCCACGGAGGAAGCAGCCCGCATTGCGCTGCGCACGCAGCAGATCATTGCGTATGAGTCGGGAGTGACGCAAACAGTCGATCCTTTGGGTGGATCGTACTTTCTGGAAAGTTTGACCCTCGAGATGGAACGAGGGGCGTTTGACTACTTCAGCAAGCTGGACGCGATGGGCGGCATGGTAAGGGCTATCGAGCGCGGCTATCCTCAAAAGGAAATTGCCGAGGCTTCCTACCAGTACCAGCGCGCCGCCGAGGCAAGAGAGAAGATCGTCGTCGGCGTGAATGACTTCGTAATCGATGAAGAGTCTCCGCACATTCTCTACATTGACGAAAGCGTCGCCCGGCAGCAGTCCGCTAAGCTGAAGGCGCTCCGGGCGCGGCGCTCGAATGACGAAGTACGGCGCACTCTGGACGCGCTGAAGAAGGCAGCGGCGCAGGATCCGAAGGCGGGATCGAATGGAAACATATCCCCCGTAAACACGATGCCCTACATTGTCGACGCAGTGCGAGCGTATGCGACTGTGGGCGAGGTCTGCGAGTCGCTGCGCGAAGTGTACGGGACCTATACGGAAGTCAGTATCACTTAACGAGGCATCGCATCTTCTGATTCCGGAGGCCGCGGATGCATTCATCCCAAATATTGCTGGGAACCAATCAGACCAGAACGGGAAAACACCTGAGAATTTGCTCTGTTCCCGTGAAAGAATTTCAGTCCCCTGGATTATGATTTTGAGGTCGCAATTTGCGACCTCAAATGAACAGATCAAAAAAAAGCAGCGCTGCTCCGGATGCCAAAACGCCGTGGGACGCCGGCTTTTGTCGTAGAATCGCGTATCTTAAATTCTCCGCCATCGTCGGGTCATCCTCGACCTAGACATTGCGCAGATCTATGGCGTGCCGATGAAGCGGCTCAACGAACAAGTGAAACGCAATTAGGAAAGGTTTCCTTCCGATTTCATGTTCCAGCTCACGAGCAAAGAGCATGACGCTTTGAGGTCACAAATTGCGACCTCAAAGACAAACCGCGGTGGACGCCGTTATACACCGTATGCGTTCACTGAGCACGAGCAATCATGGCGGCAACCGTACTCAACTCGAAGCGAGCCGTCCAGATGAGCGTTTTTGTGGTACGCGCCTTTGTGCGCTTGCCGAAATGCTGGCCACGAACCCTCGACTCGCCGGAAAAATCGCTGAGTTGGAGAATCGGTTAGAGACGCACGATTCCGTGATTCAGGATTTGATTGAAGCTATCAAGGAGCTCATGACTCCTAAGGATCCTCCCCGCAGACGTATTGGATTCGAGCTTCCGGCGGCCAAAGCCGGCGGAATAGTGCTCGTTACCTTGCAAGCTGAGCCCTTTTAGGTCCAATCTGCAGGGCCACGCTTCAACCCCTTGCTTTGACCCAACCAAGCCAACAAGGCATTGGACAATCGTGATTCGTTTTTTATTCGCCTTATAGCGGACTTTGTGATAGGTATAGATCCATGCGCAGAGCGGTCAACCATCTCAAGAAGTCCGATCCGGTCATGCGGTCGATCATCGAGCGCCTTGGGCCGTGCCGCATGCAGTTTGGACTGCCGGAGTTTCACAGTCTTGCTGAGGCGATCGTCTACCAGCAGCTGAACGGCAGAGCCGCGGAGACGATTTTCAAACGCTTTGCAGCGTTGGCAGGCGATCCGCTCACGGCGGAGGGCATCCTCAAGCTGAGCGACGTGCAGATGCGTGGCGCGGGCTTATCGAAACAGAAGACGGCATATTTGAAAGACCTTGCGGCCAAGAGTGCGAGCGGACTTGTGGATTTCGCTCAGTTGCCGCAGCTGCCGGATGCGGAAGTTGTCGAGCATCTGACTCAAGTGAAAGGCATCGGCGTATGGACCGCGCAGATGTTTCTTATGTTCACGCTGAAGCGCGAGAACGTGCTGCCCACAGGCGATTTCGGCGTGCGCATGGCCATTTACAAGCACTACCTCGATCGGCCGCGGGCGAAGGCCGCGAAGAAGTCTGCAGCCACAAGAAAAGCCCGCAAGCGAAAGATCAAGCTACCGAGTCCGGAGCAGATGGAGAAGATCGCCAAGCGCTGGGAGCCCTACCGCAGCGTAGCGTGCTGGTATTTGTGGAAGAGCCTGGACACGAAAACCCTTTAACTTTGAAGGCGAAGAATGCAGCCTCTGTGCTCTCAGTGGCTGCTGTGTTTAAATGAATGGGATGGCTGATCTCAAGATTCGCGTGCTGGTGGCTAAGCCAGGGCTCGACGGGCATGATCGCGGCGCCAAGGTGATTGCGCGTGCTTTGCGCGACGCCGGCATGGAGGTCATTTACACCGGGCTGCGGCAGACGCCGGAGATGATTGTCAGCGCAGCGCTGCAGGAAGACGTGCAGGTCATCGGGCTCTCGATTCTTTCCGGCGCCCACAATGCCATCGTGCCTCGCGTGATGGATCTGCTCAAGCAGAACAAGATGGATGACGTTCTGGTGCTGGTCGGCGGGATTATTCCTGATCAGGATATTGCTGCCCTCAAGAAGCGCGGCGTGGCGGCCATCTTCCAGCCTGGAACCGCCATGGACGACATCGTGAAATTCATTCGCGCGAACGTAAAGGGCGCGAGCGTCCCCACGGCAGGCTGATCGTGCCCACGCCCAATTTAGCCAGCATCCGGCAAGAACTTGAGCACATCGTTGGTCCCGCACCCTGGTACTGGAAGACCTTTCCTCCGTTTAAGTCTGTGGCGGCGCAGAAGTTTGCCTGGGCGCATCATGGCGATCAGGGGCCGGTTGGATACGTGGTCTCGTTGGCGCTGGAGCAGGAGCCGGACAAACTTCGACTGGCTTTGAACACGTACTGCCGGCCGTTTGTGGCGTCGCCGCGCTGTCTTGGTGTCTGGTGTCCGGAGGGGCGGAACATTCGGGTTGCTGGGTTTGACCCGGATCGGCTAGAAGCCTTTGACCTGGCTGAGATCGCGGGGTGGTTCAAGCAGTCTTCCGATCGCATCTATGCGAAGACCGCGCCGGTCGCCGAGTTTGAAGTGCCGCTCGGGCTGGGGCCAGGCATGCACAAGATCGAGGTGCCCGCGGAACTGGCGACGGTGGATGAGTTGATCGTGCCTACCAGCTATAAGGCGATGTCGAATGATGATCCGGCGTTCGCGCTGTTTGTTCTGTATCTGCAGGCGGGGTTGGTGGAGGTGCTGCCGCAGAAATGGTTCACGGCTTCGCAGTACCAGGTGGGGAAGCAATGGATTTCGCGTGCCGGGCGCGACCAGGAATCGCATCGCATCTTCGGAGAATGTTTTGGCGCGGGAACTTTTTTGCTGGAGGAAGATGGGTGCCGGCTGGCGGAGTGGATTTAAGTAATGCTGAGCGAAAGCCCTAATGTTCCAACCGGAACATATGTGAGATATGTTCCAACTGGAACATTTGTACATGCAGAATTGTATTGACGAATGTACTCTATAATTTCCCCTAAATATAACAAACGATGGTAGTTGGAGCCGTCGTCCGAGGTGGGGCTCGAATGGCGGATCGACGGGCACTCAGCGCCGCCGCGTGCTACTTGGGGATCACCGGCAGCAGAATTTGAGAGGGATGTTGGACATCCTCGTAGATTGTGTTTACGGCTACTTCTGAGCGTCGATTGTTGTTCAGAGGTTCTCCGGTGTTGGGATTGACGTCGAAACGGGGGAAGTTGCTGCTGGAGATATCGAGGCGGATGCGGTGTCCTTTCTGGAAGATCAGCGAGGTGGGGTACATTTCGATGTTGAAGGGGTACGCTTCGCCGGGTTTCATCAGCTCGGCGTGTTCGAGCGAGTTGCGGTAACGGGCTCGCACGATGCTGTCGGCCACATTCAAATCAACTCCCGCGGGAAAATCATGGTTGGGGGGATAAACGTCGACCAGTTTGGCGGTGAAATCCGTATCCGGCGCGCTCGATGACGCCCACAACTTTACGATGAGCCTGCCGGTTACTTCGATGTCGTGATCGAGGGGCTCGGTCTGGAAAACCAGCACATCATTGCGCGCCGAAAGCGGGCGGGCATCATCGCAAGTCCATATCTCAGGGCGGCAGCGCTGATCGTAAGCTCCTTGCTCCATGAAGTTCTCCGAGTCGCCAGGGCGCTCGATTGAGTTATGGTTAGACGGGGGCGCATTGTGCGACGAGATATTGCCTCCGAGTGTTGGTACGGGATGCCTGGGGTCGAACTCGTAAACCTTAGGAGCTTCATTCGCCGGCTTCTGTGGAGATAGCACTCCATTGGCGTGCAGGTAGTAGGAAGTGACCGCGGTTCGTGCCAGCGGCCATTCACGTTCTTCGCGCCAGTGGCCACCGACGAAGACACGGCCTTCGCGAGTCTTGTGGGCGTCGCCTCCACCCATAACAAAGATGCGTACGGGTGGTTCGCGATCGACTCCATTCTCCGCTCCCTTGAGCCAGCGATCGAACCAGCGCAACTGAAATTGATCGAAATCAATTGCGGCTTCGGGACCGAACTCAGCTTCGCCGGCATGACTTTCGGTTCGTCCACCATGTGTCCATGGGCCCATGATGAGTCGCTGCACACTCTTCTTGCTCTTACTGAGTGTGACGTAATTCAGGTTTGCGACCTGCGTGCCCCAGGAGTCATACCAGCCGCCGAGGTGATATACGGGGATGTCTTTGTACTCGGCTGCGTGCTCCACCACGTCAGCCCCGGCATTCTTCCAGAAGGCGTCGTAATCGCTGTGGGACATGGCTTCGATGAGCCAGGATTCATACTCGGGATTCAAATGCAGCGGCGTGGTGCCGGGGCGCAGCGGCATGCTCTTAGCGTATTCGCGGACTTGTTCGCCGAGCTTCAGCAGGGCCTGGCGGGTCTCCGGATTGCGAGCAGCCTGGCTTCCGACAGGACCGCCGATGTTGAAGATCCAATTCAGCCAGCGCATTTCGAAGGCGCCGTTGTGGCGGACGCCGTAACGTCCAAAGTCCGACATGGAGTCGGCGGGAATCATGGCTTTCAGATAGGGAGGGTTGGAAAGCGCGAGCGCATGCTGCGTGCCGCCGGGGTAGGAGGTTCCCACGGTGCCGATGCCGCCATCGGACCAGGGCTGCTCACCGATCCACTTGGCGGTGTCGTAACCATCGTTGCCGTCATCGCGGAACGGGCGCCACATTCCCTCTGAGTTGAAGCGGCCGCGGATGTCCTGGGCAATTGCGATGTAGCCGCGGTGTGCAAAAAACCTTTCCCACGACTCGGAGTCATCTTTGCCGTAGGGGGTGCGTTCCAGGATGACGGGAAACTTCCCTTCGACTGCCTTCCCATTCAGCGCCGGGCGGTAGATGTCACATGCGAGCTTGACGCCATCGCGCATGGGGATCATGACATCCTTAAGAACCGTGACGTCATATTTCGGTTCGCTTTGGGCAGCCGGGGCCGGAGTTTGTTGCCCGAGCATTGGTTGTCCGGACAACCAGAGGGTGGCTGTTCCCGCCAGCAGGAATGTGATGGCGCAGCAGGCAACGAATGCGGGCCGGGGAGTTGGGGTACCTCTGGCAATGGGTTGGTGCAAGGCTTGCTCCTGGAGATGGGAATCTTCAGCGCGGTTAATGTACACCTGGCCTGGGCATCCAACAAATGAAGCGTATAGATTCCCGTCGGCAGCAGACGTACCGAAGCCACGTCTCTACGCAGAAACGCGGTGGCGAGTTTCATCGGAAAGCGGATCACACGGAAAACTTCGGATCGCCTTCGACGATTTGCGTCTGGAGTTTTGGCGCTTCACCGCTTCGCCAGAGAGCGGTACGACATTTGACGCGATAGCTTAGAGGGCCTCCGTCGGGACGGTCACTGCGTTCGATGGGGCGCGGGATGCAGACGAATTCGGTCTCGATATATTCGCTGGTCGCATGAACCACGGAGTAACCGTGGCCTCCCATGTCGACAAAGGAGACGTGGGGCGACAGATCGGGATTGGACAGAGCTCGTGCCTTGGCAATGTCGCCGCTGCGCGTGTACTCGAGACAGGAGCGCACTCCGTGGCGGAGGAGCAGGTTCAAGGTTGGCTGCGGAGAGTGATCGGCAGGCCCTTGTCCGACGTAAAGCGATCGAAGTGGGTGATCCTTCGGCAAGATGTGTTCGAGCGCTTCGGATACTGTTGGGGCAGAGATCGAACCGGTCACGAAGGCAATGCCGACCGGGACAAAGGGCTTCGGTGGAAGGGTCTTCGCAGCCAATCCTGCCCAAAAGCTGTGGCGATCTCCCGCGATTGTGGCAAAGCCAGTGATTCGGTTGTCCTGGACAAAATCATAGATCTCGCCGCGCTCGACATAGGCAGAGCCGTGATCTCCCATTGGGGCAGCCGCGTAACCGCTGACAGGCCACGGCTTGGTGATCCCTGGCGGAAGATTTTGCAGATCGGCACGCATGTCAAGGGTGGCGGTGGTGTTGCCCCAAACCTTCCATGTGGCCTTCGAGTTGCGCAAGCGATCGAGGAACCACGCCTTCTGTTCGGCGCCGAGAATGGTTTGAGCAGGCCGGTCTTGCGAGAAGTTCGGTATATCGACGCTGCCGAAACGGATTGATGCCGGCGGGCGTCCGCCGTTGTATGTCCGGCCGGCATCCAGGACTTCCAGGGCATCTTCCGGGATGAACTCGGGAAAGTCATCGCTGGAAAGAGCTTTAGCCTCGGGGCGATCGGTGGGTTCCTCGGAACGATAGGTGCGCTGGTCGGTGACGATCAGCTCGACGTTCCGTCCCCAGCGCAAGGCGCGGTAACCTTTGAGGCTGCCGATGGCAGCTAGATTATTCGGTTCCTGACCGAGGCCGTGTTCGTCGAAACGAGTCACCGGTGTATCAACTACCTGCGGAGGATCGAAGCGATCGAGGGACGGTCCGCTGGGTTTCGTGATGCGCGCCGGCTGGTATTCGAAGAACGCCTGGTTGGCCGCCACTTTGCGGGTTTGTGCCGGCAGGGTTTTTCCTTCGAATCTTTGCAGGGATTGCCAGCCCATCCAGCTGAACTCGTGGTTATCCCACATGTTCACGAAGGGCCAGCGGGCGCGGGCATCTTGCAGATCGGGGTCGCTCAGATAAGCACGATAAATGGCTCGATAGTCCACAACGGTTGTCGGGATGTGAAAGTCGCTGATCTTCTCGCCGTGGGGATAGCGGACGATGTCTCGCAAGCGGCGATCGTACATGCCCTGAGGACGGTCCTCGGGGTACCAGACAATTTCATAGATGAAGTCGCCGAGGTGAAGCACGAAGCCGATGCGGTCGGCTTCAGGAGCGTGGTCATCCTCGAAAATCATTCTGCGGTAGGCGTTCTGGGCTCCGTCGTTCGCATTCTGGCAACTGACGAAAACGAAATGAACGGGTCTCGGGTCGTCGAGCGCCGGCGCTGTGATGGTCCGGCCGATACGGCTGCCGAAGCCTTCGAGATCAGTGAAGCGGTACCAATACACGCGGCTGGGCTTGAGACCGCCTACTAGCACGCGGCAGGTCCAGTCGGAGGCTGCGGACACTGGAGCCGTGGCCGTCGCCACAACGCGAGTGAACGACTCATCTTCGGCGACTTCGACGTTTAAGGTAACTGGCAGTGGTTCGCCGGGCTTTTCCCCGATGGGGGGCCGCCGGGTCCACAGCAGTACGCTGCTGCTGTCGGGGTCGCCCGATGCGACTCCCTCAGGGAAAAGATCGCGACGTTCACGCCATGCAATGCGGGACTTTGTCCCAAACGGATTACCCCAGGCTGCAGTGGCACCGATTGCCGCAGCCATTGCCAGGAAAGAACGTCTGGTGATGGGGGACATTGATTGTCATCCTCCTAAATCAGAGTGTACATCTGCAAGCCCAGCCGGCGGAGCTGGCAATCGAGAGCGCTCCACTGAGGGCGGTGGTGTGGCTCCGTTGCGCGCTCCGGCGGGAGTGGTATACCGTAAACAGTCCGGTCACTTCGTTTCGTCGTTCATACCCATGGCTGATCGCAGCGAGACTCCCCCAGATCATTCGCCGAAGGCGTCCAATGTTCTGACGACGAAAGTCGATGCCACGTCGGCGCGCTTCGAAGCCAACATGCGCTTCCTGGCCGACCTGATGTCTCAAGTGCGCAACGAAAGTGAAAAGATCAGCGAGGGTGGAGGCGCGAAGGCGATCGAAAATCAGCATGGCAAAGGACGCCGGACCGCGCGCGAACGTATTGAGCTGCTGGTGGACCCTGGAACGTTCTTCGAGCTGGGAATTTATGCGGCACATGGCATGTACGAAGAGTGGGGCGGCGCGCCGGCAGCAGGCGTAATCACAGGCCTGGCGCGCATTCATACGCGCATGGTGATGATCATCGCGAATGACGCAACGGTGAAGGCGGGGGCGTTTTTCCCCATGACGGCGAAGAAGGTGATTCGCGCCCAAAACATCGCCATCGAGAACCGCATCCCGACCGTGTATCTGGTGGATTCGGCAGGGGTGTTTCTGCCGTTGCAGGAAGATGTTTTTCCGGACACGGACGATTTCGGGCGCGTGTTCCGCAACAATGCCGTCATGTCAGCCCTGGGCATTCCGCAGATCGCGGCCATCATGGGCATGTGCGTGGCCGGGGGCGGGTACCTGCCGGTGATGTGCGATCACGTTCTGATGACCGATGGCAGTGGATTGTTTCTGGCCGGGCCGGCGCTGGTGCAGGCGGCAATTGGACAGAAAGTTTCGGCGGAAGATCTGGGTGGAGCGGCCATGCATGCGGGCATCAGCGGTACGGTGGACTTTCGCGAGGCGGATGATCCGGCGTGCCTGGCCCGGATTCGATCGATCGTTGAGAAGTGGGGATACAGGCGGCAGTCGCCCTGGGACCGCAAGAAGCCAGTCGAGCCGGCTCTAGCCGCGGAGGAGATTTACGGCATTTACGATTCGTCGCCCGCGCGCCCTTACGACATGAAAGAGATTCTGGCGCGCGTGCTCGATGGCAGCCGCTTTGACGAGTACAAGGCCGAGTACGGCAAGACGGTGATCTGCGGCTACGGGCGCATCGGCGGGTTCGCGGTGGGTATTGTCGCCAATCAGAAGCTGCACGCTCAGCAAACTGACCATGAAGGTCACAAGCGGATCGAGTTTGGGGGCGTGATCTATACGGAGTCGGCGGAGAAAGCGGCGCGCTTCATCATGGACTGTAACCAGAATTTGATCCCGCTGATTTTCTTTCACGATGTGAACGGGTTCATGGTGGGACGGGATGCGGAGTGGAGCGGCATCATCAAAGCGGGTGCGAAGATGGTAAACGCGGTGTCGAATTCAGTGGTGCCGAAGATTACTGTGATCGTAGGAGGATCGTTCGGGGCGGGACACTATGCCATGTGCGGCAAGGCGTTTGATCCGCGGTTCGTTTTTGCCTGGCCGACGGCTCGTTATGCGGTGATGAGCGGTGATTCGGCAGCGGGGACTTTGGTTGAGATCAAAGTGAAGCAACTGGAACGCGGCGGCACGAAACTAGGCGAGGAGGAAAAGAAGGAACTGTACGAGTCGGTGAAGCGCACCTACGACGAGCAGACTGACCCAAGGTATGGCGCGGCGCGGCTCTGGATTGACAAGATCATCGATCCTGCGGAAACGCGGGATGCGATTACCCAGGCTCTGGAAGCGGCGGCGCTGAATCCTGAGGTGCCGGAGTTCAAGGTGGGAGTGTTGCAAACGTAGGAGATCGAGCGGTTGAGTGATTGAAGCATTGCCCCCGCATCGCTCCGCGGTTTTTTCAATCGCCCAATCACTAAATCGCTCAATTACTCAATATGTCTGAGTCTGTGAAGCTTATCGAGTGTCCACGGGATGCCTGGCAGGGGCTGAAGGGACTGATTCCGTCTGATATCAAGCGGGCATACTTGCAGGCATTGATCAGCGCGGGGTTCAAGCATATTGATGCGGTCTCGTTCGTGTCGCCGAAAGCCGTGCCGCAGATGGCGGACTCGGAAGAAGTATTGAAGGAACTCGATCCACCCGACGATGTGGAGATCATCGGAATTGTGGTCAACGAAAAGGGCGCGCAGCGGGCCATCGAGACGCATGCGGTGCACACTTTGGGGTTCCCTTATTCGATCTCGGAGACCTTTTTGCGGAAGAACCAGAATCAGTCCGCTGAAGATGCGCTTGACGAACTGGAGAAGATACAGAAGAGGGCTGACGATGCTGCCCTTGACGTTGTGGTCTATATCTCGATGGCATTCGGCAACCCCTATGGCGACTTGTGGAACGTGGAGGAAGTGATTGAAGCCATTTCGCTCATGGAAGTCGACAGCCTGCGAATGATTTCGCTGGCCGATACCGTCGGCATGTCTACTCCGGAACAAATCAATGAAGTCGTCGGTGCAGTGATGGGGAAGTACGATTATCTGGAGATCGGAGTACACCTGCACAGCCGTCCCGAGCACGCTGCGGCAAAGATTTTGGCGGCCTACGATGCCGGTTGCCGCCGCTTTGATTCGGCTATCGGCGGGCTGGGTGGTTGTCCTTTCGCGCAGGATGCGCTGGTCGGCAACATCGCGACGGAGAAAGTGATCGACGCTTTGAAGCAGCGTGGCGCGGTATTGCCGCCTCTGAAGCCGCTGGACGCCTTGCTGCGCGCGACCACTGAAATGGGGGCAAGGTATACGAATTCCATCGACGACGAATAGTTTTCCCGACATGGCTTACAAAACGATCCAAATCGCATACGAATCCGGCATCGCCACCATCACGTTGAACCGTCCGGACAAGCGCAACGCCATCAGTTTCGAACTGATTGACGATCTGCTGCGCGCACTGCAGGAAGTGGAGACCTCCGCGGCGATTGTGCTCATCCTGACGGGCGCGGGCAAAGCTTTCTCTTCCGGCATGGACTTGGATAATTTGAAAGCGCTGATTGGCCGGTCACCGGAGCAGAATCTGGAAGATTCGAAGACGATGGTCCGCCTGTTTCGCAAGCTCTACGAATTTCCCAAAGTCACAATTGCAGCGGTGAACGGCGCAGCCATCGCGGGCGGCACCGGACTGGCCTTGCTATGCGACTTCACACTGGCGGTGCCCGAAGCCAAGTTCGGCTACACAGAGGTCCGCATCGGATTTGTTCCCGCCATCGTTTCTACCTTCCTGCTGCGGCAGGTGGGAGAGAAGCAGGCGCGCGATCTATTGCTGACCGGGAGGATTATTGGGGCGGAGGAAGCGGCGCGCATGGGACTGGTCAATGAAATCGTGGCTCCGGAAGCACTGATGACGCGGGCTCGTGAATTGGCTGGGTTGCTGATGGAGAACAGTCCGGCTTCGCTGCGAGCGACGAAGAAATTGCTGACTGATCATGCCCGCGCAGAATTGGATGATCAGATTGAAGCTGCAGTGCGGGAGAATGCCGCGATCCGCAATACTGCCGACTTCCGCGAAGGCGTGGTCTCGTTTCTCGAGAAGCGCAAGCCAGTGTGGAGCGGGAAATGAACCTGAATCACCCGGAGGCGGTCAACGAAACCCGGCTGCGCGTGCGTTATGCAGAGACCGATCAGATGGGTGTGGTCTATCATTCCAATCATTTCATCTGGTTCGAAGTGGGTCGCGTCGAATTGCTGCGGCAGCTCGGGTTTTCTTACCGCGACATGGAGACCGACGATAACCGCTTCATTGCCGTGGCCGAGGCCAAATGCCGGTATCGCGCGCCGGCACGCTACGACGAAGAGGTAGTGGTGCGCACGCAGCTGCTGAATGTCCGCGAATCGGTGGTTCACTTTGGTTACGAGCTGCGGCGCGCGCAAGACGGCTCCCTGCTGGCCGAAGGTGAGACCACGCATATCGTCACCGATGCAGCTATGAAGATTGCCGCGCTGCCGGAGAAGTATTTGAAGGTCTTTCGCTCAGCCTTGGGAAAACAGGACGGGAAACTCTCTTGAACGCACTTCACATTAACGGCAACGATCTTACTCTGGAAGCGGTGCGCGAGGTCGCAGCGGAAAGGCGTCCCGTGCTTTTGTCGGCCGACGCACGCGAGGTTGTGAACCGCGCACGAGCGGTGGTCGATGAGATCGTCGCCAGCAACAAAATGGCCTATGCCATCACCACGGGCGTGGGCAAGCTTAGCGATGTGCGTATTGCCGGTGAACAGATTCGCGAGTTGCAAGTCAACCTGATACGCTCGCACGCGGCAGGAATGGGCGAGCCGCTTTCCGCCGCAGAAACGCGCGCCATGACGCTTTTGCGGGCCAGTTCTCTCGCCAAAGGCTACTCGGGCGTTCGTGGAACCGTTATCGACACGCTTTGCGAAATGCTGAACCGCGACGTCACACCGTTCGTGCCGTCGCAAGGCAGTGTAGGCGCCAGTGGTGATCTGGCTCCACTGGCCCATCTGGCGCTGGCGTTGATCGGCGAAGGCGAATGCATCGATGCATCGGGCACGCGCATTCCCAGTAGCGACGCCCTGAAGCGGGCTCAGATCAAGCCACTGGTGCTGGAAGCGAAAGAATCCATCTCGCTTATCAACGGGACGCAAGGCATGCTGGCGGTGGGCACGCTGGCACTGTTGGCTGCGGAGACTCTGGTGGATTCGGCCGACGTCCTGGGCGGCCTCTGCTGTGATGCTCTGAAAGGCACTGACACGGCTTTCGATGACCGCATCCACAAAGCGAGGCCGCATGCCGGACAGATAAAGACAGCGGCGAATCTGCGCCGGATGCTCGAAGGCAGCCAGATTCGCGAATCGCACCGCAACTGCGGCCGCGTGCAAGACGCCTACTCGTTGCGCTGCATTCCCCAGGTGCATGGCGCGGTGCGAGACACGCTGGCGCACTGTCGCGGGGTGTTTGAGATCGAGGCGAATTCCGCGGTGGACAATCCTCTGGTATTTATCACCGACGCCAGGAATTCCGAGGGAGATGTAATCTCGGGCGGGAATTTTCATGGCGAGCCGCTCGCCTTTGCTTTGGACTTTCTATGCATCGCATTGAGCGCGCTGGCGGGGATCAGCGAACGCAGGATCGAGCGCCTGGTGAATCCCGCGCTCAGCGAGGGTCTCCCCCCTTTCCTGGCACAAGGTGCAGGGTTGAATTCGGGTTTCATGCTGGCACAGGTTACGGCGGCGGCACTGGTCAGCGAGAATAAAGTGTTGGCGCATCCCGCGTCGGTAGATTCGATTACGACCTCGGGCAACAAGGAAGACTACGTCTCCATGGGCATGACGGCGGCGCTCAAGTTGAAGCGCATCGTTGAGAACACGCGCAACGTCCTGGCGATTGAAGCCATGGCAGTGGCCCAGGCCATCGACCTTCTCGCGCCGTTGAAGACATCGAAGCGCGGCCAAGCCGCGGTCGCGGCGATCCGCTCCGTCTGTCCTACGATGGAGAAAGACCGGATCATGTACAAAGACTTCGCGAGGCTTGCGGAGTTGATTGCCCGGGGGAAGGTGGCCGAAGTCATCCGCTGAAAATCCGAGCTCGGGGTTGGACCACACATTGACACGGGGTTCATTGACATCTAGTCTTGCTACACTTTCCGATGGCATCGCCTATCGAGAGCTTCCAAAGCAATCGTTCGCACCTTCGTTCCTACATTCTTCTTGGGGTGGCCGTCGTCGCCTGCCTCGTCCCCTTTTCTGGCAAGGCTTTCAATATTGATGACACGCTGTTCGTCTATCTGGCGCGGCAGATCACCAAGCATCCGCTTGATCCCTTCGGATTCAAAATTAACTGGTTCATCAGTGCGATACCCATGGCGTACGAAACCAGAAATCCTCCCCTTGCCGGTTACTACAGTGCCGCAGCCGCAGCCTTCGTCGGATGGTCAGAGCGGGCATTGCATCTTGCCTTCCTGCTGCCGGCGCTCGCCGCGGTATGGGGTACTTATCGTCTGGCGCAGCGGTTTACCGACTCCCCGCTGCTGGCTGCCGCGGCCACGTTGCTTACGCCGGCGTTTCTGGTATCAGCCAACAGTGTCATGTGCGACACGATGATGACTGCGCTTTGGCTCTGGGCCATCGTTTTCTGGATCGAAGGGTTTGAGCTGCAGAAACCGAGATATCTGGCCATCTCTGCCCTCCTTATCACTTTGTCCGCATTAACGAAGTATTTTGGGATCGCTTTGATTCCGCTGCTGGCGGTGTATTCGTTGGCGCGGAAGCGGTCTCTCGGAAGCTGGGCCTGGTATCTGCTGGCGCCAATCCTGGTTCTGACGGGATACCAGCGCTGGACGAAGGAGGTCTACGGACTGCGCATGATCACGTTCGCTGCTCATGTCGCCACAGGCGTTCGACAAGGGAGGCACGCTTCAATCCTCGCCACGGCATTAGTTGATTTTAGTTTTGTTGGCGGATGTGCGCTTCCGGCGCTGACGCTTGCTTCCATCCTCTGGCCGCGCCTGAAAATTCTTGTGGTCTGCGTTGTGAGCGGAATCGCGGGGTTTCTCATCAGTACCGGTCGAATCGGTCTCGGCGAAACCATAGGGCCGCACGACTTTTACCAGCATTGGCTCGCGGTGGGCATTCAGTTGACGCTCTTCATCGCCGCTGGATTCTCGGTGCTGGCGCTGGCGGCCACAGACGCATGGAAACGCAAAGACGCCGGCTCCCTGTTGCTGATGCTCTGGGTTTTCGGAACATTTATTTTTACAGGGTTCTTAAACTGGACCATCAACGCCCGCTCCGTGCTCCCTCTGATTCCGGCGGCCGGCATCCTTCTGGCGCGCCGTGTGGATACGCTGCGGGAAGGTTCCGCGAGCTGGCGTCCGGCCATGTTGGCCATAGGGTTAGCGGCGGCGGGCGCGGTATCGCTCTGGCTGACATGGGCGGACACTGAACTGGCGAATTCGGCACGAACCGCAGCCACGATCATCGAACAGAAGACCATGAACCAGCCCGGCGCGGTCTGGTTCACCGGGCACTGGGGATTCCAATACTACATGGAGTCATTCGGGGCGCATGCCGTTGAGATTGATGACCCGCCGCACCGCACGGAAGATTTTCTCGCCGTGGTTGAGAGCGGTCAGCTATTCGAAATACGGCCCGTGTTCGTGACTTCCCGCGACGTAATTGAAATCCCCATGCGCCTCGGAATTACCACCGCCCAAGGCAAGCTGGGCGCGGGCTTTTACTCCTCTGACGTGGGGCCTCTGCCTTTTGCCGTCGGTCCGGTCCCGCCCGAGCGCTACGAATTGATTCGTCTTGGACCGGGCATTGCGCCATAAAGTGCCTGGGCAGACCACGAAATTCAGGAAGCGCTCTTCTCTCCCGCCTTCTTTTGGGCTTTCGCGCGGATGAAAGCGTAATTCAGTTGGGGCAGTGAATTGAATCCCGCGGCCTTGATCAAGAACTCCTGCGCTTTCGCGGTATCGCCCTTGGCTTCATACGCCAAGCCCAGGCGATATAGGTTGCGGGGATCTTGCAGGTTGGCTTGTTCAAGTTCGGCAATGGCCTTGTCGTTGTCCTTCTCGGCAAGCGCCATCCTGCCATTCAATTCGTGGGCCTGCTGCACTTGCACGGGGTTGTTGCTGGCCTCAGCTCCACGGCGAAATTCCTCTGCGTGGGTCTTTGCCGCCGCGTAATCCTTTTTCGCGATGGCAATCCCAGCCAGGTCGTAGTGGTGCAGAAGGATTGCGTTGTTTTTGATGTCCTGCGAGAGATTTGAGGCCTGGATCAACTGCAGCGAGCGATCGAACTGGCGGGTGGCTTCGGCGTAGTTCGGCATTTCCACGAGAATGTTGCCTTTGGCTTGAAGATCCGCGGCCATCGACGCTACGTCGTTTTTCTTTTGCGCCACGGCATACTCCTTATCCATGGCTTGCAGGGCCTGGTCCAGCTTGCCCCGGTCCGCGGCTACAACGGCCATGCCAAAGAATGCAGTTCGGAGTTCTCCGTCGTTGCGCGCTTGCTCCGCCATCCTCTGCAATTCGGCGGTCGCTTCTTCCGGCTTGCCCAGGTACATTTCATTGGCGGCGATTCCGAAGTGTGAAGGTATGAAGTTGGAATCGATCGAGAGGGCTTTGTGATATTGCGCCAGCGAATCGTCGAACCTGCCCATCTTCAGCAGCAATTCTGCGTAGGAGTCGTAGGGATTGGGGTCCTTGGGAATCAGTTCAATATATTTTTTGAATGCCTGTTCGGCATCTGCATAGTTGCCCTGTTGCCGGTAGGCGTAGCCGAGAACGTTGTAGGTCGGCGAGTAAGCAGGAGCCAGTTCAGTCGCCTTCTTGTAGTGCTCAACAGCCGGCTCTAGTTCCTGCTGCCCAAAGTAGTAGTTGGCTAGATTGAACTGCGCGCGTTCGTCGTTCGGATAGGCTGCCACAAGTTTCTCAAGATAGTCCTTTTGCTTGGTCACGTCGCCGTTAGCCCCGGCTTCATTTGCGAGAATGAGGAGTTTCTCCCCTTCTGAAACCTTGTCGACGAGGCTCATTGCTTTCTTTTGATGTTCGAAGAAATCTTTGGCTGTCACCGCATTGTTGGCCAAGGCTAATTCCGCGGACGCGAAGTCCGGATCGAGCGCGATCGCCTTGTCAAAGTGCTGGAGAGATTCTTGCCCGAGAAGTCTTTCGGAAAGGTCGCGTCCCAGCAGAAATTCGTTTCTCGCCTGGTCTGAAGTGGTTGTGATAGGGACCTTCGCCGCGTCCGATGCGGCTGCGGACACTTCCCCGACTTTCGCCTTGTTACAGCCGACAAATCCTATAAAGCTTAGAGCAACGCTAACGGTTAAGATAAAATGCGCAGATTTCGCTGGACGCATCGAACTACCTCCTTCGGGGTGTGTATGAGTTGAGAGAGTGGCCTTGAATTACCGCAACGAGAGCAACCGCGATTATTTCATCGCGACTGAGTACGATAGACGCGTCCTGTGAGGTTGATTAATAGATCTGGGATGTATGCCAGCTCTTCAAGGATGAATGGTACACAACTGTACACAAGTGACGTCGAGGCGTGACACAAACACACGCCCCGGATCTACCGGACGGGCAGGGAGTGCCTCCCACACAGCTCTCAACTAAGCCGATTTTGCCGCGCTTCCATCCAATCCCAACTTGTCCGCAATTCCCTGTAGCGCCTCGATGCAGAAGGCGATGTGCTCGTCAAGGTCGACGCCCAGTGCGGCGGCGCCGTTGACAATGTCGTCGCGGTTCACTTTGCGGGCGAAGGCCTTGTCCTTCATTCTTTTTCGCACTGACTTCGCGTCCACCTCGGCCAGCGATTTCCCCGGCTTGATCAGGGCTACGGCGGTAATAAAGCCGGCGAGTTCGTCGCAGGCAAACAGAGCTTTCTCCATGGGCGTATCGCGCGTGACCCCGGTATATTCGGCGTGTGACATGATGGCCCGGGTGACCACTTCAGGCCATCCCCGCTCCTTGAGAATCTCGTTGCCCCTGTAGGGATGGTCTTCGAGGCTAGGATACTTTTCATAATCGAAGTCATGAATAAGTCCGACGATGCCCCACAGGTCTTCTTCGGATAACCCAAGATCACCGGATGAAGAACCAGACGCAAACTTGCGGGAGCAGGCGCGCATGCAGGCCTCGACTGCCAGTGCGTGTTTGCGCAAACTTTCCGACTGAGTGAACTCAGTTAGTAAACACCACGCGCTTTCGCGATCAATCATGCTCATTGCCCTGTTTCTGCGGGATTTCACCGCTTAGCTTCGGTTTTTGCCGGCGAGACTCGCGGCTTTATGCATTTTAACCTTGACATCCACAGGCCTTGTACCGCAGATTGTCACTGCGGTCGGAACCTTCCCCCAATTATTTTGGTTCCTGGTTAGTTGCAAGGAGTAGCCGGCTCTGGCACTCCCACAACCCGATGGCCACGACTCTTGCCCCAGTAGATTCTAGGGAAGTCGTCCGTTGCGATCACTGCTTGCTGGTTCAATTCCGTACGGTCAATAACAATTGCCGGCGCTGCCACTCGTCCCTGGACGAGGAACCCGAGCCTGAGCCGGTGGTGATGGCGCCGCCGGTGATGATGCCCATGCCCGGCAACGGCCGTGGACACCTGAACCTGGCAACTTCGATCCGCTCGCTGCGCTTGCGGAGCGGGTTGAGCCAGCGCCAACTCGCAGGACGCATGTCAGTACCGCGGACTTACGTTTCCAAGATTGAAAACGAGAAAGCCACGCCTACGCTGTCGTCCCTGGAACGGCTGGCGCGAGCCCTGGAGGTGACCGTGCCGGAACTGCTCAGTGGCGGAGAAAAGAGCCGCCAGGACGAAATCAGCGAACTGGTGAAAGACCAGTTTATTGCGGAGATTCTGCCGTTCGTGTCGCAACTGAACGGGATGCAGATGTCGAGCGTCCTGACTCAGCTCCGGGACTTGACGGTGCGGCCGAGAAGAACTGCGTAGCGAAGGACGCGCTTTCGTAAAGGACGCGCTTCGTAGCGGAAGCTGCCGGGCCTCGCCCGGCCGGACAGCCGAGGGCGGCTGTCCCGACATAAGTTTTATCCGGGCAACCAGCCAACTCAATGCCGGGGCCAACCTCTGGTCCCGGCTTTTTTTCCGCTTCCGGGCCGTGAATCCGGAATAGATCGACTGACATCTATCTAGGATGGACATGGGAGAAGTTGGGAGTGTTTTTTCTGGTTTGTCTGCCTACCCTGCATCTGTGAGCCAACCGCAATCGAATGCATTGGAAAACGAGCCTTCGCGAGAGCCGATACGGGCCGCGAGTTCCGCTCCTGACGACGATTCGCTGCTGGATGCGTACTCTCGAGCGGTCACGGGAGCTGTGGGGTGCGTCAGTCCGTCGGTGGTAAATATCGAAGTGCATCAGGGCGCCGCGCGCACGCGTTCGGGCGAGCCGCGCGAACGGCGTGGCGGAGGCTCGGGGTTCGTCTTCACTCCAGATGGCTTGATTCTCACTAACAGCCACGTTGTGCACGATGCGCGCCGCATCGAGGTGACTCTGGCTGATGGACGCCGCATGCCGGCCAGTGCGATCGGCGACGATCCGGCGAGCGACCTTGCGGTCGTGCGTGTGGACGAGCCCGGGCTGACTGCAGTTGCCCTCGGTGACTCGCAGCAGCTTCGTGTGGGACAACTTGTGGTCGCGATCGGCAACCCGTATGGGTTTCAGTCCACTGTGACGGCGGGTGTGGTGAGCGCTCTGGGGCGGTCGCTTCGATCGTATTCGGGGCGGCTGATCGACGACGTCATCCAGACCGACGCCGCGCTTAATCCCGGAAATTCCGGCGGGCCACTTGTCGATTCCGCGGGGCGTGTCGTGGGAGTGAATACGGCGACCATTTTGCCGGCCCAGGGGATCTGCTTTGCCATAGGAATCAATACGGCGAAGTTCGTGGCCAGCCGCCTGCTGCGCGATGGGCGCATCCGGCGCAGCTACATTGGAGTCTCGGGGCAGACCGTGCCGGTGCATCGCCGCGTGGTGCGTTTTTATGATCTGGCGAGGGAATCGGGTGCGTTGGTTCTGTCGGTCGAAGAAAATAGCCCCGCGAAGCGGGCGGGGCTGCGGGACGGCGACATCATCGTTGAGCTGGAACGCCACGCAGTAGCCGGCGTGGACGATCTGCATCGCGTACTGGCTGACATCCGCGCGGGCACGAGTTGCTCGATCACCGTGCTGCGGCATACGGAGAAGCTGGAGTTGAAGATCGTGCCGGAGGAAGCGGCGAACTGAGAACCTTTGCATATTCCTTTCGTTTACCCTATTAACAAATAAGAAGCAGCGTTCCCTCTTCGGGAAGCTCGTGTTTACCAGTTTATAAATGGGGTGGTACCCCCCTCCCCCCTGGTCTATTGGAATCATCGCTGTAGCGTGAAAATCGGAAATAATCTAAGAGCTGCAACGACTTACGGGTAAAATATTGAGGCGCAAGGGGTTACGGGACCGCTCTTGAGTGTCAAAGAGCTTCACTGAAACCTTCAGCTTGGCTGAATGGCATGATCGCGTCAAGACCACGAAAGTAGACATGTAGGGGGTGAAGACTATTGGCTGCCACTCCTCCGAGATCTCCAGCGTCGCGGCACGCCGACCATTCGTCCCGGTTTGCAGGTCCCGTCCAGCTTCGTATTTCAGTTGAACTTTCCGGTAATAGATTCGCGCGGACGACCCCTGGCGGCACGGCTGAAGCCGTGCCCTTCCCGATCGCTGGACTCTTTTTTCGCGCCCTTCCGGCGTTCCTTTCCCGTCATTGCAACCCAGTTTCCGGCTGTGTTAGCTTCAAGGCGAAGGGGATCACTTTGCAGCACAAGGTTCCCGCCGGCCTGGATCGCAAAGAGAGTGAAGTCTACCGGCATCTTGATCCAGAGCGGCTCCCAAGACACATCGCTATTATCATGGACGGCAACGGGCGCTGGGCGAAACGGCGCCATCTGCCGCGCGTGGCCGGACACCGCGCCGGAGTTGCGGCAGTACGCTCGACGGTGGAGACGGCGGCGCGCGTCGGCATCTCGGCGCTGACGCTTTATGCTTTTTCGGAAGAGAACTGGAAGAAGCGGCCGAAGAGCGAAGTCGACTTCCTGATGCGGCTGCTTAGCCGGTATCTGAAGGCAGAGGTCCCCACACTGAATGAGAACAACGTCCGTCTGGAATATATTGGACGGCAGCACGAACTGCCCGATGACGTACAGGAGCGCATGGCGTGGGCGCGCGAGAGTACGGCGCACAACAGTGGGACTGTGCTGACGCTGGCGCTGAACTATAGCGCGCGTAGCGAACTGGTGGACGCGTTCCGTGCCATGGTCAATGCCGCCTCGCAGAACGGCGGCTTCGAGCATTTGCGGATTGACGAAGATACAGTCGGCCGACATCTTTATACGTGCCGCCTACCCGATCCCGATTTGGTAGTGCGCACCTCCGGCGAGATGCGGCTGAGCAATTTTTTGCTCTGGCAGTTGGCCTATGCCGAGATCTATGTGACACCGACTTTGTGGCCCGATTTCCGCGGCGTGCATCTACTGGAAGCGATCGCCGAGTATCAGAAGCGGGAGCGGCGCTACGGCGGGTTGAACCACGGCGAAGCACATTTGCATGGCGAAGCGGTGAAGGCTCACAAGTAGGGTCAGCGTCCGATTGCGTGGATAGAAACAGCAGGTTCCTCACCGGGCTTTCAGCCCGGTTCGGAATGACAAGAATTGGGTAAGGATTGAAGCTGAATTGCTAAAGCGCATCGCGACCGCAGCCGTCCTCGTCCCGGTTGTTCTGTTGCTGGTGCTGCACGCGCCGGTGCCAATGCTCGCGGTCGTGGCTGGGGCTGTGGCGCTGATCACCGTCCACGAATTTCTCAAGCTGACAGAATCCTACGGAGTGCTGCCGCTTCGCCTGCCGACCTACATCTTCGTGGGACTGTTTTTTCTGCTGCTGGCGGCGAGCGCGATCGGGGAAACGCCGCAAGTCTCGGTGTTGAAATTCGTCCTTGGGTTGGGATTTGCCGCTGCGCTTGCTCCGTTTCTATTTCTGACCATCGCCATGCGGCGGACACAGATGAGTGGAGCGTACCCGGCAGCGGCCGCCTCGGCGTTCGCCTTTGCCTATATCGCTCTGCCGCTGGCTATGCTAGTGCAGATTCGCCAGCAAGTGGCGGGAGCGTTCTGGCTGCTCTACCTTCTTCTTATCGTCTGGGCCGGGGACGTTTTCGCTTATTTTGTGGGCCGCGCACTGGGACGAGCCCTGATGGCGCCGCGCGTCAGCCCCAAGAAAACCTGGGAGGGCGCGGCGGCTTCGCTCGCCGCCAGCCTGCTGGTGACGAGCCTGCTTTTTAGTCACTCGCTTGAGATAAGTTCTTTCCTGCTGCGTCTGGGACTGATCGAGCGGCGCGACGGCATGTTTGGGCTGGAGAAGCCGGCGATGTGGCCCATCATCCTGCTGACGATCGTATTGAACGTGGCGGCGCAGCTGGGCGATTTGGTGGAATCTTTGATCAAGCGTGGAGCTGGTGTGAAGGACTCGGGCACTCTTCTTCCCGGCCATGGCGGCATGCTCGACCGCATCGATGCCCTGCTGTTTGCCGCGCCGGTACTGTGGTACTTCGCGGCTTGGAGCGTAATGCAGTAGGTCTACAAGATGGCAGACTCGCCAAAACATCCTCCCCTGATACCCCTCCATCTGGATAGCTCTCTGAACGGGGCCAAACTTGCGCAGATGGAGCGGCTTTCGACCGAACATTTGCGGGTCTCGCTAGTGCCCGGATCGCAAGCTTGTCTGAAAACTCGGCCGGATGGAACTATACTGGGTGGGCACCATCGCATTCACGTCCTTCGGTCGCGGGGCGTAGATGTTGACGTTCTGCCTCGAGACATTGTCATGAAAAAGGATTAACGATGCGAAAGGAACTCTACTGGATCGAGGGATCGTGGCCGGGGAAACTGGCCGTTGGCCCTCGTCCGCGCGGTGGAGACTGGCTGAAGGATGATATCGGAAGCTGGAGGCGGGCGCACATAGACGCAGTGGTTTCACTCCTTACGCCGGAAGAGGAGCGAGACTTGGATCTACTCGAGGAAGCGGACGAAGTTAGAGCACAGGGGATGCGCTTCACTTCGTTTCCGATTCCAGATCGTCAGGTTCCGAAATCAGAGCCGATGTGGTCGGATGTTTTGGACAGGGTTGCGGGCGATCTGGCGACCGGTAGGAATGTGCTCGTACACTGCCGTCAAGGAATCGGTCGAAGTGGATTGGTGGCGGCTTGTGTGCTTTTGAAAAAGGGAATGAGCCCGGGAGCCGCGGTAGAGTCTGTCTCGGCGGCGCGAGGCATATCTGTTCCAGAAACAACTGAGCAACGAGATTGGATTGATCATTACGCCGTCGGATTGGCGAGTACGAAATGAAGGAATCGGTTAAATTTTGCCAATAGCCATGAAACGTATTGCCATCCTGGGGTCCACGGGATCGATCGGCCGCAGCACTCTGAGCGTGGCCGAGAGCTATCCGGGACGCTTTCAGATTGTCGCGCTGGCCGCGGGAGCCAACCTGGAAGCGGCCTTTGAGCAGGCGCGTCGGTGGCGTCCCCGCGTAATATCGATGGCGGTCGAACCTGATGCCGATGTGCTGCGCGCGCGTCTGAAGCAAGCAGGCCTTAGCGAAATTGAGGTGGTTTGCGGAGCGGCTGGCACGGTGAAGGTGGCGACTCATCCTGAGGCCGACTTCGTGGTCAGCGCGATTGTGGGCGTGGCCGGGCTTGAGGCTACCTACGAGGCGGTGAAGGCGGGAAAGACGGTCGGCGTCGCTAATAAGGAGTGCCTGGTTGCGGCGGGAGAATTGATCACGGCCGAGGCCCGCCGTCAGGGCAAACCACTACTGCCCATCGACAGCGAGCACAATGCGGTTCACCAATGCTTGCGGGGCGGGCGGATGGAGGAAGTGGAGCGGATCTGGCTAACGGCCTCCGGCGGACCATTTCTGCATACGCCACGCTCGGAGTTCAGCTCCATCACGGTGGAGCAGGCGCTCAACCATCCCACATGGAGGATGGGAAAGCGTATCACGATCGATTCGGCGACGTTGATGAACAAGGGCTTCGAGGTGATCGAGGCGTGCAGATTATTTCACATAGCGCCGGCGAAAGTGGAAGTCCTGGTGCATCCGCAGTCGACAATTCACTCTATGGTGGAGTTTGTGGATGGCAGCATACTTGCTCAGCTTTCGGTGACCGACATGCGGCTGCCGATCCTGTACGCTTTGACATATCCCGAGCGGATTCAGTCGGATATGCGATTTCCGGTGGGTAACTTGCGTCATCTGGACTTCAGCCCTCCAGACATGAATAAATTTCCGTGTTTGCGTTTAGCGTACGAGGCAGCCGAGGCGGGGGGGGCTAGAACGGTCGCCCTGAATGCAGCCGATGAAGTCGCAGTAGCCGGGTTCCTTGAAGGCAGCATCACTTTTGATGAGATTCCCAGGATCATCGAAGATGCGGTTTCAGCATCCAATTGTGGGATACTGGAGTCTATTGCGAAGGTGCTTGAAGCCGACGCCGAAGCCCGCCGATATGCTCAAGAACGAGTTCTGAAAATGAACAAGAAAACCCCGCGTCCGCGGGCAACATCTGTGGTCTAGTCAGTATGGTCTAGTGAAGTGAAGTCTTAGAGGGGGGAGCTGGTTCCGCATTTCTCTTATGTCTGATTTCCTTATCTCCATCGCTGCCGATGTCGCTGCTGTCGCTGTGGTCCTTGGCTTCATGATCCTGATTCACGAGTTTGGCCACTATGCTGTGGCCAAGTTGCTGGGGGTCCGGGTGGAGCAGTTCGCCATTGGATTCGGCAAGCGGCTGGTCGGCTTCCGCAAAGGCGACACCGATTATCGCATCAACGCGCTGCCTCTGGGCGGCTACGTGAAGATGAGCGGTGAGAATCCCATGGACGAGCGCACGGGCGATCCGGCCGAGTTCATGTCCCACCCGCGCTGGCACCGCTTCCTTATAGCGATTGCTGGACCGGCGATGAATATCCTGCTGGCCATCTTCCTGCTCACTGCGGTCTACATGGTGCATTACGAGTATCCGGTTTTTCTCGACAAACCGGCGGTGATCGAGGGTGTGAAGCACGACTCTCCCGCGGCCCAGGCTGGCCTGCAGCCGGGCGACCGAATCGTCAAGGTCGACAATATCGAGAACCCCACATGGGAACAGCTGCAGCCGCGCGTATGGCTCAGTCCCAACCAGCCTTTAACCATCAGCGTGCAGCGCGGAAATCAGATCTTCCAGAAAACCATTGTGCCCCAGGCCGTGACCACGTCTGAGGTCGGTTCCGCGGGATGGTTTCCAGAAGATCCCGTCATCGTCGGCCAGCTTGAGCCCGGCACACCCGCGGCCACGGGCGGGTTGAAGGATGATGACCGAATTGTTGCGTTGGATGGCAAGCCGCTGGTTTCGATCGAAGCCATGATTGAGCGCCTCCAGCAAACGAAGGACACTCCCGTCGATCTCACCGTGATTCGGGACGGTCGGACCTTGCCTTTTCACATGACCCCTGTGCTGGGGAAGACAGAAGACCCGAAGGAGCAGAGATATCGCCTGGGCTTCGTAGCCAAGAGCGAGACCAAGGTCACCACGTTGCCCTTCGGTGAGGCCCTGAATCGTTCGTTGCAGCAGAACAAGAAGTATTCGCTGCTGATTCTGGAGTTGGCCAAAAAGATTGTACAGGGGAAAGTTTCGCTCCGCGCCATCTCCGGGCCGATCGGTATCGCGCAGGACGCGGGCTACGCGGCACAGCAAAAGGGCTGGACGCCATTGATGGAGTTGACGGCCGGCATCAGCCTGAACCT
>DATHMS010000218.1:0-7111 GCA_035486795.1 Candidatus Sulfotelmatobacter sp. | reverse complement strand
CCGCTGGGAGTGGCCTGCCTGCGCATCATCAGCTACGGCAACCTTGGATACGCCTACTTCATGGTCATGATGCAGGCCTTCAACGGCGCTGGCGACACCATCACTCCGACTATCGTGAACTTCTTCGGCTTCTGGCTGTTCGAGATTCCGCTGGCATACTGTCTGGCGCTTCCACTGCACATGCGCTCAAACGGAGTATTCTTTTCCATCGCCATAGCCGAGAGCTCCATGGCCGTAGCCAGTGCAATCTTGTTCAAACAAGGCCGCTGGAAAAAACAGAAAATCTAGCGGTCAACAGGTAGGGACTAAGACCCGGGAAACGGCCTGAGATCGTCAAGAGACAAGCTTAGTTTACGGTTGAAATCCGTCGGCCATCCATTGGTTGTAAAGATCGATCATGGCTTGCGTCCAGAAAGGTCCACCTTTCGGCATCCGGGGAGTAAGCGCGCCAGTCAAGGAGTCGCGCACCCGAACCGCGTTGGCGTGGTTGTTGGAGGGGTCTGACATGTAGCTATAGTCGGAGAGCAACACGCCCGCGGGCCGCATACAATTTATATCCTGCTGGCGGAACATCGGCGCAATCTGATTCTTGAAAGACACGCTCATGCTGGCCTCATCTAATGCCGTTCTCGGATGCAATGGGATTCTACCTTGCCCGCGCCAGCACCAGCGTAATGTCATCCGGCTGCTCGTTCTCACCGATCCAGTCATCGACCGCCGATGTCACCGTCTGGCTGATTTGCACCAGGGGCAGTCGCCGGTTTTCGCGCACCAGGTCGATCAGCCGTTCCTCGCCGAATTCTCCGAAGTCGTTCTCCGGCTCAGTGACGCCATCGCTATAGGCTAGAAAGATTTCCCCGGGATGCATTTCCACCGCACCCTCGTCGTACACCATGTTATCGAACAGCCCAATCACCGTCCCGCCGGCCTCTAACCGTCGTACCGCACCATCTCTCCCAATAAGGATGGGAGGCAAGTGTCCTCCATTGCTGTAAGTCAGCTTGTGGTACCGCCCGTCGTAGATTCCCAGGAACAGCGTGGCGTATTTTTCCGGCGGAGTGCTCTCGTAGAGCTGATGATTGAGCAGCCCAAGCAACGCTCCGGGAGAAACCTCGATGCCTTCAGGCCACGCCGCCATGATCCTGCCCGTTCCCGCCACCGCGCCCACCGCGACGGGTTCCCGCATCTGCGGCAAGCTCTCGACGCTATAGGCACGCACCGCCGAGTGGATAGTTGCCATCAACAGCGCCGCCGAAATTCCCTTCCCGCTGATATCGCCCACCGCGAGAATCAGCTTGTGGGAACTGGCCGTCAAAAAGTCGTAGTAGTCGCCGCTCACGGTGCGCGCCGGGCGGCAGAAGCCATGCACTTCGAGCGACTCCAGTTCCGTAACCTGCCGGGGAAACAGTTGTGCCTGCACTTCCTGCGCAATCGCCAGTTCGCCTTCCAGCCGCTGCTTTTCCTTCTGCTCTTGAATCAGCTTCTCGATCGACTCCGTCATGGAATTGAACGACAGCGAGAGCTGCGCCAACTGGTCCTCGGACTTGACCGGAATGCGATGGCTGAAGTCGCCGCGATCCACATGCTTGGTAGCATCATCGAGCTGCGCAACCGCACCCGTGACGGTGCGCGTCATGCGCGTGCCGATAATCAAGGCAATGATCTCAATAACCGCAAAAAAGATGAGGATGCCGAGCAGAATGTATTCCACGCCACGAACAAATTCCCCGAGCGCCGCGAACAAGTGGCCGTAGAGCACCGAAGGACGAGTGCGTACCTGCACCACTAAAGCACCGGTCGGTTCGTGCGCTCCGGTTTCCCAGTTCAGCACCCGCAGCGGCGCGAAGAACGTCACTTCACGATCCATGCTGCCCGCCGCCGCCGGTACTGAGCCCACGGTTAAGGTGGGACTGGGACGCAAATCTACGGTTGCTCCGTTCTTAACATTAATCTCGCGGATGACAATTCCGCCTTTGTTCGTCTCGGCATTCGTTGACTTGCTGGTCGGCTGCGCCAAGTCCTTCGCTCCGCTCTGATTCGCTCGCGGGATTCTTGAATCGTCCAGCAAGGTGATTTCGCCCATGTCCGCCGCAATCTTTCCCAGCAACTCCTTATCAAACGGCTCGCTGGTGACGATGGTTAGGGTTTTCGATCCCACGGAAAGCAGCGTCACCACACGCAGATGCAGCCCATCCTGGTCGCGCGTGATTTCGCGTAGCCCTCCTTTCACAAAGGCAGGGAGTGACAGCGGGGAGACTTTGGATTCATCATCCAGCGGCAAAAGTTTATCGCCATGCCAGGCGCACGTGCGCCGCCGTCCCCAGGCCGCATCCCGCTTCTTTAGTCCGGCCAGTGACTCGGCTGTGGGGTTGTCGCCGCGCTCCAATCGTGCTGCCAATTCGTTGCCGACTGCCGCATTCACGGCTTCCAAACTGCGCAACTGGGAGTTGATCTCCGAAGTTACAAGGAAAACAGCGAACTGTCCGGCCAGCCCATACAGGGTGATGAATGTCATCGCCACCAGCAGCACGGCGGGAATGACGCCGATGAAGACGTAAGTGACGATCAGCCGGTTGCGCAAACGCCACAGAAGTTTTCGTTTCAGCCAGCGGAAGGCGAGAATGGAAAACAGCAGAGCGGCATCGAAAACCAGGAACTTAACCCAACCTCCAATACTGTCCGCTGCCGCCGGTGCGAGCAGCTTCAGCAGCATCTGGAGGACGAGGAGCCCCAGGGCGAAGCCCAGCGAATAGCAGGCTCCGCGCGCGATCCAGCCCTGCGGCCACAAATCCGCCGCCAGCATTCTCCCGCGCAATCTCGAATAAAACTGCTTCATGATCTCATTTCGCCGGAAATGCTAGATCTCCGGATACAGGTCGAAGAATGCCTCCAGGCTGGTGCGCAATTGCTTCTCGATCTGATCCTTGCTGCCTTCGAGCACGTGCATGGTGACGTGCGCCTCACGTCCGTTGGTAAGCTTCACCGGAGCCTCGCCCACTTCCGCTACATCTTCGGAGGGCAATAGCCGCATCCCGTAAACAAGCGTCAAATTCGCCATGCCTGAATTCTAATCGTCCCGGCGGACTTGGCAAAATTCTCTGAGGTCCGAGGACCTTATCACACGGAGGCACAGAGATCGAGAATCAAGAAGACTCCCTGTCTCTGTGCCTTCGTAGTGAAAAAGCTTCTTAGCCGGTTGCGCACACATCATTTAGAATTCTGGCGTGATCTCAAAACTCATTTTGACCTTGGCCAGCCTTCTGCTGACTCTTCCCGCCGTATCTCAGCAGGCAGCCGAGGCTCCCTCGACCCAACCGCAAGTGAAAGTGAACATGTTGAACGTTTGCACGCCATCCGCCGAGGAACAAAAGGAAATCGCTGCCGCTCTGGCCCGCGTTCCGAAGGAGCCGCTTTTCAGCGCTGACTTCGAAATCTCCCACGGCCGCTCCACGCTAAGTGAAGCACCGAACTTCCTTCAGCCCGGAAGCGGCACAAAAATATCCGATGAGCCGTCGGTCGCCAGTTACGTTCGGATTCGCCGCGAATTCTCCGTGCAGGCTCTTTTCTCCAGCGTGCAATACTCCTTCAGCAATGATGGTCAAAACATGGTCGAGACCCTGGTACTGCACGTGCGCGATCCCAAAGACCTGATTCAGGTGTCCATGGAAGACAGTGCATCGGCGATCAGCAGCGCTGAAGCTATGGTCACGGCCAACACTCCGGCCAGCCGCATCCGGCTCGAGCGTTTCGGCAAGTCATCCATCGCGCTGGCCCGCTGCACGGGATCGGAAAATGGACCGCCGCCGGACCAGAGCGCCTACGATCCGCTCTTCAGGAGCGCTTCCCAGGTGCTGGCCAACTACCGCGGCCTGCTCGGCGTTCGCCGCACCGTGCCCGCGGAACTGGCCCAGATCCCGGGCGCTGGATCAAAGGCGCCGGCAAAACCGAAATCCGCCAAGCCGGCCGCAACTCCATCTGAAGAGAAAAAATGAAGAAGAACTTCCCTGTGTCCTCTGTGGCAGAGATTTCTTTTTTTGCAGCCGCTGCGAGCAATGCATCGAAATCTGAAACCAGTAATCTAACTGCTATCCAATCATGAGCGAAACCCGCAACGTCGTCATCATCGGCTCCGGATGTGCCGGACACACGGCCGCCCTCTACACCGCGCGCGCCAATCTGAAGCCTCTTTTAATCGAGGGCCACGAGCCCGGCGGCCAGCTTTCCCTGACCACGCTGGTAGAGAATTTCCCCGGCTTTCCCGAAGGCATCATGGGGCCGCAACTGGTCGAGAACATGCGTAAGCAGGCGGAACGCTTCGGCGCTGAATACCGCGTGGGGCACCTCAGCAGCGCCGACCTTAGCCGGCGTCCTTTTCTGCTTCATCTCGGCAAGCAACAGGTGCACACCAAAGCGCTCATCATCGCCAGCGGAGCTTCCGCTCGCTGGCTTGGCTTGCCCAACGAACAGAAGCTAATCGGCCACGGCGTCTCTTCCTGCGCGACCTGCGATGGCTTCTTTTTCTCAGGAAAGGAAATCGTAGTAATCGGCGGTGGCGATTCCGCAATGGAGGAGGCGCTTTTCCTTACCCGCTTTGCCACCAAGGTTACGATCATCCACCGCCGCGACAGCTTTCGCGCCTCGAAGATCATGCTCGATCGCGCCAAGAACAACCCGAAGATCGAGTTCCTCACCGACACCGTCGTCGAAGATGTCTACGGTCACGACAAACAAGAGGTCACCGGCCTCAAGCTCCGAAACTTGAAGACCGGCAAAGTCTGGGACTTCCCCACCAGCGCTCTGTTCCTCGGGATCGGGCACGAACCTAACGCGAAAATGTTCGATGGCCAGCTCGAAACCGACGCCGACGGCTATCTCAAGACCCACAACTACGTGCTCACGCGCGTCCACGGCGTCTTTGCCTGCGGCGATGTGCAGGACCGGCGCTACCGCCAGGCCATCACCGCCGCCGGAACCGGCTGCATGGCGGCCATTGAGGTCGAGAAGTTCCTGGAAGAACACGGCGCCTGAACCGTTAAAAAGCATCGTGACGCGCAGACCGACCTGCAGCGTACCTTTCCCTGAAGCATCCAGTTGGCTGCATTACCGAGGTAATCTACGCCTCAGGTTAGATCTCTCTTATTCTCATTGCGTACCGATTCTGAATACGACAACTTACCCCAAATGAAAAGCCGCGTCTCGGTTGCCTTATTCATCCTATTACCGATACTGCTGTTCGCTCCCAACTACGCCCCCGCGCAGGAAGCTTCGACCGCGACCCGCAAGATCGTGACCAAGGTGATGCCGGAGTATCCGGCACTCGCCCGCTCCATGAAAATCGAGGGCGTCGTTCGGGCCGACGTGCTGGTTGCTCCCAATGGGAAGGTAACGTCCATAGAGGTCAAGGGCGGGCATCCCTTGCTTGCGCAAGCTGCTCAGTACGCTCTGCGCCAGTGGAAGTGGGAGGCCACTTCTCACGAAACTCACGAGGCGGTTGAACTCCGGTTCACTCCTTAGCATCCGCCAGCCATCTTCTCCAAACCGCCTTGTGCGTCGACAATTTTGGCCGCCGCTCGGGCAGCCGTGCGCCTCCGTTGTGATACAACGTTCTGTGCTCTTCATCTATTCATCGGTTCCGGCAGATACTTTTCTGGGTGCGGAATGTTAAGAACTTTCTTTGTCCGTCTGTCTGAAAATGCATCTTTACGCACTTTTGCCGAGAGTTCTTCGCTCGGCCGCCGCCTCTCCAATCGCTTCGTTGCCGGTACTGAGATTGCCGATGCCATCCGCGCGACCCAAGCCATCAACCGCGCGAGCATGAGCGTGAGCATCGACAACCTCGGCGAAAATGTCACCAATTCCGACGAAGCCCAGCACAGTGCTCAGCTTTACCGCCAGATTCTCGACGCCATCGCCACTTACCAGCTCAACGCCAATATCAGCCTCAAACTGACTCACATGGGGCTCGATGTAGACGAGAAGCTGGCCCGCGAGATCGTCAGCGGACTAGTCGCCAAGGCCGCGGCCATGGACCCTCCCGGCTTTGTGCGCGTTGACATGGAAGGCTCGCCCTACACTCAGCGCACGCTCGATTTCGTCCACGAACTTCATGCCATGCCGGGAAACGCCAACGCCGTCGGCACCGTCATCCAGTCGTACCTGAGACGCTCTGAGAGCGACATCGAAAAACTTCTGGCCGAGCGTATCCGCATTCGCCTCTGCAAAGGCGCCTACAAAGAGCCCGCCGAGATCGCCTTTCCCCTCAAGTCCGACGTTGATGCCAACTATGTCAAGCTGATGAAGATCCTGATGAAAAGTGGCATCTACCACGGCCTGGCCACCCATGACGAGAACATCATTCAGCAAGCCCAGGCCTTCGCCATTCGCGAAAAACTTTCCCGCGACTCGTTCGAGTTCCAAATGCTCTACGGCATCCGCCGCGACCTGCAGCGCAAGCTGGCACACGACGGCTGGCGCGTCCGCATCTACATTCCCTTCGGCAGCGAGTGGTATCCCTACTTCATGCGGCGGCTGGGCGAGCGTCCGGCCAACGTTCTGTTCATCGCAAGAAATTTGTTGCGGTCGTAAAGCAGTGGACAGTGACCCGTTATCCGTGGTGAGTAAAACCGCAGCCGGTACGGTGACTGGCCACTGACCACTGGCCACTAATCACTGCTCCGGTCTACGAAGATTTTCGTTGACACTACGAATGATTTCGTAGTATGTTCACCTTCCATGAAGCAGCCCCCTCAGAAACCTACAGCGTCGGAGCTGGAAATTCTCCGTGTTCTTTGGACACGAGGCCCCTCGACCGTACGAGAAGTGCACGACTCTTTGAAGGTAACAAGGGCCATGGGCTACACCAGTGTCCTGAAGTTTCTTCAGATAATGACCGTAAAAGGCACGGTTCGCCGAAACGAAACCCAAAGGGCGCACGTCTATGAAGCATGCCTGCCCGCCGAGCAGACCAAGCGCCAGCTTGCCGGGGACATGCTGCAACGCGTCTTCGAAGGTTCCGCCAGCCAGCTCATGATGCACGCCCTGGCCGGGCGCAAAGCGTCACGCGAGGAAATTGATGAATTACGCCGCTTGCTGAACCAGTATGAGTCGGGCG
>DATHMS010000217.1:0-81831 GCA_035486795.1 Candidatus Sulfotelmatobacter sp. | reverse complement strand
CTGATCCTCAAGTGAGACGAAGAAGGAAAGAATCCAGGCCGAGTCGAACCATTAACTACCCTGGCGCGGTTCGGATTCTCCTGCTTAATATTTGCTGCTTCTTCACTTCGTCTCAAAATCGGTGGAGACGCTGAGTTTCTTCCAGATTCGTGCTTCCTCTAATCGCGCAAGATCATTCTTCTCCGCGGCGGCGTACGCATCGCTGCCGAGCAACAGTCGCAACGGAGGGTTCCGTTCTTGCGTCAACTGGATGATCGCCTGAGCTGCCTTTTTGGGGTCACCAGGCTGCTTGCCGTTGTAGTTCCGCTGAAATCTTGCGGTAGCTCCAACCGTCGAATCGTATTCAGGATGGCCTTCGCTAAGTTGGGTGGAACTGCCCGCGAAGTCTGTGCGAAAGCCACCGGGTTCAACGATGGTGACCTTGATGCCGAGCGGTGCCACTTCGCGCGAAAGCACCTCGGAGAAGCCTTCGACACCCCACTTCGCCGCCGAGTAAGGCCCACGTCCCGGAGGGCCAATCCTTCCGCCCACCGATGAAAACTGAATGAACTGGCCTGCTTTCTTTTCGCGAAAATAACTGAGAGCTGCCTTCGTCACAATAATCGTTCCAAAGAGGTTCGTTTCGATCTGTGCCCGGAATTCCGATAGAGGCGTATCTTCGACGGACGAAAGATTGCCGTATCCCGCATTGTTAATGACCACATCCAGCGAGCTAAATACATCGACCGCTGCCATTACCGCGTTTGCCGCTGCTGCTTCGTCAGTCACATCCATTGCGAAGAGCTTGACCTGATCTCCATATCGTTCCGAGAGATCAGCCAGCGACTTAATGTCCCGTGCTGTCGCCAACACTTTATTGCCCGCAGCGAGGCCTGCTTCAACAATTGCACGACCCAGACCACGAGAGCTGCCGGTGACTAACCATACCTGCGCCATTCATCCTCCTCTATCACCGAAAAAGAACTGACCTGTACAAAGAACCAGCGGTGGCGGAAGAACGCCGTGCGCTCAAATTTAAGCCGACGCCCAAGTAGCTAAGAATGTCATCCGGCACCTTTCGCCACACCCATCCGCTTGAGCGACGAGTCGTTCCCTCCGGCAAGTGAACCAGAAAGTTGCCTCCGCGCTTGCCAAGGCACCCCAAAACCGGACTGCATGTGTGCCCTCCGGAGAAAAGCCGGGTCGTGATGGTCGTCTCTGCCGAGCAGTCCGTTTTCTGCAGTCCGGTTTGCGGAGGAAGTATCGCGAGGGCATCTTTCGCGTATTTCGAGGGAAAGGGCGGCGCAGTTTCTCTGCAGTGAAGACTTGCTGGCGGAGAGGAAGGGATTCGAACCCCTGATACCCTTTCGGGTATGCCGGTTTTCAAGACCGGAGCCATCAACCACTCGGCCACCTCTCCGGTAATACAGTTTTACTACAGTTCTTTCGTAGGGCAAACCTGCTCATCGAGGTCCAAATGCCCGGGAATGAAACTCCATAACTTCAGCGAAGTGATCCAGGAAGTAGGAGAAGCTGTGGTCGCCGGGATACGGATGGTATTCATGTTCTACCTTTTCCTTCTGCAGTTGTTCGTGTAGGGAGGCGGCGCCCTTTTCAAAGCCGTAGTTGTCGTTCTGACCACAGTTGAAATAGATGGCCATCCGTCGCAGGGCCGCTTGGTTCCTGTTCGCGAGAACGAATGGACTATTCTCCTTCCAGTGTGCGACCTCGATTGGGCTTCCGAAGACTGTCGCCAGCAACTTTCCTAGTGGAGCGCCGGAGCGAGCCGCAGTGTCGAGTTCTTGAGGAGATTCGGTGATCAGCGCCGCGCTTTGTGCACTGACTGCCGAAAACATCTCGGGATGTGAGAAGGCAAATCGCAGCGCCCCATAGCCGCCCATGGAGATGCCACTAATCGCTCGATTACCGCGACCCTTGCCGACACGGTATTTGCCTTCGATCAACGGGATGAATTCCTGCAGAAAAAAGTCGCTGTAGCGCACCGACCCGTCGGCAGAATTGATATAGAAGGTTCGCCCGCCTTCTGGAGCGACAATTAGAAATTCTCCTATTTTGTGCTGCTGCCGAAGATCGTCGAGCAGCGTCCACCCGCCACTGTTAAAAAGAGTTCTCTCGTTGTCACCCAGGCCGTGCAGGAAGTAAAGCACTGGATAACTTCGCGGAGGATGCGTGGCTGCGCCGGCGTCATAGCCGGCGGGAAGATAAACGCAGTAGTGGACTGGATGTTTCAGGATCCGGCTGTTCAGCGCGTTGCAGTCGATACGGCTCTGGGCGCGGGCGGGAAGCGAAGCAGACAGCGCCAACAGCAGGATGATTGCGAAACGGCGATCCATCGATTTTTAGTTTACTCGTAGCGTAAGGCCTGCACAGGATCAAGCCGGGCCGCGCGACCCGCCGGGTAAAGGCCCGCTGCCAGACTCACGAGGAAAGAAAAAACCACGGCGAACGCCACCAGCCACCACGGTACTGCCCAGAAGTGCTCTGGTGGAAAAGACTGACGCTTGAGGTAAATATTCGTTCCCAGGTTGATGACCTGGCCGATCGCCCAACCTAGAGCGACCCCGACGATGCCGCCGAGAACTCCCATCGCGCCCGCTTCCGCGAAGAAGAGCTTCCGGATGTCGCCATCGCTGGCGCCAATCGCCTTCATGATGCCAATTTCGCGGCGACGTTCGAGAATGGCCATCACCAGCGTATTTACGATCCCGATGAAAGCGACTGCCAGGGCGAGGCTGCCGAAGATTCCGAGAAACACGTCCAGCACCTTGAAGAATTGTTGCACGCTGCGGCTGGCGTCAAGTATGGAGAAGGTATTGAAGCCCATCTTCTTGACCGTGTCTTCCACGGCCTGTATTTGACTAGGGCTTTTCACTCGCACACTCACCGAGGAATAGACCGGCTCATCATTCGCAGACCGAGAAATTTCCCGCAAGTCTGTCGGTTGCATCACGTGCAGACTCTCGGCCAGCTTGAGCGGGAGAAAAACCCGCGCCCGGGTAGGCCCGCGCATGCTCTCGGGATCGAGATCGGCGACCCCGACAATCTTTAGCTTCTGCTCGCGCGAGACCACGGAATAGGCAGCGCCGGCGAGACTCCGATCCGCAGGAGCCTTGGAACTGTCATTCGTGGCCTTCGAACCCGCCGCTTCTGTCGTCTCCCGCTGGGCATAGCGCATGGTCAATTCCTTGCCCAGAAGCGGAGCGGCCAGTTCTGCCACGTTGGTTTCATCGATGCCCACCCTGGGCGTTTTTCCCAGGAGTTCCTCGGCGAAAGTCTTCTGAAGAATCACTTCTGGCGCGATATCGGTCGAAAAGAAATGTCCCTGCACCGCATCGAACGCATCGTTTGATTGGGCTGAAGGAGGCAGCGCCGCAACCATGGTCAAATGCGGCTTATCTTCGAAGCGCAACTCGGTGATAAACCGGATGTCAGGATAGGCTTCCAGTACATTAGGCAAGCGCTCAATTTCGCGGCGGGTAGGCTCGTCGAGAATCCGGCTTTCACCTGGGGCAGGCCCGCTGCGTTCTTCTTCGCGGTTGAAGTTGCGCAGATCGCGCCGTGAGGTAACCACCACCGTATCGAACAATCCGGACTTCATCAGACGGCGCGACGCGAGCTGTTGCAGTCCTATCCCCAGAGAAAGCATCGCGACCAGTGACGCCACACCCACCGAGATGCCGATAGTGGTCAGCGAATTTCGCAAAACAGATTCGCGTAGGTTGCGCACGGCGAGTTCTGTCAGGTCGGGAAGCTTCATCGCCGTTCTCCCTCCGCACTTGCATGTGTCCCGGCTTTCGCGGCCACGGTCGAATTCGAATCATCACCGACCAGCTTGCCGTCTGCCAGAAAGATGAGTCGCTGAGCGTAGCGCTCAGCTAGCGCGCGTTCATGCGTCACCATGACGACCGTCATTCGCAATTGCTGGTTGAACTCGCGGACCATGTTCATGATTTCAGTTCCGGTATGGCTGTCGAGATTGCCCGTAGGCTCGTCAGCGAGCAACAGCTGCGGGCGGTTGATGAGTGCCCGGGCCAACGCGGCGCGTTGTTGTTCCCCGCCGGAGAGCTCGCTGGGCCTGTGGTTCATACGTGCCAGCAGCCCAACTCTCGCCAAAGCTTCCCGCGCCAGATTTCCACGTTTCTCGCGATCGACCTCGGCAAAGCGCATTGGCAGCTCCACGTTTTCCGTGAGCGTCATGCTGGCGATCAGGTTGAACGACTGAAAAACCATCCCAACCGTGTGCAGCCGATATCTAGCCAGATCCTCCCGTGACAGTTGCGCGAGGTCGCGCTCCTGGACAATCACGCTGCCCGAGGTTGGACGGTCCAGCCCGGCGATCAGATTCAATACCGAAGATTTTCCGGAGCCCGAACTGCCCAGCAGAGCAACGAATTCGCCGGTGCGCACGTTAAGGGTTACGCCGTCCACGGCTCGGATGAGCGTCTCGCCCATGCGGTAATGCCGGCAAAGCTGTTCCGCACGAATCGCAGGAGCACGGTTCTGCGGGAATCCCGGCGCGCTGCTCATAAGCCTAGCGGACCTCTCCCCTGAGCACCCGCAATGCATCAGCGGCCTTCGCATCGCCGTTGCTCACCGGTACGGAGCCGCCGTTCCCGTCGCCGGGTTCTTCCAGCTTGTCTCCCTCGCCCGGTGCGAGAAACAAGTTATGCTCCACGCCCTGCTGCCGAGTATAGAGATCGTAGTAGCGGCCTTGCGCGTCATAGAGTTGTTCGTGCGTGCCTCGCTCCACGATTCGTCCCTGCTCCATCACCAGAATCTGGTCAGCGCGGCGGATAGTCGAAAGCCGGTGTGCGATCACAAACGTGGTCCGGCCTTGCATGAGATAAGAGAGTCCGTGCTGGATCATCTGTTCCGATTCCGAGTCGAGACTGGAAGTTGCCTCGTCGAGAATCAGAATCCGCGGCTCGGCGAGAATGGCGCGGGCGATCGAGATCCGCTGCCGTTGGCCGCCCGAGAGCTTCACGCCGCGTTCGCCGACCACAGTGTCATACCTGTCCGCAAAAGATTCGGCGAACTCATCCACGCGGGCGATTCTGCAAGCACGCAGAAACTCTTCCTCGCTCGCATCAGGTCGCGAAAACAGCACGTTCTCCCGAATCGTTCCATCAAACAGAAATGATTCCTGCAACACGACTCCGAGACGGGTTCGGTAGGAATCCAAGCGAACGGTGCTCAAGTCCGTGCCATCCACGAGAATTTTTCCTTTCGTGGGCACGTAAAAGGCAGAGATCAGGCCGATGGTCGTGGATTTTCCCGACCCGGACGAACCAACCAGCGCCGTAACTGTTCCGGGTTCCGCGCGGAAGGAGATATCATGCAGCACCTCGTGAATGCCATCGTAGCTGAAGCTTACATCGTCAAACTCCACCGTGCCGCGAATGTCGCCCAGCGCGATGTTGCGCCTCGGGTCCTGATCTTCCGGCCGCTCCCGCATAATTTCCTGGGTCCGCTCGAGTCCGGCTAATGCCTCGGTCAGCTGAGTTCCGATGCCGACGATCTGCATGATGGGCGCAACCAGAAACCCGAGCATCATCGTGTAGAGGAAGAAACCGCCGGGTGTCAGAGTGCCTGCGGCGATCTGGTGCGCGCCTACGTACATCGTGACCGCCCCCACACTTCCAAGCAGCACGCTGGCCGAAAGGCTCATGACCGACGTAGCGGTGAGCGTGCGCATCACATTATCCAAGAGGCGGTGCACGCCCATAGCGAAGACTTTCTCTTCACGCTCTTCGGCGTGATATCCCTTGATCACACGCACGCCGCCCAGCGATTCCGTAAGCCGGCCCGTGACCTCGGCATTAATCTTGCTGCGCTCGCGGAAAATGGGGCGGAGGATCGCGAAGGCCTTGTTCAGCGCTACCGCGAAACACACCAACGACCCGAGTGCGATCAACGTCATTTGCGGGCTGGTGCGGAACAATATAACGAGTGCAATTCCAGAGGTAAGCAGTCCTCCAACGAAGTCCACCAGGCCTGTGCCCAGGAGGTTCCGCACGCCCTCCACGTCGCTCATGATGCGTGCCACCATGTTGCCAATCTTGTTGCCATCATAGAAGGCGACCGGCAATCGGGAAATGTGGACTTGCACCTGTTGGCGCAATTCCGTGATCAGGCGCTGTGCTGCCTTCGATAGCAACTGCGTCAGGGAGAAAGAGGTAATGCCCTGAAGCAGCGTCGCTGCCAGCACCGCAAGAACCAACTTACGCAGCTGATCCATGTGATGATGGAGGATGACGGTATCGAGCAAGAACTTGCTGGAATACGGCAACACCAGCGCCGCGACGCGGTTGATTATCATCAACACGAAGCCGAGCGCCAGCAGCCAGCGCCGCGGGCGCATTAGCTTCCACACCTCCGGCAGAACGGCCTTGAGTCTTTGGACTTTCGGGGGTTTCGGCGGCTGTTTAGGGTCGGTACTCAATCTTTAATTGGACTCCGTCAGGCCTGAGTTGGCTTCATTATTACTGCATTGTGACATGCTTGGGGCAGCCGTTGTATCCTCGGGGCGTGTCACGCCCGTCTTCCTCGGAGCGCTCTCCAACCCTGGGCCTGTTGCTCGGCCTTGTCGTCACCGTCGCAGCGGTCGTGGTGTACTCCGCTTACATCACCTGGCAAGTAGCAGGCTTGCGCAAGCTCCAGGGCGAGTTGATCGACCGCAACCGCAAAGATTCCCTGCAGTTGCTGCGCATCCAGAACGATCTGAACCTGCTCGCAGTCGCCATGCGCGACATGATCGACAACGACGAGCCGTATCCACTCACGGCCTGGTCGGCGCAGTTCCAGCGTATCCACACTGACTTGGATGATGCCATGCGTCTGGAAGCCGGGCTGGCCCCGACGAGCCGGACAATCGAGCAGAGCGCTTCGCTCAGCAGTTCGCTGGCTCAGTTCTGGGATGCCGTCGACCGCGTCTTTGCGCTGGCGGGCTCGGGCCATGGAAAGGAGGCGAGGGCACAGATTCAGCTCTCGCTGCAGGCGCGGCAAGCCGCGTTGAGCACGGCTGTCGCCCGGCTATTGGTGCAGAACAGCGAGAATGAAGAACTGGCGGCACAACGAATTGTCGAGATCTATGACCGGGTGCAGCGCCAAGTCTATGTATTCCTGGTCGCGACGCTGGCCGCGATCCTATTAACAGGATTCTCCATGATCCGGTGGAACCGCCAGCTGTTTGCGCGCATGGCTGAGCTTTCAGAGCGGCGCAGCGAACTCGCGCAGAAACTGATCGCAACCCAGGAGTCAACGCTGCGCTACATTTCGCGCGAGTTGCACGACGAATTTGGCCAGATTCTGACGGCAATGGGGTCGATGCTCGGCCGCGCCGGAGCGCACGCTCCGGAGGGTTCGTCGTTGCGTGCCGACTTACAGGAAGTCCGCCAAATCGCCCAGGACACGCTGGATCGGGTCAGAAGTCTTTCCCAGGTACTGCATCCCGTCATGCTGGATGAGGCTGGACTGGAGACTACACTCGATTGGTACATCCCGACCGTGGAAAGGCAGACCGGAATTGCCATATCCTATGAGAAGACGGGCACGCCGTTCGATGTGAATGGGAGTGCGGCGGTGCAAATCTACCGCGTGCTTCAGGAAGCGTTGAACAACGTTGCGCGTCACTCTGGCGCGAAGCAGGCTTGGGTGCGATTGCTTTTTGAATCTGCAACCTTGGAGTTGGAGGTGGAAGATCACGGAGTAGGCCTCAACGAGCGGCCTGCGAAGCAAGGAATTGGACTGGTCGCCATGCGCGAGCGTTCGGAATTGCTGGGCGGGCGCATTGTCTTTTCCGCTCCCTCTGCGGGTGGCACGTTGTTGCACCTGAGTGTGCCCCGCGAGAAGATTGAGTCGCCGAATAAAGATCGGGGCTAAGAAAAGATAAGACGTTAAAGATAAATTATGACGAAGAAGATCACCGTATTGCTGGTCGATGACCACAGCCTGGTCCGGCGGGGCTTTCGGCGCATGCTGGAGGATGAACCAGATATGGTTGTCGTCGGCGAAGCCGGCGACGGTGAAGAAGCCATCAAGCTGGCCCGCGAGTTGAAGCCGCAAGTCGTCGTGATGGACTGCGCGTTGCCCAAAATGAACGGCCTTGACGCAACTCGGCACATTCTAAAAGATTCACCCCAGACCGCCGTGCTTATGCTCAGCATGCATTCGGAAAACACCTGGGTGCGGCAGGCGACCGAGGCCGGCGCCAAGGGATACATTCTGAAGAACGCCATCAACCTGGAACTCGGGCCGGCCGTGAGACGTGTTGCTGCAGGAGAAACGATCTTTGATCCTCAGGTGGAGCAACACTCGGCGCTTAAAGGCGAGCGCAGCGGTGGACTGACCCCGCGCGAACTCGAAGTTTTGCAGATGATCGTCGGTGGAAAGTCGAACAAGGAAATTGCCACGTCGCTTGATCTCAGCGCCAACACGGTTGCGGTTCATCGTGCCAACATCATGAATGCTCTCGGTATCCACAAGACTGCCGAGCTTGTGGTTTATGCCATTCGTTCGGGTCTGGTAAACGTTCCGTGAATCGTAGATCCTTTCTGCAGGGTATTGCGGGGCTGGCCTCAGTGTCACAGTTGCCGCTGCCGGCTCTGGGTACGGCTTCTGTTGCGGCGGCTTCGTCCGGTTTTCGATTTGTTGATGTAACCTCGAGTGCCGGCATTCAGTTCCAGCACAACAGTGGCGCCTTCGGCGGGAAATTCCTGCCGGAAACTCTGGGTTCCGGCTGCGCCTTCCTTGACTACGACCGCGACGGCTGGCAGGACATTCTTTTGATCAACGGCATGGATTGGCCCGGCCACAAGCAACGGTCCTCCACGCTGCGCCTTTATCACAACAACGGAAAAGGCTCTTTCGCCGACGTTACTTCGCGAGCCGGCCTGGATGTTGAAGTGTATGGCATGGGCGTAGCTGTCGGAGACTATGACAACGACGGATTCCCCGACATTCTCATCACCTGTGTGGGGCAGAACCGGCTGTTCCACAATACGGGCAAAGGATCTTTCGTGGATGTGACCAACGCCAGCGGCTTGGGGAAGCGCCTGGGCTTCAGCACCTCCGCTCTCTGGTTCGATTATGACCGCGACGGCCTGCTCGATCTTTTTGTCTGCAACTACGTGAAATGGTCGCCCGAGCACGACGTGTTCTGTAGTCTCGACGGCAAGCACAAATCCTATTGCACGCCAGAAGCGTATCGCGGCGAGACTTGCTGGCTATTTCATAATCGCGGCGACGGCACCTTCGAGGATGTCACCGCCTCCAGCGGTATTTTCGACAGCAGCTCCAAATCGCTTGGTGTTGCCATGCTCGATCAAGACCGGACCGGCTGGGTCGATCTGCTCGTGGCGAACGACACTCAACCGAACAAACTGTATCGGAACCAGCGCAACGGCACTTTCAAAGATGCCGCGGTCGAAGCCGGGCTGGCTTTTAGCAGCGAGGGAAAGGCGCGAGCCGGTATGGGGGTTGACGTGGCTGATTTCGAGAACTCTGGCCGTTCCGGAGTGGCCATTACCAACTTCGATAACGAAATGATGGGCCTGTACAGATTCGGCGAGAAAACGTACGAAGACATCGCCGCCCAGGCGGGCGTGGGCCTGGCTTCCAGGAACAGTCTGGGGTTTGGATGCATTTTTCTCGATGCCAATCTCGACGGATGGCTCGATCTTGCCGTGGCCAACGGCCACATCGATGAAACAGTGCGCAACATTCGCGGCAACGTGGGATATGCGCAGCCTCCGCTGCTGTTTCTCAACAATGGTAAGAGAAGTTTCCACGACATAGCCATGGAACTCGGCGGCGGATTCGAGCAGCCGAAGGTGGGACGCGGACTCGCCTATGCTGACTTCGATCGCGATGGCGATCTCGACCTGCTCCTGACCACAAATAACGGTCTCGCCTACCTGTATCGGAACGACCAACTCGCCGGGAACCGCAGCATTCGTTTTCGGCTGGTCGGCACCAAGTCGAACCGCGATGCAATCGGAGCGACCGTCCACATCGTCTCTGGGGACTTGAGTCAGTCACGCATGGTAAAAAGCGGCTCCAGTTATCTGTCACAATCCGAACTTCCGGTTACGTTTGGCCTGGAGAAGCGCGATCGCGTCGAGCGCGTCGTCATTACCTGGCCCAGTGGCAGAACCGAAGAGTTCAAGAACCTGACGGCAGGACGATGCTACGAATGCACCGAAGGGAAAGGCATTTCTCCGCAGGATAGGTATTGATTCACGGTTCCGCGAAGTCGGCTCAAGGCCGGGTGATGGTTCCGGCGGCAGTCAGGTCAATGTCGACCGACTCACTGACTCGCAAAAACAGCGTGCTTGGGTTCTTCATGCCCCAATTCGCATAAGGTACCGCGAAGTGAAGCGTCGCGGTCCAGTGATCCGAGGTCACCTCGACTTCAGCCGGGACTGCTAGTTCGTGGTCCGATCCGTGGATGGAAAAGATTCCATGAACCTGCACTAAGGACTTTCCTTGCTGCGACACAGTTCCATCGACGCGATCGGGACGGAAGGCGATTTCTGGATAGCGCTCGCTCTCTAAGACTTCCCGCTGCATTTTCCGGTCACGCATTCCGCTGCCGCTCTCGCCGCTCTTTGCGTCCACTACGATTTCTCCCATGAGCTTGCCTGAGGCAGGATCAAGCCGAAGAGAACCTCGCTTCAAATGGAATGTTCCACGGACCGTGTGTAGCGCATCGCTCAGCGTGAAACTGATGGCAGTGTGCTGAGGATCCAGTTGAAATGCCGCATCCTGAGCGGCGGAATCGATACCTGCAATCGCAAGAAATGCGATGACGGAAAGCAGCCGCAGTAATGTTTTGGGTACTTGCTTCCCGAAAAATGCCTGGGGGGCTGCTTTCATCGGCTAGGCAGTCAACAGACCCCATCCCAAGGTGAGCCCGTCGAGCGCGAGGAGAAAAGGCGAGAGACTTCCCACGTGCAAAGCCACCAATCTACGAAACACTTCGGGGCGCCTGCGAAAAACCCGAAGAGTTCGTTGCTGAAAGCCGGGATGCCCGTCGAGCGTAAGCATCAATCGCGCCATCAGCAGGGGGCGCAATGCCAGGCGCCGATGCGCGGCCTGGTAACGGGCGAGGTTTCCAGACTTGAAACATCGGGCCAGAACCACAGCCTGGCTGAAGGCAAGGCCGAGACCCTCGCCGGTGATTGCATCGACCGTGCCGGAAGCATCGCCGATCAACGCGACATTACCTCGCCAGACGTGTTTCAGCTTGCGATTGGCTGACACGGATCCTCTTTCCACAGAAACCGCCTCTGCCCCTCGAAGCCGCGCATTGAGGTCGGGAAACGCCGGCAAAGATTCTTCCAGGCGAAGCCTGGGATCGTGCGAAGCCACCGCCACACACACTTGTTCGTTACTCACGGCTGTGGCATAGCCCTGAACGTGCTTCCCCCAATAGATTTCCATGCAGTCGGTCCAGGGCGACACCCGGTAATGCTGGCGAAAGGCGTAGCGGAGGCTGGCCCGCGACTGGCCGTCGAGATTCGCCCAGCGGCGCACGCGTGAGCTGGCGCCATCGGCGCCCACAATCCACCGCGACCGGATCGAGTGCTCGCCCAGCTGAACGTCCTGGTTGGAAATCCCCGTGACGGTACTCTGCCAACGCAGATCGGCACCCAGCGCGGCCGCTCGTTCGCTCATGATGCGATGCAGTGCGGTTCGGCGAATCGAGAGCCCGAACCCACCCGAAGGGAACACCGTCTCCGCGGACAATCCCGAGCTGAGAAAACGTACCCCTCGCAGCTGACGGGCATCAGCGGCAGGCACTGCGACTCCCAGGAGCTCGAGCGCCGTAATGGCGTCCGGCATCAGCGCTTCGCCGCAGGCCTTGTCGATTGGGGGTTTGGCACTGTCTGCTACCACGACGCGCAGGCCTTGTTGGCGGGCGGCAATCGCCGCTGCCAGCCCGGCTGGGCCGCCGCCGATTACAAAGACATCTGTCGAGTTCTCCAACGACGCGACCTCACCATTGCAGAAGCAGAAGCTCGGAACAAAACCCGGGTCCCATGGCGGCAAGCAGACCCAACGAGCCCGGCTCAGGGCGCCGGTTTTTCATCACGTCTTCGAGCACACACAGCACAGAAGCCGAAGAGAGATTCCCCACCTTGCGCAAGCAATCCCAGGAGGCATCCAGCTGTCCATTGTGCAATCCCAGTGCGTCTGCCGAAGCATCCAGCACTTTCGGTCCTCCGGTGTGGAGAACGAAACTCTTAAGATCGCTTCGCTTGTGTCCGTTGTCCGCCAGAAATGCGTCCACGTCACGGCCAAGGTTCTCCCGGATCAGGGTCGGGACCTCTGTTGACAGTATGATGCGGAAGCCTTTCTCGGAGATGTTCCAGCCCATCATGTCCTCAGTGCTGGGGTAGAACACCGAGCGCGTGGCCAGGATCTTAGGTCCCGAAATTTCAGTCTCTGGAGATTCAAACTCTGGACCGGTCACAATGACAGCAGCCGCCCCGTCGGCGAATAGTCCCGAAGAGATCAGGTTGGCTACCGACAGATCTTCCCGCTGCAGGGTGAGGGAACAGAGCTCGACCGAAACCAAAGCCGCAGCCTGCTTTGGATATGCGCGAACGTAATCCGAGGCGCGTGCAATTCCCGCAGCGCCTGCCACGCAACCCAGCCCAAAGATCGGAGTGCGGCGAATATTGGCCGGCAGCTTCATGCGGTTGATCAGGAGGGCGTCGATGGAAGGGCTCGCGACTCCAGTAACTGTGGTGAAGAGCAGGCAGCCCAAGTCGGAGGGCTTCAATCCGGCATTGTGCAGCGCCAGGCAGAGAGCTTGCTCCCCCAACTCCTGCGCCACTCTGATCCAGATGTCATTGGCCTGGCCCCAGGTCTTGATATCTACGTATTCCTCGGCGGGAATCGCGAGGTAGCGGCCATCCACCGTCACATTGCGGTGCAGCCGCGCCAGCAACAGAGGGTTCTTGAGTTGGTCTCCCCAATAATCCTGGAGCCGTTCGAGAAGAACTTTCTGAGAGTAGTAATGCTTCGGGAAAGCGCTCGCCGCGCTGGCAATCCTCATGGATTCAGGGTCCTGATTCAGTCTCGGCGCGGAATCAACCCCCAAGCCGACCGAATTCAGGAGGTCTCCTCCCGATTCGATGTTTGGTCCGTGCTGGTCGCACACGGGGGGCTCGCGCCGGATTACTTATTGTCGCAGAGTTGGGGGTTTTTGTATGTCCTGGCTTGTCAAAGACACCCCATCACTCGTGAACCGCCCTGTCCCTGCGGCGGCCTGGCGGATGTTCGTCTGCAGCCGCCCTGAGCAAGCTAACCTATTCTGGTTGGTTCGTCCAGTGTGCGGCACTGGGACAGATTGCTGGGGCAGCTCCGCCCACTTAGTCTACATGGCTGCAGGCATGGCTTGTTTCATTTAGGGCAACACAGCAATCGAACTCGGCGTATTTCCCACTCCGTATGTGATGAGAGGGTTCAAGTTGCCGCTGTTAACGCCAAACGCCTGAATTCCCGCGGCGCCGCCCTGGTTCCCCACGAATAAATAGTTTCCGTTCGGGTCCTCTACCAAAAAACTCGGACTACTTTCAGTCGAGAAGGCGAAGGCGCTTGTGGAAGTAGTAAGCGCCACAGGTAATCCGTTGCTAATCGAATAGACGGCAACGTTGTTGGATCCTTGATTCGCCACGTAGAAGAACTGCCCTTTGGGATCCAGGAGCAGCGAAAACGGATCGTTATAGATGTCGTCCAGCGGAGAGCCTTGGACCTCTGTCAAACTGCCCGTCGGTGTGTTAGTCGCACTAATAGCGAAAATAGAGATCGAATTCGATCCCGTATTCCCCACGTAAAGATAAGAGCCGCTCGGGTCGATCGCGAGTCCATTGGGATTGGCCCCGTCGGCGCCGACCAAATTAAAAGGGGGTGCAAGATTTTGGAGGACTCCTGCATTCACGCTGAAGCCCTCGATCGATCCAATATTACTTGTGCCTTGTCCACCTGCGACACTGACGTAGAGAAGGTCTCCGGAAGGCGTCAGCCGCATATTGAGAGGCGTCAGCCCTCCGAGCGAAAACGGAGATTCGGGAATCTGCGTGAGCGCGCCGCTGGTGCTGTCGATGGAGAACACCGAAATGTTGTCCGACAGTGTATTCATCACATAAAGATAATTGCCCGCGGTGTCCATCACCAGAAGTGCCGGCTGCGTGGCACTGCTTCCAGTCGGTGTCCGTGGCGCTACCTCCGCCAAAGTGCCGTTGCTGGCGATGTTGAACAAGGAGATATCGTCTTCGAGCTGCCCCGGATTCGCCACGTACAAGAATTTTCCAGACGGATGGATCACCACCGAGTGCGCTCCGTCACCCACGGTGTACGGAGTTCCTGAAAGTTCCGTCAGCGTGCCGGAGAAGGGGTCCTCCCGATACACCGCCAGTTGACTGGCGGCCGGAATAGTCGCGTAGACAAAGTGGCTCGACGAAGTGCACCCCACCCCACCGGCAATAGCCGCAAGGACGAGAACCAGGACCAGTGCTTTCTGCAGCATCCGTGACTCCTGAGAGAATTTGAAAGCGAAGAACAATAATACCGGGTGACGGGACAATTCGGCATCGAACCAGATATCTTCTATCATACGGTCCCCGGCAGGAAAAAGGGGCGCTGTACCTTACCCTCACTCCAACCGCGCCGGTCCGTATTGTCTGAGACAAAGCAGAAGTCGGCTTGCTTTTGGCCTTTGCGTCCACTCTTGCGATGCGAGGCTGGTGAAAACGGGTTGCACGCGGATGGTCGGGGCCGTCCGAATCAGCTCACTTGAGGGTATTTCGATTCGCCCTTCTCAAGCCCCGATCCGTTTAGTGGGCCGGACTCGGTGTGGGGGCACCGGAAGAATCCTGTACCAGGGGCGCGGCTTCTCCGCCGCGCAACCAGAGTCGGAAGCGGTCGAGATACACATAGACGACGGGCGTAGTGAAGAGTGTTAACGCTTGGCTCACAATCAGTCCACCCACAATCGTGATGCCGAGAGGACGGTGTAGTTCGGAACCGGTGCCCGTCCCGAGGGCCAGGGGCAGGCCTCCCAACAAAGCAGCCATGGTCGTCATCATGATCGGCCGGAAGCGCAGAAGGCAGGCGTCGTAGATGGCCTCGACCGGCTTCTTTCCTTGCGTGCGCTCCACTTCGAGCGCCACGTCGATCATCATGATGGCATTCTTCTTCACCAGCCCGATCAGCAGGATGATGCCGATAGTCCCAATCACATTGAGTTCGTTGTGAGTCAGCAGCAGCGCGAGAAGCGCACCCACTCCGGCCGAAGGAATCGTGGACAGAATCGTGATCGGGTGAATGTAGCTTTCGTAAAGCATGCCGAGCACGATGTACACGGTTATCAGTGCGGTAATAATCAGCACCAGTTCGCTGGAGAGCGAATCCTTAAAGGCGGCGGCCGTACCCTGGAAACTTGCCTGGATCGTTGCAGGGAAGCCAATGGAACTCTCGACTTTTTCGATGGCTTGCGTCGCCTGTCCAAGCGCGACTCCGGGAGCCAGGTTAAATGAAATCGTAACCGATGGAAACTGGCTCTGGTGATTCACCGCCAAAGGCATGTTCGACGGAGTAAAGTGCGTGAAGGCTGCCAGTGGTATCGGCGCGCCGGTGCTGGAGCGCAGATAAATATTCTGCAGAGCCTCGGTCGTCTGTTGGAACTCCGGCGCCACTTCCATAACCACGTGGTACTGATTCAGCGGCATGTACATCGTCGAGACCTGGCGCTGTCCGAAGGCATCGTAGAGCGCGTTATCGATATCCTGCGCAGCAACCCCCAACCGGCTGGCGGTGTCCCGGTCGATCACCAGTTGCGCCTGCAATCCTTTATCCTGTTGGTCGGTATTCACGTCGCGCAATTCCTGTAGTCCGCGCATTTTCTGCAATAACAACGGGCCCCAGTTGTTGAGTTCATTCAAGTCCTCGCCTTGTATCGTGTACTGGTACTGCGCCTGCCCATAGCGCCCGCCAATTGTCAGATCCTGCTGCGTTTGCAGGAACAGCGTGGCTCCCGGAACCACCGCGAGTTTACCGCGCAATCGATTGATCACGTCGTCGGCGCTAACGTAGCAGGGGTTCCAGAAGTGAGGAGTCTTGCATTGTCCGCGCCGCTCGAGTGGCTTCAGCATCACGAAGAACCGGCCCTGATTGGTCGCCGAGCCTCCACCCGCGAACCCCACCGCCGTGTCGACCGCAGGATCCTTGAGCACGATTTGCACGAACTGTTGCATCTTGCCGCTCATGGCCTGGAATGAGATGTCCTGTGCCGCCTGAACCGCGCCATTGAGCCGCCCCGTATCCTGCTGCGGGAAGAAGCCCTTGGGCACGATGTAGTAAAGGTATCCGCTCAGGCAGGCCACCATAAGGGTCACGATGAATGTCGCTAACTGATGCTTCAGGACCCACTTCAGGGAATGGCTGTAAGTCGCCAGCATGTTATCGAAGACCCACTCGCTGGCCCGGTAAAAGCGATTGTGTCCGCTATCGGTGGGAGGGCGCAGGAATTTGGCGCACATCGTCGGCGTCGTCGTCAATGACACCAGGAGCGAGACTGCGATCGCAATGCTGAGCGTGACCGCGAACTCGCGAAACAGCCGCCCCACAATTCCACCCATCATCAGCAGCGGGATGAACACTGCCACAAGTGACAGGCTCATGGAGAGCACGGTGAAGCCGATTTCCGCCGCTCCCTTCAACGCCGCCTGCATGGCGTCCATCCCCTGCTCCACGTAGCGCGTGATGTTCTCCAGCACCACAATGGCGTCATCCACCACGAAGCCGGTGGAGATTGCCAGCGCCATGAGCGACAGATTGTCCAGGCTGTAGTCCAGCAGATACATCCCGCCGAAAGTGCCCACCAGCGAAAGCGGTACGGCAATGCTGGGAATCACCGTCGCCCGCACCGTCCGCAAGAACACGAACACAACCAGAATCACCAGCACGATCGAAATCAGCAGCGTGGATTCAATATCTTTAACCGAGGCACGAACCGTAATCGTTCGGTCCGAGACAACTTGCAGTTTGATGGCTGGAGAAATCGAGGACTGAAGATAAGGCATCAGGGCGCGTACCCGGTCCACGGTCTCGATGACGTTGGCGGCGGGCTGCCGGAAAATTACAACAAGAACCCCCGGTTTACCATTGGCCAGGCCGAGGTTGTGCACGTCCGCCACCGAGTCCTGCACATCCGCCACGTCCCCCAGTCGCACCGGGCCATCGTTGTGATAGGCGACTATCAACGGCCGGTACTCATCCGCGGTAAAAAGCTGATCATTGTCGGTGAACTCTTGCGAGATCGTTCCGTTCGAGACTTGTCCCTTGGCTTGATTAGCATTGGCCAGGTTGAGCGCATTGCGCACCGTGTCCAAGCCCACTCCGAGCTTGTTGAGCAGCATCGGATTCACTTCGGTTCTCACCGCCGGCGGCGCCGAGCCGTACGTGAACACCTGCCCCACTCCATTCACCTGCGCGAGCTTCTGCGCCAGAATCGAGTCGGACGCGTCATACAAACGTGCCACTGGAATCGTGTCCGAGGTCAGAGCCAGAATCAGGATCGGGGCGTCCGCCGGGTTGATTTTGCGATAAGTTGGATTGCTCGGCAGGTTGGCGGGAAGCTGGCTGCGAGCGGCATTGATGGCCGCTTGCACATCGCGGGCTGCGGCATCAATGTTCCGGTTGAGATCAAACTGCAGTGCGATGCCGGTCGAACCCAGCTGGCTCGACGATGTCATCTGGTTCACGCCTGAGATGCGACCGAACTGCCGCTCCAGCGGCGTGGCAACGGCAGAAGCCATCGTCTCCGGATCGGCGCCCGGCAGCTGTGCGCCAACGCTGATTACCGGGAAATCCACTCGCGGCAGCGAAGCCACTGGAAGATAATTGAAGGCAAGAATCCCCGAGAGCAACAGCGCTGCCGCCAGCAGCGACGTGCCGATGGGACGCCGAATAAATGGAGCCGAAATACTCATCGCTTAATAGCTGTCATCCCGATAATGACTGTCATCCTGAGGCGGGTGCGTTTGGTTCGCATCCTTGCTATCGAACTGCCGCTACAACTAATCCGCCGGAAACTCATGTGGAATCGGATTCCCGATCCTGTACTTCTCAAATCGATGTGCCAGCCGGTCAAACCACAGATAAACCACCGGCGTTGTATAGAGCGTCAGCAGCTGGCTGAGAATCAGACCACCCACGATCGTGATGCCCAGCGGCCGCCGCAACTCCGCCCCTGTTCCCGATCCCAATGCCAGCGGCAAACCGCCGAGCAGGGCCGCCATGGTCGTCATCATGATCGGCCGGAATCGTAGCAGGCATGCTTGAAAGATTGCTTCTTCCGGCGGCTTGTGTTCTTCGCGCTCCGCCTCCAGAGCGAAGTCGATCATCATAATGGCGTTCTTTTTTACGATGCCGATCAACAGGATGATGCCGATCAAAGCCACTACCGTAAGATCGTTCCCAGTGATCATCAGTGCCAGAATCGCGCCCACCCCGGCCGAGGGCAACGTTGAGAGAATCGTGACGGGGTGGATGTAGCTTTCGTACAGCACTCCTAGCACGATGTACACCGTGATAATCGCAGCCAGAATCAGGAACGGTTCACTCGAAAGCGAGTTCTGAAATGCGGCGGCCGTCCCCTGAAACGAGGCGTGAATGCTGGCCGGCAACTGGATATCTTTCTCGATCTGCTCGATGGCTTTCGTGGCATCGCCCAGCGAGGTCCCGGGTGCGAGGTTGAACGACAGCGTGACCACTGGGAACTGTCCCTGGTGGTTGACCGCGAGGGTTGTGTTCGTCGTCCGCATCGTGATGAACGTTGAAAGCGGAACCGGAGTACCGCTGGTTGTGGACGTGGCAGCATTAGCCGTAGGAGCTCCAGTGGTCGGTGTGATGCTGCTCGGTCGAACGTACACGTCGTTCATCGCGTCGGGCGTCTTGGCGAACGACGGCAGCACTTCCAGCACCACGTGGTACTGATTCAACTGCGTAAAGATGATGGAAACCTGCCGCTGCCCGAAAGCGTCGTAGAGCGTATTGTCGATGGCCTGCGGCAGGATTCCCAGACGTGACGCGGTATCGCGGTCGATTGCGAGATTCGTTCTGAGTCCGCCGTTGAGCTGATCTGTGGCGACATCGCGCAGCTCCGGTGCCGCTTTCAGTTTATCCACGAGCTTCGGTGTCCATTGCGCCAGTTCTTGCGCGTCGGCGTCTTCAATGGAGTACTGAAACTGGGTCCGGCTTACGCGATCTTCCACGGTCAAGTCCTGCACCGGCTGCATGTAGAGCGTGATTCCGTTTACCTTGGCAAGCGCAGGCTGCAGTCGGCGAATAATGCTCGAGGCGTCGCCGTCGCGCTCATCGCGCGGCTTCAAGTTGATCTGAATGCGCCCGCTGTTGGGAGTCGTGTTCGTCCCGTCCACGCCGATAAAAGAGGACAGGCTCTCCACATCCTTATCCTGGAGAATCACCTTCGCCAGTTCCTGCTGGCGCCGGGACATTGCATCAAACGAAATATTGTCCGGAGCTTCCGAAATTCCTAGAATCACTCCCGTATCCTGCACCGGAAAGAATCCCTTTGGCACAACTACGTACAGAACCAGAGTTAGAACCAGGGTTCCGAAGGTCACGAACAGGGTCGCCGTTTGATGTTTCAGCACCCATTTCACCGTGCGTCCGTAAAACGCAATCACCCGGTTGTAATAGTCTTCTGTGACTTCGTAGAAACGTCCCTTTTCGCCCTCTTTGCGATGCTTAAGCAGCTTGGCGCACATCATCGGGGTCAAGCTCAGGGAAACTCCCGCTGACACCAGAATGGTCACTGCCAGCGTAACTGCGAACTCACGGAACAGCCGGCCCACAATGTCACCCATGAACAGCAGTGGAATGAGCACCGCAATGAGAGACACAGTAAGCGAGACAATGGTGAACCCTATTTGTCCCGATCCCTTCAACGCCGCATCCAGCGGCGAATCTCCCGCTTCAAGATAGCGGTCGATGTTCTCGATCATGACGATGGCGTCATCCACCACGAACCCGGTGGAAATGGTCAGCGCCATAAGCGTCAGGTTGTTCAGGCTGTAGCCCAGCAGATACATCACGCCAAACGTTCCCACGATCGACAGAGGAACCGCGACACTGGGAATGAACGTCGCCCGCAGGTTTCGCAGGAAAAAGAAAATAACGATGACCACCAGCACAATGGTCAACGCCAGCTCGAACTCAACGTCCTTCACCGAGGCGCGGATGGTGGTGGTCCGGTCAGTGAGGATCTGCACCTTCACCGCGGAGGGCAGCGACGCTTGCAGCTGAGGCAGCAGTTTCTTGATCCGGTCGACTACGCTGATGATGTTCGCCCCAGGTTGGCGCTGGATGTTGACGATCACCGCCGGAGTCTGATTCATCCAGGCTGCCAGGAGATTGTTTTCCGTGCCATCGAACACATTGGCTACATCGCTCAGCCGCACCGGCGCTCCGTTGTGATAGCTGACAACGATCGGCTTGTACTGCGAGGCGAGGAACAGTTGGTCGTTTGCGCCGATGGTGTAGGACTGGCGCGCTCCGTCGATCACGCCCTTGGCCTGATCCACATTGGCCTCGGCCAGCGCCGTGCGAACATCTTCCAGACTCAACCCGTAGGAAGCGAGCGCGGTTGGGTTCACCTGAACTCGCACGGCGGGCTTCTGTCCGCCGCTGATGGAAACCAGTCCTACGCCCGGCAACTGCGAAATTTTCTGCGCCAGAGCCGTATCCGCAAGATCTTCTACCTTGGACAAGGCCAGCGAGTCCGAACTCATCGCCAGCGTGAGAATCGGCGAATCGGCCGGGTTTACTTTGTTGTAAATCGGAGGATTCGGCAAATCCGCCGGCAGGAACGTTGCTGCCGCGTTGACTGCGGCCTGAACCTGCTGTTCTTCGACATCGATGTTCTGATCGAGCGCGAACTGCAACGTGATAACCGAACTGCCGTATGAACTCGTCGAGGTCATCTGGGTCAGCCCGGGAACCTGCCCAAACTGCCGCTCCAGCGGCGAAGTCACCGACGATGCCATTACCTCCGGATCCGCGCCCGGATAAAACGTTACTACCTGAATGGTTGGGTAATCGACCTCGGGCAAAGCCGAGACGGGCAGTTGCAGGAACGCAACCCACCCCACCAGCAGCACTCCCACCATTAACAGCGTGGTCGCCACTGGCCGGACAATGAATAATTTTGAAGGACTCATGAAGCCGGAGTTCCTGAAGTTGCGCTGGTGCCGTCGTTCTTTCCACTCGGCGTGTTGCTCGGACTCATGTTCCGCGGCTCGATCGTGCTGCCAGACTGGAGTTTGTCCTGGCCGTCGGTCACCACTGTGTCCCCGGGGTTAACGCCGCTGGTAACGACCGCAATATTGTTTTGGGTAAGCGACAATGCCACCGTGCGCGCTTCAACCGTCTTGTCAGGCTTCGCCAGATAGACGAATGTTCCCTGCGGACCCCGCTGTATCGCGGCCGCGGGAAACACCGTGCTGTTCTTCCGCGTTTCGAGAAGCAGGTTCGCATTTACGAACTGGTTCGGCCAAAGCTGGTTGTCTTTGTTGTCGAAGACGGCTTTCAGCTTGGCGGTTCCCGTCGTCGGATCGATTTCGTTATCAATCGTCTGCAGTTTGCCAGTCGCTAGCTTGGTCTCATTGTCCCGGCTGTAGGCTTCCACCAGCAGCGTCGAGTTCTTCATGTGCTGCGATACCGTCGGCAACTGATCTTCGGGAAGCGTGAAAATCACCGCAATGGGCTGCAGTTGCGTGAGAATCAACATCGGATTGGTGTCGGCCGCATGCACAATATTTCCCGGATCCACCTGCCGCAACCCGACACGGCCGGTGAATGGCGCCGTGATGTTGCAGTAGACAATCTGCAGCTTGGCGTTGTCGATCTGCGCCTGATCCGTGCGCACCTGGCCATCCAGCTGATCTACCAACGATTGCTGCGTGTCCACCTGCTGCTGGGCAATACTTCCGGAAGGAATCAGCGTGGTAAAGCGCTGCAAGTTCAAACGGGCATCGCGCAGCGACGCCTGGTCCTTGAACAGCTGTGCTTGCATCTGTTCCAGTTGCACCTGGAAGGGGCGCGGATCGATCAGGATCAACAAATCGCCTTCTTTGACGATCTGCCCTTCCTGGAAGTTGACCCGCATGATCTGCCCGTCAACCCGGCTCTTGATATTCGCCGTGTAGAAGGCAGTCACTGATCCCAAGCCAACCAGATAAACCGGAACATCCTGCCGTTGCACCTTGGCCACAGCTACCGAAACCGCATGCGGGGCCGCAGCTTGCGCCTTCTGCTGTTTTGAGTCAGCGTTGGTGCAGCCGGAAAAAGATACGCAAACCACACCCAACGCGACCGCAGCAACCAGCCACAGCCGCAAACACCTGGCAAACGGCGATTCTTTCTGAGGACAATTCGAAGCGATTTTCTTCAAGGTTTTAGTCCGTTTCAACTCTTCAATTTCAATTCTTCAGCTTCAACTCTTAATTAAGATCGGCGGAAAATCTACCACTCATTAGACGTGTCATTTTCGACTCGGTTACGGCATCTCTGGAAGACAGTAGACGGCCTTACGTCAAGAGCCTCCCGCTGGAGAGGCTCAGGTAGGAACCGGAACACCAGATCTATATAGTAGAACCCTACGAAACCAGCATCAACCGTGGTGCCGCGTCAGTCAAGCCCGAGGCGAAGGTTTTACAAATCTTTACGGGCTTTTGGCTAATGTTTACGGTTGTTTACTGTCCTGAAGATTGCAGCGCCGCTGGGGGCGGGTGCAACCCTTCAAAAGCGGCAATCTCCGCTTCGTGTTGCAGCGTCAACCCGATGTCGTCCAGCCCATTCAGCAAGCAATGTCGCACGAATTCTTCAATCACGAATTTGGCGCGAAAGCCCTGATCGTCGCGCACCTCGCATCGCTCCAGATCGATGGTGAGCTGGTAGTCATTGTGCTCGCCGGCTCGCCGCATCAGCTCGTCGGCCTCAGCCTCACTCAGTCGCACCGTAAGGAACCCGTTTTTCGCGCTGTTATTGGAGAAGATGTCGGCGAACGACGATGAAATCACCGCGCGGAAACCGAAATCCGCCAGCGCCCACACCGCGTGCTCGCGGGAGGATCCGCAGCCGAAGTTCTTTCCTGCAACCAGAATGCTCGCTCCCTGGTAACGCGGCTCATCCAGGACAAAACCGGCGCTCTTCTTCCCGTTTGCCGCGAATCGCCAGTCATAAAACAGGAACTGGCCAAAACCCGTGCGCTCAATTCGCTTCAGAAACTGCTTGGGAATGATCTGATCAGTATCCACGTTCACCCGATCAAGAGGAGCCACGTGGCCGCGATGTGTACGAAATGGTTTCATCTCTCCTCGTCTTCCCTCCACGCTTGTCATCCTGAGGCGACGGTTTTTGTCGCCGAAGGATCTCAGTCTGCACGGCTCTTGCAGGAATTAATCACTTCACCGAAACTTCCAATTCCGTATATCCGTAAAGTGCCCCGCAATCGCCGCCGCGGCCGCCATCATAGGACTCACAAGGTGTGTCCGCCCACCGCGCCCCTGCCGCCCTTCAAAATTGCGATTGCTGGTCGAAGCGCAGCGCTCGCCGGGCTGCAAAATGTCGGGATTCATGCCTAGACACATCGAGCATCCCGATTCCCGCCACTCGAATCCCGCATCCAGAAAAATCCGGTGCAGTCCTTCCTCCTCCGCTGCCCGCTTCACCGTCTGTGATCCCGGCACAACCATAGCGCGCACGTTCGCGCTCACGTGATGACCTCTGGCCACGCGCGCCGCTGCCCGCAGATCCTCAAGACGCGAGTTGGTGCACGATCCGATAAACACCCGATCGATGCCGATATCTTCAATGCGTTTCCCCGCTTCGAGCCCCATGTATTGCAGCGCAAGTTCGGTTGAGCGCCGGTCAGATTCTCTCAGGCCTCCAACTTCCGGTATCCGCCCCGTCACCGGCGCGACCATGCCCGGATTTGTCCCCCAGGTCACAAACGGGCAAAGCTGCGCCGCATCAATCTCTACGACTTTGTCGAACGCCGCGCCTTCATCCGAAGGCAAACTGCGCCAGTATTCAACTGCCTTCTCCCATTCGGCGTCGCGTGGAGCAAATCGTTTGCCCTTTACATAGGCAAACGTGGTTTCATCCGGCGCCACCATCCCGGCCCGCGCTCCGGCCTCAATGCTCATATTGCACAGCGTCATGCGGCCTTCCATCGAGAGCGCGCGCACCGCCTCGCCCGAATATTCGATGACGTGCCCGGTCGCCCCGTCCGTGCCGATTTGTCCGATGATTCCCAGCGCCAGGTCCTTCGCCGTCACGCCTTCTGCCAATCGCCCGCGCACCTCGATCTTCATCGTCTTCGGCTTTTGTTGAGCCAGACACTGGGTCGCCAGAACGTGCTCCACTTCAGACGTCCCAATGCCGAAAGCCAGTGATCCAAAAGCTCCGTGAGTGCTGGTGTGGCTGTCGCCACAGACAATCGTCATGCCCGGCCGCGTCAGCCCCAACTCCGGCCCAATCACATGCACGATCCCCTGCTGCGGCGAATCCATGTCAAACAGCAGGACGCCAAATTCTTTGCAGTTTGTCTGCAGCGCCGAGATCTGCTTCGCGGCTACGAGATCGATAATCGCAGTACCCCGCGGCTCGGTCGGAATGTTGTGGTCGACGGTGGCGACGGTGCGCAAGGGCTGCCGGACCTTTCTTCCCGCAGCCCGCAACCCATCGAACGCCTGGGGCGACGTGACCTCATGTACCAGATGCAAATCGATGTAAACGATCGGAGACCGGCCGCTCGGTTCGGCCACCAGATGCGCATCCCAGATCTTCTCGAAGAGTGTTTTCTTTGCCGCCATAGGTCTTGAATAACCAGTTTTTCACACCCAGCGGAACGGGAGCAAGGCGTAGCGCCGGCGTCCCGCCGGCTCTGTTGAGAATCGAAATCAGAAGCTTCGCCACAGTTGACGTGGAAACAGCCGAGGGGCAATACTCGCTTTCCACACCCCACTGTGACATCTGACCTTGCGTACAGCCCCGCAGTCGCGCGATCATCGTCGAGGCAGTGACGGTCGGTGAAAGATAAAACCGTCCCGACCTAAACCCTGTGCTTTCTAGATTATGGTATCTAACCTCTTTGCCATGCGGATTTTGCCGGGAATTTCGTGCTAACTCGATGATTCCAGTAGAGGGAGGGGGGAGGGGGTACCTAGATTTTGGTCGCGATTCTGACTCGGCTCTCCCGGTTCCAGTGGTGCGTCGAAAAATTATTTTCGTTCCGTCAGGTATGATCTGAACTTGCCGAGCTCTATCCCGTGTTCCTCAGTGCCCTCTGTGTTAAAGAATTGGGTAAGCAAAGAATGAAGACGACGAGCAAGACCCGACAAGAATGATTGATGGCAAGAGCATCGCAGTCGTAATGCCCGCCTACAACGCGGAAAGAACCCTCGAGGCCACGGTCGGCGACCTCCCGGATCTAGTAGATATCCGCATACTTGTCGACGACCACAGTTCCGACCGAACGGTTGATCTCGCGCGCCGCCTCGGCCTGCAGGTCTTCCAGCATGACCGCAATTATGGCTATGGCCGCAATCAGCAGACCTGCTACCGGGAGGCCTTGGCGGCGGGCGCCGACGTGGTCATCATGCTCCACCCCGATTACCAGTACACCCCGCTGCTGGTCACGGCCATGGCCAGTATGGTGGCTTACGGCGTTTATGACGTCGTATTGGGCTCTCGCATTATCGGCGGGACGGCGCTGCGCGGAGGCATGCCGGTCTACAAGTACATCTCCAACCGGCTACTCACGGCGTTCGAAAATCTCTTTCTGGGCGTGAAGCTTTCCGAATACCACACCGGATATCGCGCCTTCAGCCGAAAAGTGCTCACCGAACTGCCGCTGCTGGAAAATTCCGACGACTTCGTTTTCGACAATCAGATGCTCGCCCAGTGCGTGCACTTCGGCTTCCGCATCGGAGAAGTGTCTTGTCCCACCAAGTACTTCGAAGAGGCCTCAACAATCAACTTTCGCCGCAGCGTCAAGTATGGTTTCGGAGTGCTCGCGACCGCCCTGCAATTCTCCTTGCAGAGAGCGGGCCTGATCCGCCTGCCCCGCTTCAGCGACAAAGGACGGAAACTCGAGCCGGGCTATCCAACCTATTACGCCCGTCCTGCGTAGAGCGACGGAATTGAGAACTCCTCGGAAGGGATCTTTATGGATTCCGGCTTACTTCTTCTTCGACAAAAACCCCAGCACCTTGCTGGCGAACTCGTCGGAGAACCCGAACCGCGCCTTGGCCCGCGAGTAAAGGTCGACCGCCTTCTTATCCAGCCAGATCATCGCCGATTTCCCCCAGCCATCCTGCGGACGCGCAAAATAGTCAGTGGAATGGCCGGTGACTTTCTTCCCCGGATCGAGCGTGTAGTAGTACAGAGCCAGACTCTTGCGCGATTGTCCTGCGGGGCAGGTCAGAGGATCGGGGAACCCGTGCAACGACCGCTCGTCGGTCGTGAAGATGAGCGCATGGTTCAGCAGCGGCGCGTACTTCGCCGCACAACGCGACATCTTTCCATCCCTGCGCTCCCACAATTCGATTGCGCCGCCCCACTCTTCCTGCCATCCCGCATTCAGATAAAGAATCAGATTCACGCGCCGGTGCCAGTGCGTATGGAAGTGGTGCATGGAAAAATCCGTGTGTACATTCAGGTAACCGCCCGGTCCGGACTGATGCAAGCCGCCGCCTTCGAGCATGGGGTCTGCCATCAGATTTGGGATGCCAGTCAATTCCGAAACCCACGCCACAAACTCGGGCGAGTTCAGTTCGTCCGTGACCGCTCGGATCGTGGGCGGAAACATCTCCCTCTTGGGCATTCCCAGCTTGTTTTCGTTGGCGTGCTTGTACTGCGTCCAAGCATCGCTCGAAGCTTGAGGAAACTGCGTCGCCATATCCTGGGCGACTTCGAAATCGAGAAAATCCTTCAACAGAATATGCGGGCAGGGCTGGTTTTCCCGGTATTGCCTGGCCAGCGCGGGCAGCGGAGATTCCCACCTTCGGTAGGGAAACAGTCGGGCAGAGGACTGCACAGCTGGCGCAGTTGACATAGCCTGGAATCTCCTTATGTCTTAAATTGTAACTGATCGGCGATGCGGAAATGCTGGATACTGCCATCTGAGCGCCTTCGGAGATGCCCGACGCGATTGCCTTCAAGGAGTCCGGCAAACCCGCACTGCGGCGTTCTGGTAAGCACAATCGAGCGCGGCAACCCCAGGTTGCTGCACTACCACCCAGCTCACGCCGTATTGGTTTTTCAACCGCAAAAAGTCTTCTGTGCGAAAGCTCTTCCATGGAGTCTGCGCCTGCACCTGTGTCCACCATTCTTCCGCCAAAGGAGGAAACATACTCACTGCGCCGCTATCCTTGGATGAGTCCGCCAGCCGGCTCCGCTGTGCCAGACAACGGAAGCCGGTCGTGTCTTCCCCTCGTATCTGCATAAAGTCGGGATCGAGCGCAAACACCCCATCCACCGGCGTGTTGTCACGAACCCACACAAAAGCCTGCGCCCACGCATTCTTCGGAGCAACCCCGGGCCACTCGATGTGAGCGCTCTCCGGAAAAAGATCTCGCTGCGCAACGAACATCCCAACGCCCAGCGGCACAAAGAGAGCCAGCCATCGCCAAGCACGATTCTTCAGCACAAACTCGCCCAGCAATCCGCCCATGATCAGAAACATCAGCATGTAGAGAAGATGCAGGCTGCGCAGCGGTTGCAGGCGGGCTAGGCTCTCAAACCGCGCCGGCAAATCAACCACCAGTGCGGCGACGAAATAGACAAGGTCATAGACGATGAGCGCCCGGCACACAAGCTCCAGCCGGCGCCATTGCCGCACCCGCGCGATGTGCGCAAACCACCAGAACAGCACCACCGGAGCTAGAATGCCCAACTGCTCGTACCAGTGCCAGAGCTGGATGTAGTGAAACTCATGCCGCATCGCGGCGGCATGATAGGCGGGCGAAGTGGGAGGGTCCAGTGAAATTCCAAACGGCAGCACGCAGCCCAATCCCGTCGCGAAATTCAGGGCCGTCCGCGATGCGGCGTTCTTCTCAAATTTCTCCCCGACCACAAGAAGGAAGCAGAACGAAAACGTAAACGCAGCCATCAGTGGATGCACACTGCCCGCGAAGACCAGCCATAGCGCGGCCCGCACGTATTTCTTCTCCAGAGTCCGGGCAACAGCGAAAATCGCGCCAAACGCGGCTAGATTCCGCGGGTTCAGGTACTGGTCCATTATGTAGAGCGCCGTTCCAGCCACCGGAATCGTCAAGAGCGCAGCGACTAGACAGACCGCGCCCCAACGCGCCCACGCACTCGGCAGCTTCTCATCTGACAGCATCGAACTTGAAAAGAGAACGCGGCTCAACTCCCAGCACGCCAGCAGCAGCAGAAAAATAGACGCCAGATGCCATAGAAACAGCCCGGCTTCCATAGGCAAGTGAGTCAGCCGCAGGGAAAACGCAACCAGATTCGGAAAGATCGTAAGGCTGGCATGCGACGCGAAGAATTCCTGCTTTCCCGGAAACAGCTCCGGATGCAGAATCTTCTCCACGCCGGGAAGATAGATTTCCGCATCTTCAGCATAAGGATGGTAGCCGTGCACCAGCAGCGCACCCGCCGTCAACAGCAGCAGAACCCCCAGCGGTTTATGGTTGTCAGACTGAATTTCTTTCACTCGATTGTCGCGTTCGCAGACTTCAGCCGGACGCAGACTAGCCTTCGCTTCCGTTCAGCAGCCCAGGAAGCGACAGCATAGGCCGCCAGCACCACGTATTGAGGGTCAATGGGCCGTCGGTAATAGTCTTCCGGATGCGTCAGGTAATAAATTATAGGAAAGAAAAAGAACACGATGACATAAGGCATGGCGATGTTCTTGTCGAGTCGCCAAGCCTGGCGCAGTCCGATCAACGTCAACACAGTAAGCCCGGTGCAGAACACGATATTGAACGGGTCGGCCGGTTCTTCCTGCAGATAGCGGTGACTGAAGCTCCAGAATCCCGTCCACAGATAAACCACCCGTCGCAGCGTCTGCTCGACATAAAGAAGCCGATGCGAATCGATAAATGCCAGGCCTTCGTGAAACTTCTTCGACGTGTAAGCGATCTCGCCGAGCTGCTGATACTCTCGCCACTCGTTCTCGTTATCCGAAGGGTGATAGCCGGGAGGGCCCCAGTGCCATGAGTCCTGATTGTTGCCAAAATAAACTTCCAGGCCAAGACAACTACGGAACGGAATCACCTTGTGGAAGGTCTCATAGTTTCGAATGAACCACGGCGACACTACCAGCGTCACAGCCAGCACCGCTCCCAAGCCCGGAGCCAGCCATCCCCGCCGACTCTTGTAGAGCCGGTACCAAGCCCACGCACCCAGAAAAGGCGCCACCGACATCACGACCGGATCAGTCAGCCCTCCCAAACCGCTAAGCGCGCCAAACCCTACCCAGAGCCAAATGGAGGTCGAGGTCTCCATGTACAGAGCAGCGAGAAAGATCAGGCTCATCAAGAGTGTGGTTAAAGTCGTTGCCCAGATGAAATCCGCCGAGAAATAAATTCCGTAGGGAAAGAAGGCCCAGACCCATCCCGCCCATGCCGCCGTCTCCGCCCCAAAATGTTTCTTCGCAATGAAGTAAACCGGAATGCAGGTCAGTGCTGAGAATAAACAGTCAAGAGCCAGTGCCGCGATCGCCGAGGCCTTGCTGTAGACGCCAAATATCTTGAAAATCCCCGCCAACAGGTAAGGAAACACGGGCGCCAGCCAGGCCGTTGGACCGGTCTTGGCGAACAGAGGATTGCTGAAGCCCTCGCCCTCTGCGATCGACCGCGCAATCCTGCCGGCCTCACCTCCCAGGCGCCAGTGATCGCGATATGGGTCCGGCCGCTCCGAACACAGAAAACACATCACCACCAGCCGCAGCACGAGCGCCACCACCACCATCCAGAACAACGGATTCCGCACGCTGCCCTTAACCCCAGGTTCGCCCGCCGTCAGCACACTCGCTGTTTCAGAATAGACCATTCGTTTGAATCGAGACCCGCGTACTGGACGACTGGACAACCACTGAGAGATGAGCTTCTACTTTGCCACAACGAAACATTTCTGGTTTGTTTTTTCTTTCGGTACGCGTCCTCTCTCGCTCTTGCGCCTTGCGTGTCTGCTACGTAGCATCTAACAAGACATGGCCGCTGCTCTCATGCCCGAACGCCTTCGGCCCCAAATGGCCTTTGGCGAGATTATCAGTTTCGCGTACGACACTTTCTGCAGCAACAAGGTGCGCTTCATTCTGACCGCGCTGGGCATGGTCATTGGCACGGCATCTCTTATCCTGGTCGTCACCATTGGCATGACGGGCAAGCAATACGCCCTTGGCCAGATTCAGGCTATCGGTACCAATGAAATCTGGGCGGAATACGAGGGCGCGCAGCATATCAGCAATTCCAGTCTTGATCCATTGACCGTGGAAGACGTGCAGGCGGTGCAGGAACAGGTGCCGGGCGTGGTTGCGGCTTCGCCGGTCGTCACTCTCGGGGAACGCATCCCCATCGGCAACGGTGACGAAAAAGACGTGCAAATCCTCGGGGTCTATCCCGAATATCAGCGCGTCCGCAACCTGCGAGTGCTCTCCGGACGGTTCTTCGATCGGGAAGACGAGCAGGCCCACAACAAAGTCGCGGTGATTACTGAAAAAATGGCCCGGTCAGTCTACGGCTCGCCGCAGGCGGCTGTAGGCAAAGTCATCAAGCTCACGGGATTGCCCTTCACTATCGTCGGCACCTTCAAGGAGAGCGCCGAAACCTTCGGCCAGACGGAAGTCAGCGACAACGCGATGGCTATCCCCTACAGCGTGAGCCGCTACTTCCTCGAAGCGCCGGGCGTAAAGATGATTTATTTTTCCATGGAAGATCCGGCGATGGTGCCCTCGGCCACGTTGCAGATCAAGCGTGTGCTGCAGTCGCGGCATCGCGCCGAGTCCGTTTACAACGTGCAGGATCTCACTGTCGTGCTCGCGATGGCGGACCGCATCGCCACCGGCCTGACCTGGGTGCTGCTGCTGATTTCCATGGTAACGCTGGTGGTCAGCGGCATCGGCATCATGAATATCATGTTGGCTACGGTGACCTCCCGCATTCGCGAGATTGGCATCCGCAAGGCCATCGGCGCCACCAACCGCGAAATACGCTTCCAGTTCCTTGCAGAAGCCGTCCTGATTTCGCTCATCGGAGGCTTCGTCGGCATCGTCATCGGCCTCGCCATCCCCTACTCAGCTCGCTTCCTTACCGAGTACCGGATACCGATTTCAGGCTTGTCCGCCATCATTGCGATTATCGTGTCTTCCGTGGTGGGAGTAATTTTCGGTACCGTGCCTGCCGCCCGCGCCTCCCAGCTCGATCCCGTCGAAAGCCTTCGCTACGAGTAGTGGAAAGAATCCGAGCGTGAGAATGTGGCAGAATTGGTTCGCGATTTGGATCGAACCGTGGGAGGTCCCATGCGATCCACGAATATTATTCTAATCATTCTCGGCATCGTTGCCCTTTCCGCCATGGCGCAAGAAATTCCCTCACCAGCGCTCGCTCAGAACAAACGCATCGTCATCGCTGCGAGCACGGTGATCGACGGCACAGGCCGCGTCCTGCATGACGTTCGCATCGTGGTGGAGGGCTCAAAGATTGTCGCCGTTGACAAGATCAATGACAAAGTCAACGACCCCAAGGCCAAGCCTGTGGATTACGACCTGCGCGGCCTCACAGTCTTGCCTGGCTGGATTGACGCGCACGTGCACATCACCTGGAGCTTTGGCCCGGACGGAAGAAATGCCGGCCAGGGAGGCACAACCCAAGAAGCCGCCTATGCCGCGGCCTCGAATGCATGGCTGACGCTGATGGCGGGATTTACCACCATCCAAAGCGTCGGTTCGCCCGCCGACGTTCCCTTGCGTGATGCCATCGCGAAAGGACTGCTCCCCGGTCCTCGCATCCTGACAGCTGTCGATCCAATCATGGGGCGAGGCGAGCAGACCGGGACGCCGGATGAAATCCGCGCCTTCGTCCGGAAACAAAAGGAGGCCGGCGCCGACCTGATCAAAATCTACGCCTCCGGAGGCATGAGTCGCGGCACGATGACAATGTCCCAGGAGCAATTGAACGCGGCCTGCGATGAAGCCAAGAAACAAGGCCTGCGCACGCTGGTACACGCTTTTCGAGATGCGGTCCGCGCCGCAACACTTGCCGGGTGTACGGAAGTCGAGCACGGCCTGGGGGCGTCGGACGACGACCTGAGATCGATGGCTGAGCACGGCACCTACCTTGATCCCCAAGCCGGGCTGCTGCTTGACACCTATCTCCAGTACAAAGACAAGTATCTCGCCCCGCCCTACTACACGGAAGAGAGTTTCGCGGCGATGAAAGGGCTTATTCCGGCGCACCAGGAATTCATCCAACGAGCACTACGCATCCCTGAGCTGAAGATTGTTTACGGTACCGACGCCGTGGCTGGAGCTCACGGCCGCAACGCCGAGGATTTCATCAACCGCGTCCGCGACGGCGGAGTGGACCCCATGGCAGCGATGGTTTCCGCGAACTCATTGGGAGCGGAAGCCCTTGGCATGGCCGGTAAGATCGGCTCAATTGCTGCTAGCCTCCAGGCGGACATCATCGCGCTCGACGGCGATCCGCTGAGGGATATTACGGCGGTCCGGCGCGTTGTATTTGTTATGAAAGGCGGCATTGTTTACAAGAACGCCGCTACCGGTGGGATTCCAGCTCATGCAGGAGTCCAGCCGTGATTCGACACGTTAGGCAGCAGGAGCCCTTGCAGGGACCCCCCAACCAGGCCGTTTAGACCCACGAAACAACCAAAAATCCACAGTGATGCCTCCTGCCACGAAAAAGTTGCATTTTCCAGTCACTCCGAAGTAATATGGGTTACGGAGCTTGATTTGTAAGCATTCCCAGTTTCTAGACCCTGTACCGCTAATAGCTAACTTCCTAACGTTCAGTTCAGCTTGTGAAAAACATAAGAGGCCGCCTGTCAGCCTCCGTCCCGGTTCGGAGAGTTCAATATGGCGTGGTACGCATACTGCCTTACGGAGCACCAGACCCTTCCCAACGGCACCCGTTCCAGACGCCCTTTTGTAATCGAGAACGTTCAAGGCGTGAACGGAGCCCCAGTCCTCAGCTATCCCAGCGGCGAGTTTGCTGTGATTGTGAGCGAATACGACCAGAACGCCGGACAACTTGATCAGAAGTCGGCCATCGAGCATGCCCGCGTAGTCAGCGGCTGCTTCCGCAATTCCACCGTATTACCTTTCCGCTTCGGAACCATCTTTGAGAGCGACGACGCCCTCCGCCAGGCTGTCCGGGTCAACCGGCGCGCCTTCGGCCTGAGCGTTGCCCGGCTCCGCGGCAAGTCCGAAATGCACATCAAGCTGACCGTCACCGACGGCTCCCTGCGCGAGGCCATGATCGATGTTATCCTGCCCGACACTGTCGGCGGTGACTATCTTTCCAAGCTCCGGGTCAAGGCTTCCCGTGAACGCGAACGCCAAACCAAGGCCCGCGCCCTCTCGGTGCAGGTCCACAAGCTGTTTAACCCTCTGGAAGAAGAAGTGAGCTGCAAGAAGGTTGCTCCTCAAGGCATGCTCATCGACATTGCCCATCTCATCGACACCAAGTCGGTCGAGAAATATCAGAACCGCTACAGCACCGCTGCCAAGCAGTTGAAAAACTGCGAGGTGGCCATTAGCGGACCCTGGCCCCCTTACCACTTCCTGCCTGGGAAGCTGCGTACCGTGGCCGGAAACAGCTAGTCGCACCTTTCGATCTTCCTTGGGCCGCCGATGGCCAACCGCAGTCGGCGGCTCGATTACACCTCCAGGTCGTTTTTCTTCCTGTCAACGCCCCTGCAATCAATGCCCCTGCAATCAATGTGCAGCCTTGTGCACTTCGCTGCCTTTTGATCCCGATGGGTCAGATCATTCCGCAGGTCGGAGAGTGCAATAACCATCGCCAGTTCAATCACTTACTGGTAAAGCACTGAGAACCGTGGCTGCGCGGGTCTTTGGCTCGGCAAATGCTCCTCCTCTAGGTAATAAAGAGGCCGCAAACCTACAGCAATGACCTTCACTCTATTCCCTAGTCAACATTTCCCGAAGTACCGTTCCGACTGCCGGAACGGCAACTTGCATCGCCTTTCCTGACAATGCCCACCACTTTGACCTCTTTGAAACGCGGCCCCAGAAATGGGGCCGCTTTTTTGTCCAATCGCAGGACGCCCTAAGCTGGATCAGTTTGAAGAATCGATTATTGCTCCCACGCAGATCCGCGCCAAGACCCTTCAGCTTTCCCGCAGCCCGTTCCTTCAGATACACTGCCTGCACCTATGACCAAGACCGTCCGCGGGACCATCGCCTCGTCACCCACACCTAGCTCAATTTCGATCACTCTCCTGCTGCTCTGGACCATTCTCGCTGGCGCCCAAAACCCGCCGCAGCCGCCAGCGGCCACCGCAATGATGTCCGTGCCGCAATCCACCCAGTCCGACAAGCAAAATTTCCCTCCGCTCCTGCTGCAGCAGCTTTCCGCCATCAAAGCCGCCGCACTAGGTGACGACTACGGCTACCGCCAGCTCACTCACCTCACCGAGAACATCGGACCCCGCCCCACCGGCTCGCTCCAGGCCCGCGCCGCCGCCCAATACGTCGCCGAAGAGCTTCGCAGAATCGGCCTCGAAGTTCGTCTTCAGCCGGTCACCGTGCCGCATTGGGTCCGCGGTGCCGAGACCGCTGCCCTCGTCGAATATCCTTCCATGGTTCCCGGTACAACTCAGAAAATCGTTCTCACCGCCCTCGGCGGAAGCACCTCGACACCCCCCGACGGCTTGACTGCCGACGTTGTCACCGTCGACACGTTCGAAGAACTCCAGGCCCTAGGCCGCGATAAAGTCCTCGGCAAGATCGTGCTCTTCAATGAACTCTTCGACAAAAGAAAGGCGGCCGGCGGACTAGCTTTCAACGCCTACGGAGATGCTGTCCGTTATCGCGGAGCCGGACCCAAAGCCGCCGCCGACCTGGGTGCAGTAGCCGCTCTGGTCCGCACGGTCGGCAGCGCCGACTATCGCCTTCCGCACACCGGGCTCAGTCTCCCTGCCGGAATCCCCGCCGCCGCCGTTGCCGCTGAAGATGCCGATCTGATCGTCCACCTCGCGGCCGAAGGAAAAGTTCGCATGCACCTGACCCTGACTCCGCAAAAGCTCCCCGACGAAACCAGCTACAACGTAATCGCCGACCTCAAAGGTTCCGAACATCCCGAGCAGATCGTAGTAACCTCCGGCCATCTCGATTCCTGGGACCTCGGCACCGGCGCCATTGACGACGGAGCCGGCGTAGTCATGGCCATGCAGACTGCCGAAGTTCTCCAGCGCCTCCACCTGCGCCCCGCCCGCACCCTGCGCGTAATCGCCTGGATGGACGAAGAGACCGGAGGCTCCGGCAGCAAGGCCTACACAGCCGAATACGCCAGTGACTTTCCCCACTATGTCGCGGCCATCGAAAGCGACTCCGGCGCCGCCCATCCCCTGGGCTTCGAGGTAAAAGCTGCTCCTGCAGCGCTCGATGCCCTGCGCCCCGTGCAAGCCGTTCTGGAAAGCATCGGCGCCAACGTCCTCCAGTCGACATCTTTCCCCCCCGGTGCCGATATCGAAGCCATGTCCGAAGCCGGAGTCCCCGCTTTCGGCGTCATGCAGGATGGCCGCAACTATTTCGACTATCACCACTCCGCCGCCGACACGCTCGACAAAGTAGTCCCCGCCGAACTCCGTGAAAATGCCGCCGCCATGGCAGTCATGGCCTACGCCCTAACCAACATGAAAGATCCCCTACCGCGGTAAAAAGGGTGTTGATGTGGGGACAGCCGCCTCGGCTGTCCCGGAGCGAAGCTCCGCGGCGGTGCCACAACGCATGCCCTTGTTCGGCTTTTGTAAAAAGCACCGGCTCCAGGTTGCAACGTCGCTGCGCAGGTTCTATGATTTGCGCCGCAGCCTTCCCCTCCCGTACTGGGCCATGATTTCGTCCCGAACTGGGATCCTCGTGGATCCCTTAGCGCCGCACTCGTTAGCGCTGACCAGAAAGGAATCCAGTCATGTCCGCAAAGATGCTCGTCACTGACGCACGCAAGAGCGTCGCCATGAAGTCTGACCCAACCCGAATCGATCCTCTAAAGCTGAAGCTGGGCAAACAACCGGCTCGCCACGATCCGCGCACCCTGCTGTTCGCCACCTACGCCACAGCCGCTTTGCCTGCCCCGCCCCCCAGCCTTAATCTGACCACCAAGGTAAAGGTTCCCTGGGGCATGATGGATAACGCTCAGATTGGCGACTGCACCTGCGCCGCCGCCGGCCATCTCATGATGGAATGGACCGCCAACGCCCAATCTAAAATATTCACACCGTCTGACGCTCAAATCATCGCGGCGTATTCCGCCATCACGGGCTACAACCCCAAGACCGGAGCGAACGACAACGGTGCCCAGGAAATCGACGTCCTGAACTATTGGCGGCAGACCGGAATCGCCGGTCACAAGATTGAGGCCTTCATGGCTCTCGAACCCTCCAACCACACCCACATCATGGATGGAACCTGGATCTTCGGCGGCTGCTACATCGGGCTAGCCTTGCCCAAGAGCGCCCAAGCCCAGACCAGCAACAACCAGATTTGGTCGGTTCCTCCATCGGGCACGGGAGGCGATGGCGCGCCCGGTTCCTGGGGTGGACACGCCGTCCCAGTGGTAGCCTACGACTCCCGCAGCCTCACCGTCGTCACCTGGGGCGCGCTGCAAACGATGACCTGGGGCTTCTGGGCCGCGTATTGCGATGAGGCCTACGCCATTCTCAGCGCTGACTTCCTCGAGCAGAAGAATGGTCAACCTGTAACGCCAGATGGCTTCAACGTGGCGCAACTGCAGGAGGACTTAGCCGACTTGAAGTGAAGCAGGGATAGCCTCACGGAGTTTGAACCTACGAGGGGATAGCCTCGGCTGGCGGCGAGAATTTTGATCCATAGAAGCGCGAGGCGTGGTCCCCGACGAATTCATACGGGCCGCAGTAACTTAGTTTGCTCGCGGCATCAATCCAGATCTCGCCTCCGATCCACCGCCAGCGCATACAGAACGAATAATCCTCACTCAGATAAGCGCCGCCCTCAGGGTCGATGATGCAATCGAAAAGCGCAAAGAGATTTGAACTCCGTACCACGTCGCGTCGCGAGCCCGACATGGGCAGGTCATGCACTCGGCTGAACCGGCTTTCCGGGTAAGCTGCAATCATTCGCTCCAATGCGCCCCGGCGGATCAATTGAAAACCACCGCCGGCATAAAGTCCCGTCACAAAATCCCCTTGCTGCTTGCGCACCGCTTCCGGCGAGAAAGTTCCGACGTACGACAGCGCAGCCTGCCGTACGCTTTCGCCGCGCTCGACACAGCGTTGCGGGATAAGATCCCAATCCATCGACTTCAGCGGGTAGAGCGCGCCGGTAAAGTCCTTATCAAACTTCAGCATACGTTCGACCTGCTGCGGCGCAAAAGTGATATCGGCGTCAACGAAAAGAAGATGCGTAGCTGCAGGATCGTCCAGGAAAGCCGCGACCAGCGTGCTTCGTGCCCGAGAGATCAGAGCATCGGAACCAAGCATGGTTAGCGACACGTCGAACTCAGCCGATTTCGCGTAGCCCATCAGCCGTATCACCGACAACATGTAATTCTGCGAAACCATGCCACCAAAGCATGGTGTAGCGACGAAAATCAAAGGCCGGGTCGTCGAAGGCTGGGTCATCAGAGGTTGGGTCATCAGAGGCTGGGTCATCGGAGGCTGGGTCATCGACGCACGCCCTTACGCCCAGTCCGAAATAGCGTTGTTCTTATCCCCTGAACCCGGTTTTTCCTTCTGTCCCTTCCGGCTGCCTGGGTCTCCGAGAGTTGGGGTTTGCTGATTCCGCTGCTGCGCCTGTTCCTCCGCTTCCTCGTGTGCCCCCAGCTTTACCACGCAACCTTCCTCCGACTCCGCCTCGCTGGACAGTTCCGAAGCAAACTCCAACAGTTTCCGGCGAGTGCCCTCGGCAGCTCGTTTAGCGGCGGCTCGCTCCGCAGCATAAAGAGCATCCGTCTGGGCAGCGGCATTAATTTGGCTGGCGTGAACGTGCATGTCTTTGCTCCTTCGTGAACACACGTCCGCAATCGGAATGCCGAAGCGCGCTCGCGAAGCCTATCCCTGGCCCTAAGTGCACAGGCTTTCCCCATTCCGGTTTAGAATGTCTTGCCGGGGGCAAAATGAAATCGAGGAGCCCCATTCCACTTTGCCTCTGACACGCCGCGAATTTGCTCACTCCGCTCTCGTCGCCGGTGTCGCAGCCGCGCTTCCGGCCAGTCTGTTCTCAGGCTGCAATGTCTCGAATGCCGCACGCACTGCCGACTCTGCAGCTCCCGCTCGTTCTACTGCCGGGCTGTTTGATTCTTCTTCCGAGATGCCATTCCCCAAAGGTTTCTTCTGGGGCACCGCGACCGCTGCCTATCAGATCGAAGGTGCGTGGAGCGAAGACGGCAAGGGCGAATCAGTCTGGGACCGGTTCGCGCATACTCCCGGTAAAATTAAGAACGGCGGCACAGGCGACCTGGCCTGCGATTCCTATCATCGCTGGAGCGAAGACTTCGCTCTTCTGCGGGCAATGAACCTGAACAGCTACCGCTTTTCACTTTCCTGGCCGCGCCTCCAGCCCACCGGCTCCGGTCAGGCAAATTCCAAGGGGATTGACCATTACAGCCGCCTCGTCGATGCACTGCTGGACGCCCGAATCCGGCCCTTTGTTACGGTTTATCACTGGGACTTGCCGCAAGCTCTGGAAGATGCCGGAGGCTGGCCTAATCGCGATACGGCTTCGCGCTTCGCCGATTACGTGGAACTCGTGGCGCGGTCATTTGGCGACCGCGTCACCGATTGGCTGCTGTTCAACGAACCCTTGACTTTCACCTACGAGGGTTATCTCGACGGTACGCACGCTCCCGGACGCAGCAGCATCATCGACTTCCTGCGTGCGTCTCATGCCGTAAATCTGGCGCAGGGTATGGGCTTTCGTGCGTTGAAGACATCCCGTCCCTCCGCACGAGTGGGAACCGCATTCCTCATGTCAGCCTGCGAGCCGGCAACCGACACTGAGGAAGACCGACGAGCGGCCGAACGCGCTCATGCCATTTCCAATCTCTGGTTCCTCGAACCCGCACTCAAGGGGCGCTATCCCGATGCGCTGGCGTTCTTCCCGGAAACTACCATCGGGATCAAGTCTGGCGACTTCGACAAGATGCGCGCGCCGCTCGATTTCATCGGTATTAATCTTTATTACCGCACCATCGCCTCCGCTCCCAGTGTGCTCGAGCGCATCTCCCACGCCCAGCAGTGGCTGTTTCCGGTGAAGATGACGGGCGGACAGCAAGGTCCAAAAACCGATAACGGATGGGAGGTCTGGCCGCCAGCCCTGTATGCCATCGTCATGCGCATCAGCCGCGACTTCAACCGTCCCCAGATCGAGATCACCGAGAACGGCTGCGCCTACAACGATGGTCCCGACGCAAGCGGCGTGATTCGCGATACTCACCGCATTGACTATCACAGACAGTACCTGCAAGCTCTGGCCCGAGCCATCGCCGACGGCGCCGACGTCCGCGGGTATCATGCATGGACTCTGCTTGATAACTTTGAATGGGCGGAGGGTTTCAGCCAGCGCTTCGGCCTGGCCTACGTGGACTTCAAGACGCAGCAGCGAACGCTCAAAGAGTCAGGAAGATGGTATTCCAAGGTAGCTGCAAAGAACGCGTTGCCAGCATCCACCTAGTCCGGCAGCTTCAGCTTGTCGCGCTGTTCGGCGAGCTTTCTCTGCAAGACGGGATTTACCAGCGAAACCGGAATGCTGACATCGCCCACCTTGAATTCTGTCGGATCAAACGTCGCGTATCCATCTTTCGAACCCATGTGGCCCGAGATGGTCACCCAAACGTCTTTGCCCGCGATCTCGGTGAGAAACCGCCCGTGGACCAAGTCGCCCTCGTAAGTCACCTGCTGATCTTTAATATTCGGCTCTCCGTCACCGACTTCGGAGTCCGGGGAGAGTTCCGCGCCTCCCGCAGCTCCGGCAGCCTGCGCCAGCAACGCGCTGATTCCGCCAGAGCTGGAGTGAGATACGGCTTTTGGCTGAGCGGGAGCACTAACGGTCTGTTGATTCTGCGTCGGCATCTGATTCTGTACCGGCGTCGCCGAGTAATTTCCACTGGATGCCGGAGAAGCCGGCTGGGCGGCCTGTTCAGGCTGCTCCATCTTCTGTGCGGACGACTGGGCTGGGACCGCGATAGCCGCCGGAGCCTGCACCACCACGGGCGCCGGCCTCTTCAACACCAGAAAAATCGCCAGAAGAGCGGCAAACAGCGTCGCAATGCTGATGATGCGGTCAAGCTTGAGTTTCATGAAGATTCTCAGACGGTCAGCCGAACACACAGGCCCACCCTCATCGTAACGGGAACAGGACACAGGAAGGAGATGGCAGAAGTCACAAGCTAAGATGGTACTTCGGTCACATGTTTGGCTGATTCCTCAAGCCTGTTCCATCTTCTTAACCAACAACTCGTTCACCAACTGCGGATTAGCGTGGCCTTTGGAAGCTTTCATCACTTGTCCGACGAAGAATCCAATGATCGTCTTCTTCCCAGCCCGGTATTGCTCAACCTGCCTGGGATTCGCGGCAACAACGTCGTCGATAATCTTCTCCAGCGCCGAAGTATCCGACGACTGCTGCGGTCGCCCTTCTTCCTCGTACACTTCGGGAAAGTCCTTACCGCGCTCGAAGCTCAGATCGTAAAGCTCCTTGAGCATCTTGCCGGAGACCGCTCCCGACTCGACCAGATCGGCCGATGCCGCCACGCCCTTCATCGAAATAGGAGACTGCTCGACCTCGATCCCCTGGGCTTTGAGACGGCCCATCAGCTCACTTTGCACCAGATTCGCCACCCGCTTGGGATTCTTCGCGGCCCTGGCCGCGGCTTCAAACTGATCGGCCAGTGCTCTCGAAACCGTCAGTACCTGCGCGTCGTATTCAGTGATCAAATATTCCTTCACCAGTCGCGCCCGGCGTGCTTCCGGTAGTTCCGGCAAGGTCTTTGCTATCTCCGCCTGCCACTTTTCGTCCACAACCAGCGGCAATAAGTCAGGCTCGGGAAAATAGCGATAATCGTGCGCCTGCTCTTTCGACCGCATGCTGTAGGTCTTGCCCTCGTGTGAGTTGTAGAGCCGGGTTTCCTGCACGATCTTGCCGCCCGCTTCGATAACCTCCACCTGGCGCGCAATCTCGTGGACCAGCGCCTCGCGGATGAAGCGGAATGAGTTCACGTTCTTGATCTCGGCCTTAGTGCCTAACTCTTTCTGCCCCCGCGGCCGCACGCTTACGTTGGCATCGCAGCGCAGCGAGCCCTCCTCCATGTTGCAGTCGCTCACCCCGGTGTAGAGGATGATTTCCTTCAGTCGCGTCAGGTATTCGTAAGCCTCGTCAGGTGTGGCAATGTCAGGTTCGCTCACGATCTCGATCAGCGGCACACCGGTGCGGTTCAGATCGATAGCAGTCTTTTGGTCGGAGTCGGGAAAGCCTTCGTGCAGGCTCTTACCAGCGTCTTCTTCGAGATGCACGCGGGTGATGCCGATTCTCTTTTTGCCAGCGTTCTTTCCGCTGGCGGCCACTTCGATGAATCCATGCTCGGCCAGCGGCCTGTCATACTGCGAAATCTGGTAGCCCTTGGGCAGGTCGGGGTAGAAATAATTCTTGCGCGCGAAAATCGAAGTCTCATTGATGCGGCAATTCAAGGCCATCGCGGCCAGTGTGGCAAATTCCACCGCCTTCCGGTTCAGCACTGGCAAAGCTCCCGGCATCCCCAGGCACACCGGGCAAACATTCCCATTAGGCGGAGCGCCGAAGCGCGTAGAGCAGGAGCAGAAGATCTTCGATGCCGTTAGAAGCTGAACGTGCACTTCGAGGCCGATGACCGGCTCGAAGGCAGTGTCAGCGGCGACGGAGGTGTGTGCGGTAGACGACATCGGGTGATTATAAGGCAGTGGTCATTGATCAGGTTGCCAGTGTCAGCCGCAGTCTGGATCAAAAAAAGTTACAGATCGATCTCGTAAAATTCCCGGAATCAATGGGTTGGCGCCTTGGATCTGGGATTCGTCTGGCTAAAATCTTGGCAGCAAAGAACTTGCACGCAAAATCTTCTATTCAAAGGACCTAGTCAGTCACGCCCTGTGCGAAGTGCCGCAAAATCAGGTGCCCGGATCGTAAAATATTGCGTTCAGAGCAGTTATCTCATTGCTATTCTTATATCAAAGATCAAATGCCTAGAGAGATAGCATTGCAGTCTTGAGAATCGAAGTCAAGGGAATTCCGAACGGTTCCGCAGTCGGCACGGCGGATTCCTACTTCCCGATCGGAATCTCAAAGTACATGAACTCTGTGCCTTTGGCGTCGTTCACGCCGGTGACGTAGATGCGCGCCCCCGCGAGCGGCGCGTCGATGTCTTCGACATCGAAGAAGAGGAATCCTGACTGCGTGGTGCGCGGCTCGACAGCCTTGGCGGCGAATTGCGACGATTCGATCTCGGCCTGCTCCTTCTGGCTGATCGTCCCTTTTACTTTTTTTTGCGGGATAGGAAAGGGCAGAGGCGCGTTGGTATTGGTCCGGGGATTGGAGAGGCGACGGTCCATGTCTTCGGTCGAAATCGGCGTCAGCTTGGAGCTGTTGGCGGTGGTAAGAGTCACTTGCATACGCGCGATCGAGATGGGCTGGCTCCCGTCGTTGGTCACGATGAAAAAGATGGGAAGGAGTCCATGCTCGCGAAACTTTACCGAGAAGATCTTCCCCTTCTCGGCAGTGTCGTAAGGGTCGACCGCAATCGCGACCTTCTCGTCGGTGTGGTCGTCGTGCGCGGGATAAGTTTTGGCCGGCTGCGCGACGGGCTTCACGAAGTCCTTGGCGGACAGGCATACCGCGAACGCGGCAATGACAGATAAGACCATGAGCACGCGGGAGAACACACTGTGAAGCCCAACCTTCGGCGACTGCATGCTTCCGATTATAGAGGCTGATGCGATCCCCTTCAGCGTCGGGAGTTTGTTTAGAATGGCTGAACTTGATCACTTCTCTCTACAGCTTTCTCTACAGCGTGGCGCTGGCGGTGGGGATGTTGGTGAGCCTGCCCTACTGGCTCTTCCAGATGGTTCGCCATGGCAAGTATCGGAAGGGCCTGGCGGAGAGGCTGGGAAGGCTGCCTTCGCGACTTCATTTGCTGGAGGAACAGGAGCCGGTGATCTGGGTTCACGCGGTTTCGGTTGGCGAGGTGCTGGCGGCCGCCGGGCTGGTGGAGGAACTCCAGCGCCGTTTCGCGCAGCACAGGATCTTCATTTCCACCACCACCGATACCGGGCAGGCGCTCGCCCGTCAACGCTTTGGCGAGGCGAATGTGTTTTATTTCCCGCTGGATTTCGCATTCGCGATCCGTCCCTACCTGGTGGCACTGCGGCCGCGAATAGTGGTGATTGCGGAGACTGAGTTCTGGCCTAACTTCATGCGGCTGGCGCATGCCAGCGGGGCGCGGATTGCGGTGGTGAATGCCCGCATCTCAGACCGATCATGGCCGAGCTACCGGCGATTCCGTGGATTGCTTCGCAGATTGCTGGCCAATGTCGACCTGTTTCTGGCGCAGACGCCCGAAGACGCGGCGCGGCTGCTGGACGTTGGAGCCGCGCCGGAACGCGTGCGGGTCACGGGCAATTTGAAGTTTGACATCCCAGCTCCCGCTTCTCCCGCGATCGTCGATAGCGTACGGAAATCGATTGCTGCAAGCCATGCGGGGCCGGTGCTGGTGTGTGGGAGCACCGTCGAAGGAGAAGAACCGCTGCTGCTGAAGGCGTTTGAAAACTTGCTGGTGCAGCATGCGGAGGCGGTGATGATTCTCGCGCCGCGACATCCGGAACGCTTTGCCGCAGTGGCGGCGCTTCTCGATCAAATGTCGATTCGATTCTGGAGGCGATCGCGATGGAACGGCGAGGCTTTGACTGGCGGGGTTTTCCTGCTGGATACAATCGGGGAGTTAGCGGCGCTCTATGCGGTCGCCGATATCGCCTTTGTCGGCGGGAGCCTGGTGCCACGCGGCGGCCATAACATTATTGAACCTGCACAGCATGGAGTGGCTATTGTTGTGGGCAATCACACGGAGAACTTTCGGGACGTCGTGAGCTTGTTCCAGAGCCAGGATGCGGTGCGGATTGCCGGTCCAGCGGAGTTGCCGCTGTTGTTGCTGGAGTTGCTGGCGAGCGATGCGGAGCGAAGAGCGTTAGGACAGCGCGCCGCCGAAACCATGCGATTGCAGACCGGAGCTACAGAACGAACCGTTGGTGAACTGCAGAACTTGCTGGTGCGGCCATGAACTTGAATCCCCTGTCAGCCATCCTATCCGCGATCTATGGCGGTGTGGTCGGAGCGCGCAACGCGATCTATGACCGCCGCAGGTTGCGCTCGCGCTCGCTGCAGGGACCGGTGATCAGCGTGGGGAATCTTTCGACGGGAGGCTCGGGGAAAACTCCCTTTGTCATTCTGCTGGGAGAGTTGCTGAAAGCGCGTGGAACGAGCTTCGACGTGCTGTCGCGCGGTTACGGGCGCAAGAGTCGTGGCGTACTGCTAGTGGACCCGGGCGGGCTGCCACGGGAGTTCGGCGATGAGCCTTTGCTGATGGCAAGACGGCTGCAGGCGCCGGTGGTGGTTGGCGAGGATCGTTATGAGGCAGGGCGGCTTGCCGAATCGCGATTCGGTCCGCAGATTCATTTGCTGGATGATGGCTTCCAACATCGAAGGCTGGCTCGCGATTTCGATATTGTGCTGGTGACGCCGGATGACGCGCGGGACGGGCTGCTTCCGGGGGGACGATTGCGGGAGCCTGTGCAATCTCTGCAACGCGCCGACGCCGTGGTGCTGACCAGTGGCGCTGCGGCGGAATCGTTCCCACTGGAGGGTAAAACCGTGTGGAAGGTGCGACGGGGGATCGTTGCGCAAAATGTTCCGCCTCGGCCGGTGGTGTTCTGCGGGATTGCCCGTCCAAAGAATTTTCTGCTGCAGTTGCGAGCTGCGGCCATCGAGCCGGCCGCCGAGGCATTCTTCCGCGACCATCATACCTACACCGAGACGGACGTTCACGACTTGCTTCAACTCCGGCAGCGGAGCGAAGCTGGCGGCTTCGTGACCACTGAGAAAGATGCCGTGAACCTGGGCGGATATCTTGAAGCACTCGGGCCGCTAGCCGTCGTCCCGGTGAAGATGGAGCTTGCCGATGCGGCTAACGCTGTGGATACCATGCTGCGCGTGATAGAGGAACGGCGGCGCCGCTCGTGAGAAAATGCCGGAGGGCAGTGGTCAGTGTGCAGTGATCGGTGAGTAGTAAGTCCCTCGGGTGTTACTGGCCACCGATCACCGGACACTGACCACTGCTTTCAGAAGAACATCTGATGACGAAACATCTGAAGGAAGTTGATCGGCTGCAGAAGATCATCGAAGCGTTCCCCAAGGTCACGATCACGGTGCTGGGGGATTTGGTGGCCGATGAATTCGTGTATGGAGAAATCTCGCGGGTATCGCGCGAGGCTCCGGTGCTGATTTTGAAGCATCGCGAGCGGACGGTGGTGCCCGGTGGCGGAGCCAACGCGGTGAACAATCTGGCCGACCTGGGAGTGAACGTGCTGCCGGTCGGGGCCATTGGCGACGATGAGCCGGGACGGCTGCTGATGAAGTTCTTTCGGCACAAGCGGATTCCGGTCAGCGGCGTGTTGAAGGACAAGTCTTACACGACGGTCACGAAGACGCGCATTCTTGCAGGGATGACGCACAATTCACGGCAGCAAGTGGTGCGCGTGGATCGCGAACCGGAGAACCCTCCCAACCGGCACCTGACGCGGGAACTGTTTTTGGCGGCGCGAGAGTATTTGCGCGCTTCGGATGCATTGCTCGTTTCCGACTACGGGTATGGATCTGCGAGTCCGGCGATCGTGAATGCTCTGCGCCAAGGCGGAAGACGAAGAGTTGTGCTGGTGCCGTTGATTCTGGATTCACGCTACCGACTGCTGGAGTATTCCGGCGCCACTGCCGCCACTCCGAATGAGCCCGAAGTGGAAGCGGCGCTGGGCGTTCGGATTGGGCAGAACTGGGAGAAGGTGGCCCATGCAGGTAAACAAGTCATGGAGCGGATGAAGCTGCAGTCGCTGTTGATCACGCGCGGGCGCGACGGCATGGTTGCATTCGACCAGAGGCACGCACCGGTAGACATTCCGATCTTTGGTTCCGACGAGGTGGCCGATGTGACCGGCGCTGGCGATACCGTGATTGCGGCGTTCAGCGCCGCGCTGGCCGCGGGCGCCAGCACGGAAGAGGCGGCGCAGTTGGCCAATTATGCAGGCGGAATTGTAGTGATGAAACGGGGCACGGCTACAGTTTCGCGGGAAGAGCTGTTGCACGCGGTTGATCAGGTTCCGCCCTCGACGAGGCCTCATTGATCCATGCGTCTGATCTGGGGCAGCTGAACTGAAGTAGCGTTTGGAAATCGACAAAATGAGCAACAGCAAGATTCTTGAGCGGCAGCAACTCCGCACTTGTGTGGAGGAGTGGCGGCGTGCAGGCGAGCGCATTGTGCTCGCCAATGGCAATTTCGACTTGCTGCATGTGGGGCATGTGCGCTATCTGCGGGGCGCGAAGGAACTGGGCGGAAAGCTTGTCGTGGCCATCAATTCTGACGAATCGGTGCAGGCGCTAAAGGGCGAGGGCCGTCCGGTCATGCCGGCAGAGGAGCGCGCCGAGATTGTTGCGGCACTGGCTGACGTGGATGCTGTGATCATTTTTCCGGAACTCGATGTCCGCGGGCTCATTCGCGAGATTCGTCCGGATATTCAGGCCAAGGGCACTGATTACACAGTGGAGACCGTCCCGGAGCGGGATGCGGTGATGGAATACGGCGGGCGGGTTGCGATTGTCGGCGACCCCAAGGATCATTCCACTAGCGAGATTATTCGTTCGCGGCTCCTGCCGAGGCGGCCGTGAGTTCTGGATCTGTTAATTTCGAGCCGAATAGTCTCGATATTGAATCAGAGATAAAGATCGACCGATTGCTGATTGTGCGGCTCAGCGCCATGGGGGACGTGATCCACACGCTGCCCGCAGTTCATGCCCTGCGGGAGGCATTTCCGCAAGCCCACATTGGCTGGCTGATTGACGAGCGCTGGGCCGAATTGCTGTGCACGCCTGGATCATCGCGGCGGGGGCGCAGGTCTTCGTTGCGGCCGCTGGTGGATGAAGTTCACGCGGTGAACCTGAAAACTTGGGGGAAATCACTTTTTTCGGTCTCGACGCTGCAGCGCGTTGCGACGGTTTGGAACGATGTGCGGGATGTGCATTACGATGCGGCGGTGGATTTGCAGGGAGCGATTCGGTCTGCCGTGCTGGCGCGGCTGTCTGGCGCACGCGTGGTGTATGGGGCGGCGGAACCGCGGGAGTCTCCAGCCAGTCTTTGGTACACACGGAAGGTGATTGCACGCGGCCGGCATGTGATTGAGCAGAATCTTTCAATTGTCGAGGGGCTGGTCGGGCGCGAAATGAGGCGGCTGGCTGAGGGCAACGTTTGCGATCTTCCTTCCGACCCCCGGGCCGAGGCACGCATCGAGCAGGGGCTGGCGGAGCAGGGCGTCCACGACTTCGCGATTCTGAATCCGGGCGCGGGGTGGGGTGCGAAACGCTGGCCTGCGGAGCGCTACGGTGAAGTCGCGCGCGGGCTGGCCGGTATGGGCATGTGCCCGCTGGTTAATTACGGTCCGGGCGAAGAGGATCTTTCTCGGGGTGTGCTGGCGGCGAGCGGAGGCCAGGCCAGGCCCATGAAGGGGACGATCACCGAACTGATCGCGTTAACTCGGCGCGCGCGACTGTTTATTGGTGGCGACACTGGGCCGCTGCATTTGGCGGCGGCGTTGCGGGTTCCGGTGGTCGCGATCTATGGACCCACGGACCCGGAGCGCAACGGGCCCTATGGAACCCACAGTATTGTGCTGCGGAGTGAGGACAGCGTTACGTCGCATGCGCGGCGGGCAGCGCCGGACGAGGGTTTGTTGACGATTGGCAGTGATGAGGTGATTGCGGCCGCGCGGGAGTTGCTGGGTGGTTCCCTCAGGGGCTAAAGCCTTCATCTTTAACGGGCTGGATGGCACGGCTTAAGCTGTGCCCTTCCCGAGCGGAATAATTGCATGACTGAGTGGTCTCAAATCGCACGGCGGATTCGCGTGCCGCTGGGGTTTCTCTTTGCTGTATTTTATTTCTGGGTGGCCCGGCCTACGTGGCGGTCCATGGCAGTGGGAGCGATTATGGTCGCGCCCGGGCTTCTGATTCGGGCGCTCGCTTCGGGGCATGTGCGCAAGAACGAGTGGCTGGCTACTTCTGGTCCTTATGCTTACACGCGAAACCCACTTTATCTGGGATCGCTGCTGATGGGATTGGGATTCGCTGTGGCGGCGCGCAGCTGGGGAGTGGGTGTGGCGCTGGTTGTGATGTTCTTTGCGATCTATCTTCCGGTGATTCACGATGAAGAGGCATTTCTGCGGCGGACGTTTCCTGATTTCGATGAATATGCGCGGCGGGTGCCGAGGATGTTGCCGCGACTCGCTCGCGCTCCGAATGAAGGCAGCCACAGCTCGACAGGATTCTCTCTGGATTTGTATCTGAAGCATCGCGAGTACAACGCGCTACTAGGAGCGCTCGCCATGATGGCAGCGCTGACGGCCAAGATGATGCTGTTCCGGGGTTAGAGGCCTTGGTGGCCCTGGGTACGGCTTTCAGATGAGGCCCTTGCGGACCTTCATCAGGAAATCATCGGCCTCGGAGCGCGCCTTCTCCATGAAACTCTGATCGCGGCCGTGCTCGATCTCCAACTCGTGAAGTACGAGTTCCACTGCGACTTTCGGTTTGTAGCCTCGCTTTATGAGCATGCGAGCGCGCTCGGCGAAAGCGGTGTCGGCCTCCCGTTTTGGCGGCTCCGTGGCCGCGGGGGAAGTGGTTTCGCCCTCACATTTGTGCTCGCGAAACTTCGCAGCGGCGAGTCGGTCGTAGGCAGCCATGGCCTCTTCTCCGCTAAGCAGCGTGGGGACCGGGAATCGCCAACGGCAATTGGAGCAGGCCCAGCCATTTGCATCGCCCTGGACTCGGAACAACGAGCGCTCCATATCTCGACCTCAACCTGCCTCAAAGAAGACTGCCATCTCGCTTCGCTCAGAATGACAGAGACAGCAGGCTTACTTCTGGGCCACCAATTCCCGGGCGCGGTTCAGTTCCGGGCGCGTGGAATTTGACCCGTCGCAGACTTTCAGCAACAACGCGTAGTATTCGGCGGCGTCGCTCTGCTTGCCAGCGGCTTCGGCAGCGCGGGCTGCGCCGTAGAGGGCGTCGAAGCGGTTGGGATGCAGCTTCAGGTCGGTCTGATACTCTGCCAGCGCCTGCTGCGGGCGCTTGGCTTCGAGCAGGATATCGGCGATCATTTCACGTGCCGGGATGCCTTCAGGTTCGTCGCCCACCGCATCTTCTTTGTCGGCCAGCGGACGGAGCTCTTCGACCGCGTCATCGTACTTGCCTTCAGCGAAGGCAAGCCAGGCCTGGACCTCTTTGCGATCGTCTTCCACTGCGCCGGCAAAGCCTGACTTCCAGGCAGCGAGCTTCTTATGAGTGCTTTCAATAGCGGCGAGGTCTTTGCTGACATCATCGAGCTTGCGCAGGTGCGCCGAGCCGATGGCGCGTGCCCAGTAAATCGTCGAATCTTCTACTGTGCCCTCAACCTCGGTTGGAGGCAGTGCGGCCGCGGTTTGCCAATCGTGCATCTCGATAGGGTATAGAGCGGTCAGGTGGGCGAGCGCTGCGGCGTGAGGATCGAATCCCTCGCCGTACATATCATCGTGCTTGTAGGGCATGGCGCGGATCTCCGCGATCAGGGCTTTGGCGTCGGCGTCGCGTCCGCTCTGCATGTAGGCGTAGAAGAGAAAATCCATGGCGTGGAACTGATGTCCCTCGCCGCCCATGCCCATGGCAGCGGTTTTGCGCGAGGCCGCGATGGAGGCGAGGTTGGAGTTGATGTCGTCCTGCCAGAGGCCGACTCGGGCGAAGATGTGTGAAGGCATGTGCAGGGCGTGCGGAGCGGCGGGGGCAACCTGAGCGTAGCGGCGGGCGGCAGGCAGGCCGAGCTGTGCCAGTTGCGGCTTGTCATAGGCATGAATCAGGTAATGGGCCACGCCGGGATGGTCGGGCTCAGTGGCGAATAGTTTCTCGAGGATTGTTGCCGCCTGCTTACGGTTGGCGAAAGTTGCATCGTCATGCGGTTCAGAGGCCAGCAGCGACAGAGCATAGAAGACTGCGGCTTCTTGATCGTCAGGGAAGTTCTCGTAAACCTTCTTCATCGCGTCGGAGTAGGCTTTGGCGCGAGCGTCGTGGTCGAGCTTCTTAGAGTCGCTATAGAAGGCTGCGATGGCGGCAATGTAGGCTTTCTCGCGCGGAGTGGCGGGGCCGTCGGTGGTTTTTGACTGGTGGACCTCATCCAACCCGCGCTGGATGACCTTCTTGTCGGGTTCGTTCCAGAGTTGGTGCCAGAGGCTCATGGCCACGCCCCAGTGGGCCATGGCGCAATTCGGAGCTTCGGCGGAGATCTTTATGAATTCTTTTTCCGCTTCTTCGTACCAGAAGGAGTGCAGCAGGGCCACGCCGCGCTCGAATGGCTTCTGGACAGCTGGGTCGCAGGAAACCGGGAAGGTGACTGTGCCGAGTTGGGCGGCGGTCAGGTCCTCGTGGTGATGGCTGTGGTCATCGTCAGCAACGGCGGTGTTAGCGAAGGCGGCGAGTGCGAAAAGGGAAGAAAAGAGCAGGACCGCGGAACATTTCATGGGAACCTCGCTGAGAAGCGAGTTTAGCCGCGCGGCGGATAGGGGGTCAAACACAAGGTCGGCCCTTCAGGAAAAAGAGCGGGCAGCACGTTGGCCACAAAGTCCGCAAGAAAGTGCCCAAACATATTGGCCGCCAGATCGCGGCGACACCGATGAAAGGCGGTGAGAATTGCACCGAGAACGGGGAAGTGTGATCTGGCGCTTGGCCTTGGCAGCAAGCAGCCAGGTTACTTCATCGGGCGCCCACTGCTACCAGTTCCATCTCGTCGGAGCGTTCTTCATCGACCGGAGTCAGCGCCGCATCGGAGTAGTTGCGGGCTTCGGGATCCCGCTTCAGGCGCCGGCGGAAGCCGCCATAACTCCACACCAGGGCGGCCAGGCTGATGTGTTTGTAGAGCAGATCGAAAATGTAGCGCGGATAGAAAACCCACGGGCTTTCGACGGGCAGAGTGGGACGGCGGTCTTTGCGGTACTTGCGGCGCAGGTAGCCGCCTTCGAGAGGATCGATCTTCTCGAGCGCCACCATGGCGTAGTACCAGAGAAGAAGAAATGTCATGTTGCCGGCGTTGCTGTTGGTAGCGACGGAGCGGCGCATGACCGTCTCCAGGTGCCGGGGAGAATAGAACGCGGCCCAGGAAGCGTGATAGAGCTGCTGCCACTGCTGCGGCGACATGGTGGAGTGGGTTGTGGTCACGTGTTCCAGGTCGTACTTGTTCAGGTCTGGATCGAGGTAGGCGCCTGCCTTGTGGAGTTTCTGATGATCTTCAGACCCGGGCAGCGGGGTGAGGCAGTGCGGCTCCAGCAGATCGATGGGCAACTCGCGCTGGATGATCTCGATGTCGCGCAGGACTGACTCCGGAGTGTCGGAAGGGAAGCCGATGATGTAGCCTGCGAAAATGGTTACGCCGACCTGTTTCCATTCCAGCAGCATTTTGCGGTACTCGGCTACTTTATTTTGCTTTTTCCGGGCTCCGAGTAGAGCTTCAGGGTTGATGCTTTCGAGTCCGATGAAGACCCGCGCCACTCCTGCGCGGCCCGCTTTCTCGATGAAATGGGGAATGCGGTGGCACATGGTATCGACCTGGATGACGAACTTGATGTTCAGCTTTTCCTGCTCGCGCATGGCGATGAGGCGGTCGAAGACTTTTTCCCAATCAGTGTTGCGGGCGAAGTTGTCGTCGGTGATGAAGAAGCGGTTGATGCCTTGGGCGAGGTTGCCGCGGACGATCTGCTCGATGTCATCAGCGGAGCGGCGGCGGGACTTGCGTCCCTGGACGTTGATGATGGTGCAGAAAGAACATAGAAACGGACAGCCGCGGCCAGCGTCGAACGTGGTGATCTTGCCGCCGGTGCGCTTCACGCGATGGGCTGGAAGAATCGGCATCGGGGCGCCGTCGAGCGAGGGCAGGTCGTCCATGTAGTTGTAGAGAGGGTGCAGAGTGCCGTTCCAGGCGTCGCGCAGAACCAGGTCGAGGCGTCCTTCGGCTTCGCCGGCAAAGAGCGAGATGCCGAGGTTCATGGCTTCTTTGAGTTCGGGCGGCAACTCGGGCAGCATGGACAAACAGCCGGAGACGTGAAAACCGCCAATGCACACGGGGACGCCCGCGGCGCGCAGGGACCGAGCCAGATCCATGGCGTGGGGAAATTGATTCGACTGAACTCCAACGAGGGCCACCAGGCAGCGTCCACCGCTGAGTTGCCGCGCGATGCGTTCGGGACGGATGCGGGTATTGGTTTCGTCGAAGGCGCTGACTTCGATTTCGACGTCATCGCCGAGCACGCGACGCTGTTTGCAATCGAGCGCCAGACCATTGAGCACGGCCAGCGTATTCGAGGGAATGGCGGAGCGGAACCACTGGATTACGTAGCCATCGTCATCATAGTGCGACGGCTTGATCAGAAGCAGAGAGAATCGTTTGGAGGCCCGCCCCACGGAACCCATGTGAACCCCTTGCCTTCGAGAACCCGATGCGAAGGAGAATATCACGGGTGCTAGGCGACGCTGGGAGTTGAGGCAATTCCGTAAATGGGGGCAACGAAGAGTTCCGATCTGAAATGGTTGCCGAGGAATCTTTATAAAATATTTATAAACTATTTATTCTGTGGTTCAAGTCCACTTCTGCTAAACTTCGCCGGACTCGGGCTTGGGCCGCGTCACGGGCCACGGGGCGTGCCTTCCATCCTTAACTGGCAAAAGAAAGCCGGGTGGAATCGCGCTAAGAATCACTTAGCCCAGCCCGCAGGGAGTAGCCATGGAACTGCACCCTGGGCCAGAGAAGAGTCGCGTTTCTACAGTAAAGCTCGCCGAGCTGGAGCCCATCCAGCAGGCTCTCCACGACAACGAAGACTGGTATCAGGATCTGGTCGAGCACAGCCAGGACTTGCTGTGCGTCCACGATCTTGAGGGCCGGCTGCTGTTGGTGAATCCCGCCCCGGCACGAGTACTCGGCTACAGCGTTGAAGAGATTCTGCAGATTCCGATGCGGGATCTAGTTGCGCCGGAGTTCCGCGACGAGTTTGATGCCTACCTGAGACGGATCGAGAGCTTAGGAGAGGCTAGTGGCCTGCTGGCGGTGATGACCCGGTCAGGAGAGCGGCGCATCTGGGAATACCACAACACCCTGCGGCGCGAAGGCGTAACGACACCGATCGTGCGCGGCCTGGCCCATGACGTTACGGAACAGAAGCGAGCGGAAAAGCTGGCGCGGGAAGCAAGCGAGGATTTGCTTGCCAAAGCGCGAGAGAGCGAACACACGATTCGTGAGCTGAAGCTGTTTCGAACCCTGGTGGACCAAAGCAACGATGCCATTGAAGTTGTGGATCCCCTGACGCTTCGCTTTCTCGATGTCAACGAAAAAGCCTGCTCGGTGCTTGGCTACAGCCGAGAAGAACTTCTGACTCTGGGAGTCTTCGACATTAACCCTGTTGTGACCAAGTTTTCGACGGTGAAAATCAAGGAGGAGTTGCGGAACTCGGGATCTTTCGTGATGGAAACGGTTCACCGGCGAAAAGATGGGTCGACCTTCCCGGTGGAAGTCAGCATGAGGCGGGTCCAGTTGGAAAGAGATTACGTCATTACTATCTCCCGCGACATAACCGAACGCAAGCGGACTGAGGACAGATTGCGGGAATATGAGAGGGTCGTGGAAGGCCTAGAGGAGGTGATCGCGGTGGTGGACCGGGATTACCGCTATGTGATCGCCAATCGCGCCTTCCTCAACCTTCGGGGCATGGAGAAAGAACAGGTCATAGGCCGCCTTGTCCCCGAAGTGATCAACAAGGAGGACTTTGAGAAGGTTTTCAAGCCAAAGCTGGATGAGTGTTTTAAGGGCAGGGTCGTCCGGTACCAGATGACGTACGACTATCCCAAGGCGGGAAAGAGGGAGATATTCGCATCATACTTCCCCATCGAGGGTGCAAAAGAGATCGATCGAATCGCTGCTGTTGTGCAAGACATCACTGAACACACACGGGCGCAGGAAGCCCTGCGACGCAGCGAGGAAAAGTACCGCAATTTTGTCTCGCAAAGCTCCGAAGGCATCTATCGGGACGATCTGGCCGTACCCGTCCCCATTGACCTTCCAGAAGACGAATTAATTCGTCGTTTCCTGCACGACACCGTCATGGTGGAATGCAATGACGCTATGGCTTCAATGTACGGTTTTATTTCCGGGGAGGAACTTCGGGGCCGACGAATGAGCGAACGGATGGTGCCTGAAGATCAGCGTAACATCGAGCTCGCCCGGGAGTTCATCCGCTCTGGCTTTCGTTTGCTGGAACGCGAGTCACATGAAGTCGACAGGTACGGTAACCCTAAGATTTTCCTGAATAGCATGATCGGCACCCTGGAAGATGGAAAGCTGGTGCGCGTCTGGGGCATCCAGCGGGACATCACGGAAAAAGTGAAGCTGGAGGAGTCTCGCCGTAAGGCGGACGAAGCCCTGCGCGAGAATGTGGGCCGACTGCAGGAAGTCACGGAAGAACTTCGCTTGGCCAAGGAGAAGCTGTCTGAAGAAAAGCTTTACCTTGAGGAATCCATCGATACGGAACTGGGTTTCGGGGAGATTATCGGGCGAAGCGGAGCGATGAAAGAGGTCATGGAAAAGGTGGCCAAGGTGGCTCCCAGCGACGCTACGGTGTTGCTGCTGGGCGAAACCGGAACGGGCAAGGAGTTGGTGGCGCGCGCGCTGCACCGCATGAGCCACAGGGAGGGCAATAGCTTCATCAAGCTGAACTGCGCCGCCATTCCTTCAGGATTGCTGGAAAGCGAGTTGTTCGGGCACGAGAAGGGAGCCTTCACGGGCGCGGTTACCCGAAAACTGGGCCGCCTGGAGTTGGCCGACCAGGGCACGCTTTTTCTGGACGAAGTGGGAGAGATTCCGCTGAGCTTGCAGCCAAAGCTGCTGCGCGTGTTGCAGGACCTGGAGTTCGAACGGCTCGGGGGTACGCAGACCTTGAAAGTGAATTTCCGGCTGCTGGCGGCGACCAACCGGGATTTGCAGCAGAGCGTGAAAGCGCGCGAGTTTCGCAGCGACTTGTACTACCGCGTGAATGTATTTCCCATCGTCATACCGCCTTTGCGCGAGCGGCGTGAGGACATCCGGCCTCTGGTTGAACACTTCGTCCGCAAGTTTGCCGTTCACATGAAGAAGTCCATCACAAGCATCCCTTCAAAAACCATGGAAATGCTGGTGCGGTGGGACTGGCCGGGCAACATTCGCGAGCTGGAGAACTTTGTGGAGCGTTCGGTCATTCTCACTCCGGGGTCGGTTCTGCAGGCTCCTTTAGCAGAATTGCACGCGGCCGTTGACCTGGGCGCCATGGGCAGCAATGAGAATCTGCGCGACAAGGAACGCGAACGCATTCTTCGCGCTCTACGGGATTGCCACGGCAAGCTGGGCGGACCGGACGGCGCTGCGGCGCGCCTCGGGTTGAAACGCACTACGCTACAGTCCAAGCTCGACCAACTTGGTATCAAGCCGGGCGGATATCGAGCGCGAAGAGGTTGAAGCCTCTCTTAGGCGGGGTGCGCTAATCTTGGAGTGGCGGCAATACGTCATTCGAAGTTAGGCTGTCGGTGGGATCTCTTGCAATACGAAAAAAGCCCCTCGCTTACGCGAGGGGCTTTCTCCGGGGGAGGGACTTGGGCGAGGCGCCCTTTGGTCCCAAACTGAGTTCACTGCATTACTTCGGTTGCTGTTGCTGGTCCGCAGTGGCCGGAGACGCGCTGGAAGCCAACTGCTCCAGATCGTTCTTCAGCAGGCTGATTTCCACACGGCCGCCGCTGATGTGCTTCGTCTTTGCATCAGCGTCGGTACCAGGAGCGGGGGTATTGCCCATACCTACGAGATAAATGCGGTAGACCGGAATCTCGTGGTTCAGCACCATATAGCGGACCACTGACTCGGCCATCTTCTGCGAGTTTTGGATTGCGATCTGGCCTTTGCCAGAGGAGAAACCCTCCACTTCGATGATGTAGCCGCGCTGTCCCTTTACCGTGTTTGCCATCTCGTCGAGAGCGTCTTTAGCGTTCTTGCTCAGGACGGTCTGGCCGGGCTTGAAGCGGATTTCGGTCTGGTTCGAGGCCTTGTACTGGTCGATGTTGCCGACCACGGTCTCGACGGTCTGGATGCGAGAAGTAGCCTGCTGCGCGGTCTGCTGCGCCACGGTGGCCTTGTTGCCGGCATCGACGGCGTGCTGATCGGCCTCATTGGCTTTGTCTGAAGCCAGCTTGATGCCGGCCTGGGCGCGCGAGTCAGTGTCCTTGATCGCTTTGCTGTTGTTCGCGGTCAGGTCATCGAGTTCGTTGACGCGGTCGCGGATGGGATCGGTCTGCCGCCTAACATAAGTCTTGCGGGCGAACGGGTTGACACGGCCCCAGAAACCCTCACGAGCGGGCGGCTGCAAAGGCTGCTTGCCGGTACCGGTGTCGGTGGACTGAGTGGTGGCCGGGGTAGAGGTTTGAGTATCGGTAGACGAAGTTTGCGCGAAGGCCGGAAATGCGAGCACAGCGGCCAGCGGCATCGTAACTAGAATGCGGTTTTTCATAAGAAACTTCCTCCAAGTTTGGGGGAGCATTTGGGGGCTCCACTCCAGCACGCCGAAACGGGCGTGTTGCGTGATTTTGATTGCGTCCCCGAAAACAAAATATAAAAGCAAGCGATATCGGCGTGCCAGCCTGCGCTGACGCAACGCAAGCCTGAAAATCTCAATTTCAGACGCCGCGAACTCTGCTGGCGCCTGCCCTTTCTAGTACAGGTTGGATGCCAAACCCAGCCCTGAAGTTGAAGAGCTAAATGCTTGATATCCAAAGACATTGTACCTCCGGTCCTGGCTGAAGCATAGACCAGAGCGTCTCCGGGAGGGTAATTTTGGGAAACCTGATATAAAAACTGCGTGAATGGATGACGTTCGAGGAGGGCATTTGGGACTAATAGTTGTTTTTTTCTGCTTATTCTCAACGTCGTATTGCCTTCCACAACCCGAGGGCGATCGCCCCGAACACCGCCCCAATTATCCAAATGGCGAAACCGAACTTTCCGTGCCCAAATTCCTCGAAAACAAGTGAAACGATCAGGGCGAACACGACCAGGGCCAGCCCGACAACGAGCTTGGCCATTTTCTCCGCCGGTTCCATGGCGACGTTATTCACCTTACGTTTGTCTATGTCAACTACATCGATCACTTCCGCCGCAGTGTTTCTCATACTGCTGAATGATGAAGTGATCCGTCATGCCGGCGATGTAGTCGCAGACCACGCGGGGCACGGATTCCTGGCTGGCTTTCTCCTGGTAATAGTGCGGCAGGGCTGAGGGGGTTTTCATCCAGAAATCGAAGAGTTCGCCAACGATACGTTCCGCGTCATCTTTTTCTCCTGCGAGGGATACGCTGTAATAGAGATTCTCGTAGAGGAAGTCCTTGATCTGCTTGCGCTCGGCCTCTACTTGGGGACTGAATGCCGCCAGGCGCTCTTTGTATTGACGAACGTCGGCCAGAGTTACGACCCCGGCTTTTTTCAGCCGCGCTTGCGTATCAGTAATTAAGTCCCCCGCCAGGCGGTTCAACACTCCTTTCAGCGCTTCGTTGAATTTCAGCTTGGCGGCGGCATTTGGGTAAGTCTGCTCGGCCTCGCGGAAGAAACGTTCGAAGACGGGCACGCCTCCGCGGATTTGCTCGAGCGTGAGCAGGTGGGCTTCGTAGCCGTCGTCGAGGTCGGCGGTGTTGTAGCCGATTTCGTCGGTCAGGTCTATGAGTTGGGCTTCCAGCGGAGGGCGCTGATCGAGAAGATACTCCGCCAGTTCCGGATGGCTCACCGCATCGTAGTCGTGGGAGTGTTTGATAATGCCTTCGCGCACTTCAAAGGTCAGATTCAGGCCGCGAAAGGCGGCATAGCGCTGCTCGAAATCTTCCACAATGCGCAAGGCGTGGAGGTTGTGGTCGAATGAAAGGTTGTGGGCCCGCATAGCGGCGTCGAGCGACTTTTCGCCGGCGTGGCCGAATGGAGGATGGCCGAGATCGTGGACCAGTGCCAGCGCCTCGGCGAGATCAACATTAAGTGCAAGTGCGCCGGCGACGGTGCGTGTGATCTGTGCTACCTCGATGGTGTGGGTGAGCCGGTTGCGGAAGTGGTCGGAATAGCGGCGGGTGAAAACCTGAGTCTTGTCTTCGAGGCGGCGGAAGGCGCGGGCGTGAATCACGCGGTCGCGGTCGCGCTGGAAGTCGTTGCGGTAGGGATGCGGGGGTTCAGGGATCCGGCGTCCGCGGGAATGTTCCACCTGCACCGCGTAGCCGGCCAGCATTTGCGAAGTTTAACAGGTGTCAGTACCGAGTACCTAGTACCGAGTTGCCAGTAAGGGGCGCTCTTGCAGTCGATGCGATCGTGTAAGTTACTTCTGGGTCGCATCCGCGGTGGGCGAAGGCGGGGACATCAATGCCTTCATGCGTGCCACGACGGTGTTCATCGCCTGATCGAAGTTTTTGTCACGATTGCCCAGCAGCAAGGCTCCTCGCACATACTCCGTGAAGTTCCACAGCGTGACGTGCGTCTTGGGATCGATCACCACCAGGCGAAGCTGTCCGAGGACGGGCAGTCTCAATCCTGTATCCGTGAGGACCCAGCTGATTTCGAGGACCAAGTCGGCATCGGCGGGGGAAGATACGAGTTCAAAATGTCCCCAACTCTTCATTGCGGAATAGAACTCGTTGTAGGGGCGGTCGGGGCCACCGTTGAAAACAGTCTCGTCTATGACGGTCTCGAGGCTTTCCCCGCCGGCATTAGCAATGAACACCTTTTGGGCGGCGGCAATTTGCGCGGGCACCGGAGCGGGCGCGGCTTTGGGCTGCTGGGCGCTTAATAGCTGGACAAGCCCCAAGACCGCGAAGGCTAAACAGAAGGCCGGGAGCTTGAAGGTTTTCACGAAAGAGGCCTCCTGAAATGCTAGCTCTCAGTGCCCGGTACCGAGTGAGAGCACCGGTACTTATTGCTGTTTACCCGAATCTTCCTTGGCCAGCCGCACCTTGGCGGCGTCGAGTTTCTTTTGTGTGGCCGCGAACAGAACGGAGTCCAGTTCCGGGCCTATCGTTTTATTCCACTCTTCGACAGCGCGCTCCCAGTGAGCCGCAGCCAGCTTCAGGCGTCCTGTCTTCTGGTAGAGGTCGCCGAGGTGGTCCTGCACGGTTGGATCAGAACCCATGCGCAGGGACGCTTTGGTCAGGTTCTCTTCGGCGAGGTCGTACTTACCGAGCTTGAAATAAGCCCAGCCCAAGGAGTCCAGATAAGCGCCGTTCGTGGGTTCCAGGCTCACGGCCATCTTGATGTAATTCAGTGATTCTTCGAGACGTACGTCGCGATCGGCATTCATGTAGCCGAGATAGTTGAGGGCCGCGGCGCTCTGCGGGGTTATGGCGAGAACCTTCTTGAACTCAGCTTCGGCCTCGTCGTATTTCTTTTCGTGCTCGTAGGTGTCGCCGCGCAGGAAGTAGACGTACTCCTTGTCGTCTGCCTTGGTGGAGAGTTGCTCGGCTTTGTTGAGAGCCTCTTCGGCGTCGCTGTAGCGCTTCAGACGGGTGTACATGATTCCCAGCCGAAGGTAGATGTCGCGATCTTCGGGTGTGCCCTTGAGCATCGAACGCACGTCGGCGAGAGGCTTGTCGGGGTCGCCGCTGTCGGCGAGCTGGGAGTCCAGTACCATCCGCAGTTCGCGGTCGTTGGGCAGCTTTTGCACTGCTTCTTTGGCTGCGGCCGTGGCCTGTGACCACTGCTTGGCTTCGCGGTAGGTATCGATGATGTTCTGGTAACCACTGCGGGAGTTGTCGTCGCCCAGGGTCAGCATCTTGCGGAAAGCTTCAACGGCGGCCGGATAGTTCTCCTGGTCGCGATAGACCATGCCGAGGCGCTCCATGAAGATGCCACGATTATTGCGGTCGGACTGAGAGTAACTGCTCTCGGGCTTTTCGGTCTTCTTGAGCAGATCCTGCAGAATTTTCTCAGCTTCGTCGTAGCGAGCTTGAGCCTGGTAAACCACAGCGATGTTGTACGGCACTTCGAGAGCATCGGGAACCATGGCCTCGGCCTTCTTAAGGCTTTCGAGCGCTTCGTCGTATTTGCCCTGGCGGCGATAGATCTCGGAGATCCGGAGATAGGTTTGCGCGTCTTCGGGATTAGCGTCGGCGATCACTTTGTACTGATCGAGGGCGGCGTCAATCTGGCCATCGTTCAAGAGGTTCTCCGCGAGGCCGCGAATGGCATCGAGGTTGTCACGGTCCAGCTGGATGGCATGCTTGTAAGCGTCGATCGCGCTCTTGTAATCCTTGCGCTGCTCGTAGGTGGCGCCCAGTGCGGCGTACAACTTGGCGGAGCGTCCGGTATCGGGCACCGAGCTGAGCACTTGCAGGGCGTGAGTCGTGTCGCCTTCGTCGCTGTAGAGCAGCGAGAGCGTGGTGACGGCTTCCTCGGAGTCAGGATCGAGCTGCACTGCAGTCTTGAGTTCGACTTCCGCCTTCTGCAAGTCGTTGTTCAGGCGGTAGAGACGGCCCAGCAGCAGGTGGTCGTCTACATTGTTGGGCTCGATCTTGACGATCTGCTCGTACTGCTCGATGGCCAGCTTGAGCACGTTCTCGGAACCGTTGCCGCCGCCGGGCATATCGCCGAGCGACCGCAGATAAATCCTTCCCAGCAGCTTATGGGCTTCAAGATTGTTGGGGTCGCGCTTAAGGATGTCCTGGGCTTGAAGCACGGCGTCACGAATGCGTCCGGTTTTCACGTAGAGTTCGGCGAGGCCGGAAGTGAGGAACTCGGAAGACGGATCGGCTTCAATGGCAAGCCGGTACTCTTCCATGGCTTTGTTCGCCAACTCACTGCGGCCATAGACCGTGACCTGCTCCTCGTACATGTGCGCGACCGTGTAGTGGTAATAGGCGGCGGCGCGGTCCAGTTTGCGTGGCAAAACCTGCGCCGGCTTGGACGGAGCGGCCTTGGAGTCGTCAGGCTTGGAATCGGCTGGCGTGGATGGACTGGTTTGCGCGGCTGAGGCCGCAGCGAGGATTGAGAACACTAAGATAGCGCTAGAAATTCGATTCATGCTCGACCTTGAACGACGCTGGACTCGATTCTACCGAAATTAATTCTGCTAGAGCTGATTCTGTTGCAGCCCGCTCACTTCCCGAAACCATACCGATTGGATGCAAAAGCGGCGGGGTAGTGTGCCTCAATTCTAACCTGATACAGGTGGGATTGGGGAAAAACAGTGACTTCGGCGCGACGAGAGCGAAGCGGAAGTACAGGGACTGCGGGGACTTGCAGAGTTCATTGTCAAGTTTGGTAAAGGGACAATTGTTGATTGTTGATTCGATAGCGATCGATAGGCACTTAGATTGTCTCGGTGGAGCTGTCTAGTGGCGGAAATGCCGCACGCCGGTGAAAAGCATCGCTAATCCCAGACCGTCGGCGGCCTCGATTACCTCGGGGTCGCGCTGTGAGCCTCCGGGTTGGATTATGGCGGTCGCGCCGGCTCGTGCGATTTCTTCGACACCGTCGGGGAACGGAAAGAACGCATCGGAAGCGGCGACCGTTCCTCTCAATGGCAGTTGCGCTTTCATGGCGCCGATCTTGGCCGAGTCCACACGGCTCATCTGCCCGGCGCCGACGCCTACAGTCTGTCCGTCGCGGGCGTAGACGATAGCATTGGACTTGACGTGCTTGCAGACCTTCCATGCGAACAGCAGCGCTCGAGTTTCTTCGGGCGTGGGGGCGCGCTGGGTTACGACCTTGAGGTCTATGTCCTGCAAAGGGCGTGAGTCATTGTCTTGCAACAGGATTCCGCCGGAGACGTTTTTCAGAATCCACTTCTGGGGTGCGGCTTTCACCTCGACGAGGCGAAGATTTTTCTTGCTGGCGAAGCGAGCTTTGGCAGCTTCGTCGAAAGAGGGCGCTGCGATCACTTCGAGGAAGAGCTTGTGCATCTCTTCGGCGGCTTCGGCGTCGATGGCGCGGTTCACTCCGATGACGCCGCCGAACGCCGAAACGGGATCGCATTCGAGAGCGCGTTTGTAGGCCTCGGCGAGAGTCTTGCCGGTCGCGGCGCCGGCGGGGTTTGTGTGCTTGATGATGGCGCAGACAGCGGCATCATTCGGATCGAATTCTTGCGCGAGATCCCAAGCGGCTTGAAGGTCGACGATGTTGTTGTAGGAAAGTTCCTTGCCTTGGAGCTGGCGGGCGTTGGCTACGCCAGCGCCGGAGCCGTCGGAATACATAGCCGCCTTCTGGTGGGGGTTCTCACCGTAGCGCAGGTCGAGGGCTTTCTGGAAGGACAGGCGCAGGGTTTGCGGGAAGGCTTCTGCAGCAGAGAGCTTAGAATTCTTGATGTCAGGAATGCGCTCCAGCGTTGAGGCGATAGCGGAATCGTAAGCGGCAGTGGTGGCGAAGGCCTTTTGTGCCAGCCGCCACTTGGTTTCGAGCGAGAGCTTGCCTCCGGTGCGAGCGAGTTCCTCGGCAATTGCTTGGTAGTCCGCCGGAGACGTGACAACGGCGACGTCATGAAAGTTCTTGGCGGCGGAGCGGATCATGGACGGTCCGCCGATGTCGATGTTCTCAATCAGCTCTTCGAACGCCACGCCTGGCTTGGCAGCAGTTTTCTCGAAAGCGTAGAGATTGACGACGACCATGTCGATCGGCTGGATGCCGTGCTCGGCGACGGCCGCGACGTGCGCGGGATTTTCGCGGCGATGCAGGATGCCGCCGTGGACCTTGGGATGCAGCGTCTTGACGCGGCCGTCGAGCATTTCAGGGAAGCCGGTGAGTTCGGAGATGTCTTTGACGGCGATGCCGGAGTCGCGCAGCAGCTTGGCTGTGCCTCCGGTGGAGACGAGTTCGATGCCGAGACCGGAGAGCTGGCGCGCGAAGTCGACGAGGCCGGTCTTGTCGGTGACGCTGAGGATGGCGCGCTGGATGCGGGAACTGCTGCGGGACATGTGAGGCCTCGGATATGAAGGATGAGTGGGGAGCGACCGAAGATTCTATCAGCAATCCGGTTGTAGATCGCTCAAGCCACGGATTGTCCCAAAATGTTTTCTTATCGTTCCAGAATGTCTTTGTACGCGTTCAGGGTTACTTTCTTGGGCTGGGCTGGAAGCGGCACATCGACGGTGCGGGTACTGTTGCCGACGATTCCGATTTGGCCAATACGGCTCATGCCCTTGCCGAAATCGGCAAACACGGGAACCAGCATGGCAAAGTGGTCGTCGACCTCGCTCTGGGTAATGGTCATGTGCAGCTTCAAGTGCCCACCATCGCCCGAAGCGACCTGGTACTCGAAGTGGTATCGCGGCACCTGAGTGCCGTAGACCCATTCTTTGAAGAACCAATCGAGGCGGCCATTCTTGTCAAAATCCATCAGCTTGGTCATATGCTTCTCAGCGATGGCCTTAAATGACTCAGTAGTCGCCGCCTGCTCGCGATGGCTCTCGACGAAGTCGTGCATCATGGCGATGAACGCCTTGTCCTGGTCCTGATCTTCCGTGCTGCGCATCATCGAACGCAACATTTGCAGGACGTAGGCGCCCTTGGGATAGGTAACGTTCTGGTAGGCGCTCTCCGTGCGAGGGGAAATCAGGCGCAGTCCCATCCACAGCGGCCCTGCGTCATTGGGAGCGATGCCGAAATTGTTCTTTTCCAGAATGCGCTGTCGCAGGCGCTCCCAGAATTCGAGGTAGTCCTTTCGCCAGTCCGCTCCCACGGCCTGCTGTAGAAATAGCCCGGCAGAAAACTCCGCGAACCCTTCGGAAAGCCACTGGTCGTGGTAGGTGGCCCAGCCCACGGAATGTCCCCACCACTGGTGGGAGACTTCGTGCGGAGTCACCTCCTGCACGAAGCCGGTGAACTTGCTGTTGATCGACCCGAAAAGCATCCACCTCTGGGTCGAATCCGTATAGGCGGAGATGGGAAGGTAAACCAGGTTTGGCCAGGATTGTCCAAAATTAAAATCGGGCTGCTCGGTGATGTGGATTTCCTCGTAGGGGATCTTGCCGAAGTAGAAACTGCACAGCTGCAACTGCGCCCGTGTTTGTTCGAGGGCGTAATTCGTCATGCTGCGGGGCGCCAGGGACTGAAGCGCACGATTCCGGCGCAGGCTGTCGGGCAACTCACTCAAGTAATAACCCGAAATTTTGTAGCCCGTGATGTCGTCCTGTATATCGAGCCTTTCATAGGCGCCATAGTTGAATCCCGCGACGGCTACGGGGATCGGCGTTATCCAATGGCTGACGGCCAAGTCCTGCTCGACCGACTCGCTCTCCAGTCTGCCGATGCTGATGACTTTGTAATGGTGCGGGACTTTGAAGGTGAGATCGTAAAGAGCTTTTTCGCCGAATCCATTCAGGTTTGGATACCAGGACGTGCGCGCGAGGACGTAGAAACTTCCCTCTCCAGCCTGTTCCAGCACCTTGTCGCCCGAGTATTCAACCGTGATCGATACTTCTTTTCCGAGCGGCGGCGCCTCAGGAAGTATCGCGTAAAACGAGCCATCTTCTTTGCGGCTCTCCTGTACGAAGTAAAGATCCCTGCCCAGTTGGTCCGCAACCCGCGTGACCCGGAGATTGGGCAAGAGGCCGAACTTGAGCACTCTCTCGCCAGCCACCAGAGGCTCGAAACTGATCGTGGCAGTGCTGAACAAGTGTCCGTTCTTCGCAATCACGGTTTCGATTTTGTAGCGGTGGGTGGCGAAGAGGCGGCGGTCTTCGCGCGAATTGGCAGTGCGATTCGAGTATTCAGACTTCAGGTGAGCCAGATACCAGACGCCATCCTCCATTCCCATGCCGTCGGGATCGTAGTTGATGAGAGAGACCTCTTCCGGCGAGTCGATCTGGGGCACGGCACCAACGCGATTCCTTACAAAGAAGCGGAGATCCTTGTGCTTCTTGCCGCGGAGGTAGGCATTAAAGAATTCGGGATGCGCCGGATTGTAGACCGCGGCCAGAACATCGGCATCCACGTTGTCCATGGTTTCACCCTGCAACAGATACTGGGTAAAACCCAGAGCGTGTTCCTGGCGCTGCCGCATGCGATCCCTCCAGTGACTAAGGACTGCGGCGGCCTCGGATGCAGCTTCCGTTCGATCCCCCAAGCCAGGGTGGAACTTCAGGCTGCCGTCGCGAGTGAACCGGAAAACCGCCTCGCTAAAGTCCTCGTTCACTTCGGCTGCGCCGGTGCGACGGCTCAGTTCAGTCGCGTCGAGAGCAAGCAGGGGCTTCAGACTGAAATGTCCTTCGCCGATGAAGATCGCGCCGGTTACCACCCCATCCACCGGGCTTAGGAACGTCAGAGTCCCTTTCTGAAACTGGAAAGTTGCAGCGTCCAAAGTCAGCGTGAAATTGTCGAAGTGGAACGATTCACCCAGTCCCAGGTCGCGAAGCTGCCGGTAGACGCGGTCGGTGTTGGCAAACGCCAGACTCTTTCCCGGAACCGAGACGACTTCCTGCTGCTTGGCGATGGCGAGCGTGAGTTGCAATTCGACAGCGGCCTGCAAATTTACGGTTCTTATCAAAGGCTCGAAACCCTCGCGCGTCACCCGCACCGAGTAGGTCCCGGGTTTCAGATCAGGAGACGCGAATTTGCCCAGCCCGTCCGACGCAAGCACGATTGGCTGTGTCAGATCTCCGCCGGTGATTTCGATCCGCGCCCCGGCGATGACCGCGCTCGATGGATCCTGAACAGTTCCTGAGATCGTGTGTGCATGCAGCACGGTTGGCACAATCAAGAAGAGAAGGAACAGCGCCATCTTCGGCAAGGAAGAGAATCGGAGTTGACGGGCTTTATATGAACCGCGCATGATCTCGCTAAGCTTGATTCTATTCGTAATCGGGTCCCAGGTATTTTGGAATGATTCCGAACCGCGAGAAATGGAGAATAGTCAAAACAGCGGCCGATAAATGCCAAGGCGCTTGGCAGCAACTCGGCGGCGTAAGACGATTTTCCCCGATTACGATTTCGCCTTAGCCTTCAGCTTTACATGCCCGTCGGTGAGTTCGACGGAGAATTCCACGTCCTGGCAGCCGTACTGTTTGCGGATTTCCTGGGTCTTCTTCTGCACGAAGCTGTTGAAGGAATCGAGGTTGCCGGAGACATTTTCTCCCGCCTTCTTTTTGGCGGCGACCAGAGTGTTGTAGAGGCGCTCCACTTGTTCGTGCTCGCTCTTATCCACGTTGTGTAAGGTGAAGGGCTGCGAGGTGGCTCCCGCTGCTCCTGCGGCCGCAGCGTGGCTCAAGCCATAGACCGGGTTGTGGTGGGGCTTGTGATCTTCTTCGGGACGAACTCCCTGTACGCCTAGGAGTGCATCTTGCGGGCGGCGGTAGCCTTCTTCACGGACGCGGGACTTCTTGCGCCACAGATCGCTGTAGATGGCGTAGCGCTGAGCCATTTCGTTATAGCGAAAGCGCTGGGAGAAGCTCATGCGGCCGCCGTCGGAAAATTTGCGCAGCAGGGAGAGCACCTTCCACTCAACGTCGGTGGGCGGCCGTTTGGTCGGATTGCTGAAGTAAACCTCGTACTCGATCTTCAGCCGGCGAAGCTGAGTCTCGAGCAGGTTCAGCTCTTCATCGGTGGTCACTCGCGAGTCTCCTAGTCAACGCTCTCCAAGTCACAGTGTAGTGAGAAGGCGGCGTGGCGGCGAGGTACCCTGTGGTCACCGAGGTCATGGTACGAAAGTAAGGGGGCTGCTTCTGGCTGCTAGCTCGGCAACTCCCTCACAGCTCGATTGCGCATGTGATTTGGAAAGTTGGGTTGAGAAGTGACGCGGATCGAGTCGAGTGGGCTAGCGGCCAGGAACTAGGGCTACTTCGAGGAATTCGACGCCATCTTCTTAACCATGGCGAGGACCAGCTTGCGGTCGCTGTCGTTGAGGCTAGCCGCGTAGCGGCGGACCTGGCTCAGGAAGCGAACTTCGTCGTCGGAGAGTTGCGGCAGTCCCTTGGAGCCGTTGCTGTGGCCGGATTCGGAGAAGAACTGCGAGAGCGCGATCTCCATGGCTCCGGCAATTTTTGAGAGCGTGTCGAGCGACGGGATGGTATGGCCGTTTTCTACGCGCGACAAGTAGCAACGCAGCAGGCCGGTGCGCTTCTCAATGTCCCCCTGGGACATGCCTTTCTGCAGCCGGTAGTTTCGGATGGTCTCGCCGATGTTGATCTGGGGGAGCATTTCAGGATGCGACATAGTAACCAGACGGGGATTTTCTGGCAAGTGGAAATTAGTGCCATACCCAAGCCACTTTCTTCCTACGACTTGACGGGCTGGGATCCAGGTATGCTTAAACAGTGTATAAGAAACGAATTGCCGGCACCCTTGTCCTCCGGAGGTTGCGAACCGGAGGTTGCGAAGAGCGCGTTCTATCCCATCAACATCCCGCCGTTTACGCTTAATACATGGCCGGTGATGTAAGAAGCCTCGTCCGACGCGAGAAAAGCCACGGCACTGGCTACATCGGCGGGTGACCCCACGCGACCGAGCGGAATCTGTTTGGCGGCCTTCTGCTTAAACTCTTCGCCGAGCACGTCCGTCATTGGAGTTTCGATGAAGCCTGGTGCCACGGCGTTGCAGGTTATATTGCGCGATCCCAGTTCGCGCGCAACCGCCATGGTGAGGCCGATCAGGCCGGCTTTTGACGCGGCGTAGTTGGCCTGACCCGCCTGCCCCATCTGGCCGAAGACGCTGGTGATGTTGATGATGCGTCCCCAGCGCTGCTTGAGCATGGAACTTGTGACCTGCTGGATGCAGAGATAAGCGGATGTGAGATTAGTTTGCAGCACCGAATCCCAATCAGCCCGCTTCATGCGCATGACGAGCTGGTCGCGCGTAATGCCGGCGTTGTTGACAAGGATATCGATTTTGCCGAACTGCGCGATGGCCGCCTTGATCGCGGACTTAACCTGTTCTTCGTCTGTGACGTCGAGGGCAAAGGCTGCGGCTTTGCCGCCGGCGCCCGTGATTTCGTTCACCAGCTCATTCAGCTTGTCCTGATTGCGCGCGGCTACGGCTACCGATGCCCCTGCTGTGGCGAGCTTCACAGCGCAGGCTCGTCCAATGCCTTGCGATGCTCCGGTGACGAACGCTATGCGTCCGGAAAGGGACATTAGGATTCTCCCGATGGTTGCTGTGAGTCTCTTCTGCGAAAGTCTTTGTCGGAACGTGGAATTATACGCGTCGTTGCTTCCATTCGGCGCGCCGTCGAACGATCCAACGCGAAAGCGAAAATCATCCTCACTAGCGCATTGCGCATTGTTCGTCCTCCGATTAACATTCAAACACTCCCATGCCTCAGACTGTGACCAACGAAGTGATCGCGATGCCCGAACCTCCCAGCCAGCAATCATCAACGTCAGATTCAGTGTCGTCCGATGTGGCACACCGATCGTCGCTGCGGGCTTCGGCCGCGGAACGCTCGGTGGCAGCTGAAAAATTGCAGACCGCGGCACCTTCCACTGAAGTCTTCGCGGTTTATGGCGTTGAGCCCGAGATTCAGGCCTATGCCATGGCCAAGTATTCGCGCTCGGCGCTATCGATGAAGGAGTCATTGCGCGAGATCAGCGCGCAGAAGGCAGAGAAGTTTCTCAACACTTTCTACTTTCAGTACGGTCACCGGTCAATTGCTGACCTGGCGCACATTGCGCTGGCGGTTGAGAGACTTTCGATTCTCGCAGCGATCGAACTGGCCGACGAGCAGCGCTGGGACGGGCAAGAGCGCTCGACCCGCTATCAGGATTTCAAGAAGAGTGGCTATTACACGCCCGATTTCGGATCCGACGACGAAGCCCGCAAGCTCTACAGCGAGACGCTTGACTTTCTTTTCTCCGAGTACCAGGCGCTCTCCGCGCACATGACGCAGCACCTGATCAGCATCACTCCCAAGCCCGCCGAGATGAAGCAGGAAGCGTATGAGCGCACGCTGAAGGCTCGAGCCTTCGACATTACGCGCTACCTGCTGCCGCTGGCGACGAATACTTCGCTGGGCGAGATCGTCAACGCGCGGACGCTTGAGACCCAGGTTGCGCACTTGCTCTCGCACACACACAAAGAAGTGCGGGTTCTGGGCGAGTCGCTGAAGAAGGCCGCGACTTCCGCGGCTTACAACGTGGCCGCGGAATCTTTGCACGGCTTGGTGGACGAGATTCGGAAGTTGAGCCCAGAACTGGGAGCGCGGGCGGAGCAGGAACTGCTGCACGAAGTTCGAGTCGGGCCCACGCTGGTGAAGTATGCCGACCCGAATCCGTATGAGATGGAAACGCGGCGCGAGCTGCGGCAGGCGGCGCGCGAACTGATGAAGAGCGAGCCGGTTGCGCCCTCGAAGGCGATCGTCGACCTGCTCGATGAAGAGCCGCTCGAAGTGGAGATCGCGACAACGTTGCTTTACGAGCATTGTCACCACTCTTATCGGCAAATCCGGCAGGCGCTGCAGGTTTCAGGCGAGAGATTCCGGCGTGAGATCATCGACCTTGGGCTGCGGCATCGCGGCAAACACGACGAAATGCTGCGCGGCTTCCGAGCCGGACAGCAGTTCCGCTTCGACATCCTGATGGATACGGGCGGCTTTCGCGACATGCACCGTCACCGGCGCTGCATCCAGGTAATGCAGTCGTTCACCACGCAGCATGGTTACGAGATGCTGCTCGATCTGGAAGATGCTGGCGTACGCCACCGCTACGATGCCGCCATGCGGCGCACGCAGACGGCAGTGGAGCAGCTCGCCGCGCGCCGCGCGCCCGAGGCGGAAGAAAATTCGCAGTACGCGATTCCGCTGGCCTATCGCAAGCGCGCCCTGTTCAAGATGGACTTCGCCGAGGCTGTCTACATCTCCGAACTGCGCACCACGCCGGCAGGGCATGTTTCCTATCGCAATGTGGCTTATGCGATGTACGAGGCCGTGGCTCGGAAGTATCCGGCACTGGCCAAGTATTTCCGGGTGCATGATGTCACGGCGCCGGTGGATCTGCTGCAGCGGTAGGAAGGATGGGCTTGGATACTACTTTTACGTTAGAAGATGAGATCTACGATCTATACAGGAAGCTGCATCGGCGAAGCAAAGAGAAGGCGGAATCGGCGATTTCTAACGATCTCTAGATTTATCTTGATCCTACCAGTTCCACCCAGCTAGAATCTGGTCGAGGGCTATCCATGCCGCGTTCCGTAAAAATCGCTCCGGAAATCGATGCCAAGCTTTATCAGGAACTCGTCTCCGTGGCCAAGGAGAACGGGCAGTCGCAGCGCTTTGTGCTGGAGCGGGCGCTGGAGCATTACCTGCACAACGTGGTCCCTTCGCAGCGCATGGTGAGGCCTGAGGTGATGGCCGCCTATCGCCGCTCCAACGAAAAGTATCGGGAGCTGTACAAGAAACTGGCCAAGTAAATGGCCGAGCGCGTCTACCTGACAGTGGCTGAAGTCATCGCAATTCACCACCACCAGATTGAGGAATACGGCGGCGCGCAGGGCCTGCGCGATCAGGGGGCGCTGGAAGCTGCGGTCTTTCGTCCACAAACGGGCTACTACAATGACGTCAGCGAAGAAGCGGCCGCGCTGCTGGAGTCGCTGGTCAATAATCACGCCTTCCTGGATGGCAACAAGCGGGTGGGCTTTGCTGTGATGCACACGTTTCTACTAATGAACGGATTCGATCTCGATCTGAGCAGCAGGGCCGCTTTCGAATTCATGATTGGAGCGATGGAACAAGGAAAGTTTCGTTTCGCTTTGATTCATGAGCGGATCGCGGCTCACATCGTTCCCCTTCCTGAATAGATTTCGCGGGCGAAGGTGCCTGCGCCACACAGTCGTTGCCCAATTTGGAACGATTTCCACTGTTTATTATCAAGATTCGCCTTTTATTCGCTTCGATCTGTATGTATAATCCGGCCAGATTGGTTTTGCGATCTTAAAGGAGCCACACTCCCATGGCGGACGAACGGAGCAAGGCGATTGAGCTGGCGTTTGCGCAGATTGAAAAGCAGTTTGGCAAAGGGTCGATCATGCGGCTGGGGTCAAAGGAAGCGATTGTCCCCATCGCGGTGATCTCAACCGGCGCGATCTCGTTTGACGCGGCTCTCGGTGTGGGCGGCTTTCCCCGCGGGCGCGTGATCGAAGTGTTCGGGCCGGAGTCTTCCGGCAAGACGACGATCACTTTGCAGGTGATTGCTGAGGCACAGAAATACGGTGGCATGGCCGCGTTCGTGGATGCCGAGCATGCGCTCGATCCCGGCTACGCCAAGAAGCTCGGCGTGGATGTAGACAACCTGCTGGTCTCGCAGCCGGACTACGGCGAGCAGGCTCTCGAAATTACCGAAGCGCTGGTGCGCTCGAACGCCATCGATGTGCTGGTGGTCGATTCTGTGGCGGCGCTGGTGCCCAAGGCCGAACTCGACGGCGAAATGGGAGACAGCCATATGGGTTTGCAGGCCCGGCTGATGTCGCAGGCGCTGCGCAAGCTGACGGGAACGGTTTCAAAGTCGCGTACTTGTCTGATCTTTATCAATCAAATCCGAGAGAAAATAGGCGTCATGTTCGGCAATCCCGAAACCACGACCGGAGGAAAGGCGCTCAAGTTTTACTCTTCGGTGCGCATCGACATACGGCGGATCGGGGCCATCAAAGACGGCGACGTGGTCACCGGCTCGCGCACGCGTGTAAAAGTCGTAAAGAACAAAGTGGCGGCACCCTTCCGCGAAGCCGAGTTCGACATTCTCTACGGTGAAGGTATTTCCCGCGAAGGCGACCTGCTCGATATCGCGGTGAACAATAACCTTCTCGAAAAATCCGGCTCGTGGTTTAGCTACAAAGGCGAGCGCATCGGCCAGGGCCGCGAAAACGCCCGCCAATTCCTGAAAGACAACAAAGACATCATGGCCAAGCTCGACACGGAAGTGCGCAAAGCGCTGGGATTGATTGCAACTCCCGCGGCGGCGCAACCGGCCGCTGCTTCAGGGCAGACTCCGCCTCAGGGTGCACGAGTCACAACCATGCCGAGCGCTCCTCCTGAGGTTGCCAGGGCACCGATAGCGGCCAAGCGCTAGGGGGAACCGTGTGGCGCAGGCACTCCTGCCCGCCTGCCTTGAGCGCCTGAAGGCTCGCGGGCAAGAGTGCCCGCTCCACGCAAGCATTTCCCGCGTCCGCATTCCCCGATTGCCATCTTCACTCCCCGCCGCATAGAATCTCTATTCAGCCCGCCTGTTCCTGTGAGGACTATTGCATAAGGGCATCGCAATCTATCCCGGCTCGTTTGATCCGCCCACGAACGGGCACCTCGATCTGATCGAACGGGGCGCCAAGATTTTTGAGGAACTGGTGGTTGCGATCCTGCGCAACTCGGAGAAGAGTCCGATGTTCAGCGTCGCCGAGCGACTGGAGATGCTGAAGGAGCTCACCGCAAGTCTGAGGAATGTCCGCATCGACACCTTCGACGGGCTGATGGTCGAGTACGCGAAGTCGCTCGACGCAACTTGCATCTTGCGCGGCATCCGGGCAATCAGTGACTACGAATATGAGTTGCAGATGGCGCTGATGAACCGCAAGCTCGAACCCACGCTGGAGACCGTCTTCATGATGCCAGCCGACAAGTACTCTTACGTGAGCTCGCGCCTGGTGCGCGAAGTAGCGCAGGCGGGTGGCCCGGTGAAGGGACTGGTCCCCGAGGTGGTAGAGCAGAAGCTGCGCGAGAAGCTCGATCCTGCCTATAAACTGCGGAACACCCGCCTGATTGAAGTTTTGGGCAAGAGAGATTTGGACAGGCGAGAAAAGAAAAGGAAAAAGAAGGCATGACCACGGCTACCAGCGAAGCGCTAAAACTCACCGACCGCATCAACCGCATTGAGCCCTCAGCCACCATGGCGGTGGTGGCCGAGGCTGACAAGTTGCGCGCCCAGGGCATCGACGTGGTCGACTTTGGCGCCGGCGAGCCGCACTTCGCCACGCCGCAGCACATTAAGGACGCGGCCATAGCCGCCATTCAGGGCAACTTCACCAAATACACGGCGGTTCCCGGCACGCCCGAGTTGCGCGACGCCATCGTGTACCGCCATGGAGTGGATTTCAATTCCGACTACCGCCGCGAAGAGGTCATTGCCTCGACCGGCGGCAAGCATGCGCTGTTTAACGCCATTCAGGTGCTCGTGGATCATGGCGACGAAGTGATTCTGCCGGTGCCTTACTGGGTTTCGTTCAAAGACATTGTCCGCTATGCCGGTGGTCAGAATGTGTTGCTCGAGTCCGACGAGTCGCAAGGCTTCCGCGTTACGGCGGAGATGGTCGCCAGGCTGGTCACGCCGCGGACTAAAGTCATCATACTCAACTCGCCCTCGAATCCCTCGGGAGCAGTAATGAGCGCTCAGGATCTGACGGAAGTGGTTCGCCTGGCCCACGAGCGGGGAATCTGGGTCCTTTCCGACGAGTGTTATGTCTACCTGAATTACACCGGCAAGAATTTTTCTGTGGGATCGTTGCGCGAATTCAAGGAGCGCATCGTGGTGCTCGGTTCGCTCTCGAAAACTTACGCTATGACAGGCTGGCGGCTGGGCTATGCGCTCGGTCCGGCGGCGGTGGTGAGTGCGATGTCGAAGTTACAAAGCCAATCCACTTCGAATCCGACTTCTATTGTGCAGAAAGCGGCGGTGGCAGCGCTCAAGGGACCGCAGGATTGCGTCGAGCAGATGCGGCGCGAATACATCGTACTTCGCGACCACGTGGTCGAAGGCTTGCGCTCGATCCCGGGTGTGACCTGCACCTTGCCCGAAGGCGCCTTCTATGCCTACCCCAGCATCTCGGCATTTCTGGGACGGGGCAGCGTGAAGTCCGCGTCAGATGTGGCGGGAAGGTTGCTTCGGGAAGCCCACGTGGCTACTGTGCCCGGAGAAGGATTCGGCACCGGCGAACATATCCGCGTCTCCTACGCGACCTCGAAAGGGGAGTTGGATCGCGGACTGGAACGGATGCGGAAGTTTTTCGCCGCGCTGTAGGCTCGAGAAGTTCAAACCCATCGGCCCGCGGGCTGATGTTTAAGTTCGGCTAAGGCCGTCCGTTCGCGAACGGCCTTTTCTATCTGGATTCATTTTGTCCATGGGCAATCTCTATCCGCTGTTGATGCTTCCGGCATTCGATCCGCGCCCATGGGGCACGCACGATCTGTCGCCGATTTACCCGAATCGTCGCTTCGAGGAAAAGATAGGCGAGGCCTGGCTCACCGGTGACGACTGCAAGATCGCTAACGGGCCGCTCACCGGGCAATCGCTGGCACAGATCAGCGAGAAATACCAGCGGGAGTTGGTGGGCGACGCCACCCGCGATGCGCAGCGATTCCCTTTGCTGCTTAAGTTTCTCTTTCCGCATGAAAAACTCTCGGTTCAGGTTCATCCTGATGACGAGCAAGCGCGCCGCGCAGGTCAGCCTTGGGGAAAGACGGAGTGCTGGTATGTGGCTCACGCGAAGTCCGGGGCGCAGGTCGCTCTGGGATTGAAACCGGGCGTAACCGTTGCGCAACTGGAACAGGCGATCGGCGAGAACCGAGCCGAGGAATTACTGAACTGGCTCAACGTCTATACCGGCGACATGATTTATGTTGCCGGTGGAACCGTGCACACGCTGGGGCCTGGCTCGGTGATTGTCGAGACGCAACAGCAATCAGACACAACCTATCGTTTGTATGACTATGGACGGCCGCGCGAACTGCACCTGAAAGAAGGTCTGGCCGCTGTGAAGTTGAACGTTGCGTCCGGCAAAGTTGTGAGGCCGGCTCCGGCGCAGATTCCAGGCGGAAGTAATCGGCAGGCTCCACTGGTGGCTGCCCCTTACTTTATCGTGGACATGTTTGAGATGAAAGACATGCAAGAGCTGAGCACGCGTGACGAGTCGGGCAAGGTTTCGGCGCAGATCCTGGTGGCTGTGGAGGGATGTGGAATCATAGAAGCGGCGGGAGCGGAACCCGTGACTATGGCGAAGGGTGATGCAGTGGTGGTCCCGGCGTCTGCAGGAACGTTCAGGGTGCGCCCGCAGTGGACGCTGGAATTCCTGAGAGCCCGCGTCCCCGGAATGATGCAGCCCGAACCGGAAACGCGAATGTAGTGACTGGAATCCAAACGTGTCGAAGAACTCAAACTTCTATCCTGTGATTCTTGCCGGCGGCCGCGGCACGCGCTTCTGGCCGTTGAGCCGGAAAAAGCGCGCCAAGCAGTTGCTGGCGCTCGACGGCAAGCAGACCATGATCCAACAGACAGTGGCGCGGCTGCTTCCACTAGCTCCTCCGAGACAGTTCTGGATCATTACCAACGACGATCTTCGGCCCGCGATCCTGAAACAGCTTCCTAAGTTACCGAAGGGGCAAGTACTGGCGGAACCGGTGGGCCGTAACACCGCACCTGCGATCGGCCTCGCCGCCTTTCTTCTTCTGCGCGAACATCCCGATGCGGTGATTGGAATGTTCCCTTCCGACCATGTGATCGCTGATGAAAAAAGTTATCGCGCAACGATCGAACGCGGGGCAGAGATCGCAGCCGCAGGCGAGAACATTGTCGTCCTTGGCATACGCCCCACTCGAGCCGAAACCGGTTACGGCTACATCGAGGCGGGCAGCGCCTTCAGTGGCGCCGCGCTCCGTGTGCGCCGCTTCACCGAGAAGCCTGACGCCGAGAAAGCCGCTGCTTTCGTGGCTGCGGGAAATTATTTCTGGAACAGCGGGATGTTCCTGTGGAGCGCTCGCACTCTGGCTAATGCCCTGCGCGAGCATCTTCCCAAGACGGCTCCCTTGCTCGAGGAGATTGCCTCCGCTTTTGGTACGCGAAAGTTTGCCACAACTTTCCGCAGGCTCTATCCCAAGTGCGAGAACATCAGCATTGATTACGCCGTGCTGGAGCCGCGTTCGGCCAAGGGCGAGCATGCGTCAGACATTTTTTGCCTCCCCGCCGATTTCGGTTGGAACGATCTGGGCTCATGGACCGCGCTGCATGAGCATCACACGAAGAGCAATCCGCCGGAGCGCAACCTCATCAATGGCGCGGGGGTCTTCGTCCTGAATGCCCACGGCAACTACGTACATGCTCCAGGCAAATTTGTCGCGGCGGTGGGCGTGAGCAATCTGGTGGTGGTAGAAACCGCGGATGCCCTGCTGATCACCACTCTGCAGCATGCGCAAGACGTTGGTAAAGTGGTGAAGCACCTGGACGAGAAGAAGCTCCGAAAACTGGTATGACAAAAGTGGCCAGTGGCCAGTGGCCAATGTTCAGTGGCCAGTAAGACAGAGCTTGTCTGGCCACTGATCACTGGACACTGATCTTCTATGGCTCAAGAAATCAAGTTCGGAACGGACGGCTGGCGCGGCATTATCGCCGACGACTTCACGTTCGACAATGTGCGCCGGGTTGCCGGTGCGATCGCTTCCTATGTTTTGAAGTACGAGGACGCGAAGCACGGAGTAATCGTCGGCTATGACACGCGCTTCGCTTCGCAACGCGCGGCGCAAGTGGCCGCGGAAGTGATCGCCGGCGCGGGTATCCCGGTGAAGCTGGCCAACGATTACACGCCGACCCCGGCTGTTTCCTATGCCGTGAAAGATAAGGGCGCCGCGGGCGGAGTGATGGTCACATCCAGCCACAATCCGTGGAACTGGAACGGAGTAAAGTTCAAAGGGAAGTTTGGCGGGTCAGCCACGCCCGGCATCATGAAAAGGATTGAAGAAGAGCTGAACACTGGGGCAATGCCGCAAGCAACGAAAGCCGCCATAGAAGAGGCAGACCTCAAGACACTCTATCTCGCCGCGATTTGTCGTTTTGCCGACATGGATCTCATCGGCAAGACCAAGTTCAAGTTCGCCATCGACTCGATGTACGGTTCCGGCCGAGAGGTTCTGGCCGGAATCTTTCGAGACCGCGGCGTTCCATTTGTTGCGATTCGGCAGGAAGTGAACCCGCTGTTTCCCGGTATCAATCCCGAGCCCATTGTCCCGAATGTCGCTCTCCTCCAGGAAACTGTGGTCAAAGAGAAATGCGACGCCGGTCTGGCCACTGACGGCGACGCTGACCGCATCGGCGCCGTCGCGGAGGATGGCAGCTTCGTAGACTCGCACAAGATATTCTGCGTCCTGCTGCGATGGCTGTTGGTTCGCAAGAAATGGCCCGGTGATGTGGTTCGCGCCTTCAACACGACTCGCATGCTCGATCGCATTGCCGCCAAGTATGGTCGCAAGCTTTACGAAACGCAGATTGGATTCAAGTACATTGCCGACTTGATGATGGAGCATGACATTCTGATCGGGGGCGAGGAGTCCGGCGGCATCGGCTATTCGCGCTTTCTGCCAGAACGTGACGGCATCTTGAATTGCCTGCTGCTGGCGAACGTCATGGCTGAAGAAGGCAAGCCGCTGGGGCAACTGGTTGCGGACCTGCAACGCGAGTTCGGACCGCACTATTACGGCCGCCGTGATCTGCACATTCCCGAGGAGATCAAACAGGGCGCGATTCAGCGGGCTCGGGCCGAAAGCACGCGGAGCCTGGGACGCTATCGCGTGCTGAAGAAAGAAAATCTCGACGGCATCAAGTTTTTTCTCAACGCTCCGACGAACGGGAATGAAGCGGAAGCATGGATTCTGTTCCGCGCTTCGGGAACCGAGCCTTTGCTTCGCTTGTACTCGGAGGCTGCATCGCCGGAGTTGGTGGACGAAATCCTGGCGGCCGCGGAGAATTTTGTCAGAAGTGGTGAGTAACAGACTGATTCGTCCCCGAATCTCCACATTTGACGCAGTAGGAGTGCGATACTTCTATCTTGAGTATGACTTTCGCCGGAAGCCCACCTTCGCCAGACGACTCGCCTGAGGCCCGACGCTACAACCGAATCCATCGCTGGCTGGGTGTCGCCGACTTTGCCGTTGGCTCGGCTTTTCTGGTTTTTCTGTTGGTGACCGGTTGGACAGGCTGGCTGCGCGATCTCGCCTTGCGTGAAGGGTTCCGCAATTACACTCTGGCTGTTTTCATCTATTTATTCCTGCTGCTCTTGATCAGCAAAGTGTTGAGCCTGGGCCTTGACTACTACGGATTTCGGCTGGAACGCAGGTTTGAGCTCTCCACGCAACGACTGCGTTCATGGCTGTGGGATGAAGCCAAGGGTTTTCTTGTGGGATTGGTGTTGGCAGGGATCGTCGTGGAGTTGTTGTATTTCATGATTCGTGAGTCTCCGCAGCATTGGTGGATCATCACGTGGGCGCTGTTCATGGGGCTGTTCATTGTTTTGGCCCAGCTTGCTCCGGTCATGTTGTTTCCAATCTTTTACAAGTTCGAACCGCTTGACAATGAAGACTTGCGCCGCCGCCTGATTCAACTTAGCGAACACGCGGGCACGCGCGTGCGCGGAGTTTATCGCTGGAAGCTTTCGGAAAAGAGCAAGAAGGCAAATGCGGCACTTACTGGACTGGGCCGGACGCGGCGGATCATCCTGGCCGATACGCTGCTGGACAATTACGCTCCCGAGGAAATCGAAGCAGTCCTGGCGCACGAACTGGGCCATCACGTCCACCGGCACATTCTGAAGAGCATCGTAGTACAAGCCGGAATTACCTTGCTCGGTTTCTGGGTAGCAAACTGGGTGCTTCACTACGCGGTCGACCACCACGTGTTCGAGGAACTTTCCGATTTCGCGAACCTGCCCTTGCTGGCTCTGACCGCGACTGCGCTCTCGCTGCTCCTGATGCCTGCGCTTAACGCCTACTCACGCTACAATGAGCGCCAGGCTGACCGATATGCCTTCGAATCGATCGCCAGCGTCGAGCCATTCATTTCCTCGATGAACAAGTTGGCGCGGCAGAACCTGGCGGAGCGCACGCCTTCGAAGTGGGTGGAGTGGTTCTTCCATTCCCATCCAGCGATCGCGAAGCGAGTAGCGGCCGCGGAAGAGTGGGGCCGCACGCAGACTCACAGTTCGAGTCTAGGAGCGTAGCCGCGAGCTACGGGCACCAAATACCAAGTGCAGAACAAATCAACCCTTCCTCAGAATTTCCGTCACACGTTGCAGATCCTCTTCGGTATCCACGCCGACAGAATCGTAAGGCGTTTTGCCAACGTAGATGGGGATTCCGTTTTCGAGGAAACGCAGCTGTTCCAGCCGCTCGGTTTTTTCCAGGGTTGATTCCGGCTTGCTCACAAAAAGATCGAGCGCGGACTTCCGGTACGCATACAAACCGAGATGTTTAAAATAATGCGGGTCGGTGTTGTCGCGGTCGAAGGGGACGGTGGCCCGGGAAAAATAGAGGGCGCGGCCATCCGGGGCTGTCACCACTTTGACCGCGTTGGGATTAGGGATTTCTTCTGGCGGGCATAAGGTCTTCACGGTTCCCACCTGGACTGCCGGGTCTCTCATCACCTCAAGCAGAGTGGCGATCTGTTCGGGGCGCACCAGCGGTTCATCGCCTTGCACGTTCACATAAACATCTGCCGTGATGGAGTTTGATATTTCATGCACGCGCTCGGTCCCACTGCGGTGAGCGGCGGAAGTCATTTGCACCTTCCAGCCGTGGCTGCGGCAGGCTTCCAGAATCTCCTCGGAATCCGTGGCGATGATCACATCGGAGAGTAGCGACGAGGAGCGGACTGCCTCGTATACCCAGCCGACCAGCGGCGTCCCCGCGATCTCGCGCAGCATTTTGCGCGGCAGTCGGGTGGAAGCCAGGCGAGCGGGAATGATTGCAACTGATTTCACGAATTAGGTAGCGTGCGTGGAATTGGGGCGTCTCTTGGCGGCTTGTTTACTTTATCGTAATCGGGGTAACCCCCCTCCCCCTCAATCCCTTGGAATCATTGAGTTAGCGGGAAATTCGTGAAAAATCTAAGAGCTGCAATCACTTGCGGCTAAAATCTTCCATCCAAAGGAGTTATTGATTATTTTCGTGTCAAAGATCTAATGGCTAAATAACAGCATTAGCTGGAAGTGGACGCGAAGTCAAGAGGGAAATGGAGGAAGGCTCCACTCGACCCTTAGGTCACAAATACTCAGCATTCAGGCACGGTGCCGCAGTGGAGTTGGGGCTGTAACTTTGTGACCGGGGAGTCGCCTACTATATTTGTGCCGGAAGGAAAATGATTTTGATCAATGCACTTGTCGCCGTCGTGATTGCTGCTGCAGCAATACCATACCCCAACTTAAGAACTTACCCAACTGAATGCAAGTCCCTTGCCTATCAGGAATATGGGGCAGGTAAACCCATTGTTCTGCTGGCGGGCGGACCTGGCATGAACCCTGCTTACATGGTGCCGGTGGCGGAGATGCTGGCGTCCGGGGGGCGCCGTGTGCTGCTTCTTCACCAACGTGGAACTGTGAGGTCGGCTGATGCAATCTCTTGCCGAGATCGCATGAGCGTGGCCGGGGCAATCGCTGATCTCGAAGCGCTTCGCATTTATCTCCGGTTGGAAAAGCTGAGCATAGCCGGACATTCGTGGGGTGGAATGCTTGCCATGGCATACGCGCAAAAGTATCCAGATCGGGTTGCGAGTTTGCTCTTGCTGGATACCGGTCCGATGGATCATTCGGCATACCCAACCGAAGAGTCCGCAGTTCGCGCGCGGCTAACGCCGGCGGAACAAACGGCCCTGCAAGAAGCGAAGAATGGCGGGCAGATTGAGGCAATTGAGCGGGATGCGTTTTTTGCCGATGCCGGGAATGCAAAGCGTTTGCCGGAAAGTATTCCAGCCGGCGAACCCCTTTGGTACGAGCCTGCAGGCAACCTGGTCGGACCAGACCTCAGCACATTCGACGTCACTCAAGGGATGCGGACTCTCCGCGCGCCCGTGACAGTCGTTTTCGGACGGCTCGATCCGGGATTCTTTATAGCGGGGCAGATCCGGGAAGTGCAACCCAACTCAAGACTGATCATTATCGAACACGCGGGTCACTATCCATGGCTGGAGGATGCGCCCAAAACTGCCGCCATCCTGAAAGCGAGAGCTGCCGAAATGCCTTAGGATTTGTTCTGCGGGCAAAGAGATATGCGATACTTTTAAACGGTATGTATGCCAATCGCAAAGAGCCTCTTCCTGCAAGGTTCTTGAGTTTGGTCTACTGCTCAAAGCGTTGAGAATACGTACTTTCTTAACAGTGGCGGCGTAGCTCAGGTGGCTAGAGCGACGGTCTCATAATCCGTAGGTCCGTGGTTCGAGTCCACGCGCCGCCACCATCCTCTCTGGTTTTCGTCAGCCCTTTCAAGAAGCAGGAATTGA
>DATHMS010000216.1:0-22808 GCA_035486795.1 Candidatus Sulfotelmatobacter sp. | reverse complement strand
ATCCCGACCACGGTGATATCGGACAACATGGCGGGCGCGATGATGAAGCAGGACAAGATAGACGCGATCGTGGTGGGCGCCGACCGCATCGCGGCGAATGGCGATGTGGCCAACAAGATTGGAACCTATACCGTAGCGGTGCTGGCCAGAGAGCACAGCATCCCGTTCTACGTAGCCGCGCCGATCTCGACCATCGACTTTGCCTGCCCCGATGGAAGCAGGATTCCGATTGAGCAGCGAAACGCGCGGGAAGTGACGCACATCGGCGGAAGGCAGATGGTGCCGGACGGAGTGTCGATTGAGAATCCTGCGTTCGATGTGACCCCGGCGAAATATATCAAAGCGATCATTACGGAGCGGGGCATAGCCAACGCGCCTTATGAAGAGTCGCTGCGCAGGCTGGCGGGCGCGGAAGCCAAGGTTGAGGTTTAGACATTCCTGCCTCGATGATTTTGCGGATCACGCGGCGACCGGGATGGGAACTTCTTGCAGTGAGCCAACTCACACCCGGAAGGCAAGTTTCCCCTGTACCTTCACTACCAGGTTCAGCATGTCGCGCTCGAACATGGTTCGAACGTGCCATTTTGGGTATGTTTCTACTGTGAGAGGATGGCGCATCCTACTGTTTGTGCGCCCAGCGAGCTAAAGCGGTTAGGGGATGGACCGTGGCGGAGACAAAGTGCATCTAATCGATCAGGAAGCGGAAGAGGTGTCGAGCCAGGAGGCCGTGCTTCGGGTTCGAGGATTGAAAAAGGTTTTCCGGTCCGGCGAATCGGACCTTGTGCTCTTTGAGAATTTGTCGTTTGAGGTGAAGCGCGGCGAGATGCTAGCGATTGTGGGCGAGTCGGGAGCGGGGAAGAGTACCTTGTTGCACATACTCAGCGCTCTTGATCATGCTTCCGCGGGTGACGTATACTGCGCCCGATTGCAACTGAATGCGTTGTCGGAAGACGAGGCAGCAGAGTTTCGGAATCGCGAAGCGGGCTTCGTCTGGCAGTTTCATTACCTGCTGCCGGAATTCACGGCTGCGGAAAACGTGGCGATGCCGCTGCTAGTGCGCGGACGCACCTGGGCAGAGGCGGCGCCGGATGCTTCACGCTGGCTGCGTGAGGTCGGGTTGGAGCAACGCGGGCATCATCGCTCGGGAGAGCTTTCGGGCGGCGAGCAACAGCGGGTGGCTCTGGCACGGGCGCTCATTACCGGTCCAAAATTGTTACTGGCCGATGAGCCTACCGGGGACCTTGACGGACGGACAGCGGAAGCGGTTTTCGAATTGATCGCGCGATTACATCGCGACCACCAGCTTACCTCCCTTATTGCAACGCATAACTTATCGTTTGCGCGGCGCTGCCACCGAGTTTTGCGGCTGGAGCGGGGGCGTGTAGAGGAGATCAAGCCGGAGTCGTTGCCGGCATAGGTTCGGGGGAGCAAGATTAGTAAGACACTGTGCAAGAAACTTGAGTTAATCTGCAGCCAAAGGAGACTTGAACAGGTTCCTTCGGTAACATAATAGAAACGTTAGGGTACTTGGGTCGATGGCAGTTTGCTTGCATAATGAAACGGTGATGGGAAGCAAGAAGAAAGACGAGACCACCACCGGGCCAGGGTTTCAGTAGGGTCGAGCGGGTGCAAGCCTTCTCGGCCGGAAGGGTTCAGGGGGAAGGGGCATTATGTTTGAACGTTATACGGAGAAAGCCAGGCGCGTCATTTTCTTTGCGCGCTACGAAGCCAGCCAGTTTGGGTCTCCTTATATAGAGACCGAACACCTGCTGCTGGGGCTCCTGCGCGAAGACAAAGCCCTGACCAACCGGTTCCTGCGTTCGCACGCCTCGGTGGAGTCTATCCGCAAGCAGATCGAGGGTCACACCACGATTCGGGAGAAGGTCTCGACCTCAGTAGATCTTCCGCTAAGCAATGAGTGCAAGCGCGTGCTGGCCTACGCCGCGGAAGAAGCAGAACGCTTGTCGCACCGCCATATTGGGACCGAGCATTTGCTCCTGGGTTTACTAAGAGAAGAGAAGTGCTTTGCCGCGGAGATTCTGCATGAGCGGGGCCTGCGGCTGGCAACCATTCGCGAGGAATTGGCACGGACTAGCCAGGAAAAGGCGCAGCCGCAGCGACAACGCGAGTCATCTCTGCTGAGCGAGTTTTCCCGGGACCTTACCCAGGCGGCGATGGACAGCCAGCTGGATCCTCTAGTGGGCCGGGACGGGGAGCTGGAACGTGTGGTGCAGATTCTTTGCCGGCGTACCAAGAACAATCCGGTGCTGATCGGCGAACCGGGCGTGGGCAAGACCGCCATCGTGGAGGGCTTAGCGCAGCGCATTGCCGACGGCGAAGTGCCGTCGTTCCTGGCGGACAAGAGAATTCTGGCGCTCGATCTTTCCTTGATTGTTGCTGGAACCAAGTATCGCGGACAGTTCGAAGAGCGGCTGAAGACCATCATGAAAGAGTTGATGGAGTCGCAGAATTCCATCATCTTTATTGACGAGCTGCATACCCTGGTGGGCGCGGGATCGGCGGAAGGGTCGCTGGATGCGGCCAACATACTCAAGCCAGCCTTGTCCCGCGGCGAGATTCAGTGCATAGGAGCAACCACGCCCGGGGAATACCGGAAGTCGATTGAGAAGGACCGGTCGCTGGAGCGACGTTTCCAGGCGGTCAAAGTTCCGCCGCCGAATGAGACGGACGCGATCAAGATTCTGTTCGGCATCAAGGACCGCTACGAAAAATTCCACGCGGTCACTTATACCGACGATGCCATAAACTTTGCCGTGTCGCACTCGAACCGCTACATTCCCGACCGCTTCCTGCCGGATAAGGCAATTGACCTGGTCGATGAAGCGGGCGCGCGGGTGAAGCTGCGCCAGACGTCTCAGCCGGAAGAGATCTCCGAAGTGCAGAAGCGCATCAAGTTCATCGTGCACCGCATGGAGAACGCGATCGCGAATCATGAGTTCGAGAAGGCGCGTTTCTACTCGGACGAAGAACGCAAGGAGCGCGAGAATTTAAGGGCGCTGCGCGAGAAATATCATCTGGATGAGTCTTCTACCGGCGTAGTTGGCCGCGAGGACATCGAAGATGTGGTTTCGCGCTGGACTGGCGTCCCCATCACCTCGATCAAGGAAGAAGAGACGCAGAAACTGCTGCGCATCGAAGAAGAGTTGCACAAGCGCATCATCTCGCAGGATAAGTCAATCAGCGCGCTCGCTCGGGCCATCCGACGCTCGCGCGCGGGCCTGAAGAATCCAAACCGGCCGATCGGCTCGTTCCTGTTCCTGGGACCGACGGGCGTCGGCAAGACGGAAGTTGCACGCACGCTGGCACAATTCATGTTTGGAACGGAAAAAGCTTTGGTCCGCTTCGACATGTCGGAATTCATGGAGAAGCACTCGGTCTCGAAGCTGATCGGTTCGCCTCCGGGATATGTGGGCTATGAAGAGGGCGGCCAGCTCACCGAGCGCGTGAAACGGGCGCCGTATTCGGTGGTGCTGCTGGATGAAATCGAGAAAGCTCATCCCGATGTGTTCAACATCCTGCTGCAGGTGTTTGAAGATGGCCAGCTTACCGATGGCTTGGGAAACACGGTCGACTTCAAGAATACGATCCTCATCATGACCTCGAACATTGGGGCGCGGCACCTGCAGAAGCGTGAGGGCTTTGGCTTCCAGTCGACAAAGGATGAAATGGTTTCGGGCAAGGTCGAGGAACTGGTGAAGGGCGAAGTGAAGCGGACCTTCAATCCTGAATTCCTGAACCGCTTGGATGAGATCATTCTGTTCCTGGCATTGAGCGAGGCTGATCTGATCCAGATTCTGGAGCTCATGGTTACGCAGCTCAATACGAACCTGGCGCAGAAGTCGATCACCGTGACGGTGGCGGATGAGGCCAAGAAGTGGATTCTCAACCAGACCCTCACCGACCGCACCTACGGAGCGCGGCCGCTGCGCAGGGCTTTGCAGAAATACATTGAAGACCCGTTGTCGGAGGCGCTGATTCAAGGCACGATTACCACGCGTCCGGCATTTATCGAGGTCTTCCTCGAAGACAACAAGCTGTTCTACCGTCCTGTGGACGCGGAGAAGACCGAGGGCGTGCTGCTGTACGAGAATAGCTAGCTTTCAGCTATCAGCTTTCAGGCCGTCAGCGCGAGCTGGCGGCTTTTGTTTTTGCGACCAATTCGGTTCCGAGCGAATCTGGAGATGGGACGCACTTACCGGAGAATGCCATGGACAAGGTCAACATCGCCGACAAATTCGCCAGGATTTCGGAGTACTGGAAGCCCTACATCGCCGCTGAGTTGAACGGCCAGCATGTGAAGCTGGATAAGTTGAAAGGCGAGTTCGTCTTCCATCACCACGAGCACGAAGATGAGATGTTTCTTGTAGTAAAGGGACGGTTCCGCATGGAATTTCTCGACCGGCATGAGTGGATCGAAGAGGGCGAGTTCATTGTTGTGCCGCGTGGCGTCGAGCACCGTCCTGTCGCGGACGAAGAATGCTGGCTTCTTCTGTTTGAGCCCGCCTCAACACTGAATACGGGCAACCTCGTCAATGAGCGTACGGTGGCTCAACTGGAGCGAGTTTAGAGTAGTGTGGCGGGAAGACGTAGCGATCTGCGCCTCTACGACGACTCATCGAAGAACTTATGGAGCTTACTGTTTACTCTGCAGCTTGGTGTCCTGATTGTCGGGAGGCCAAGCGCTTTCTGGCCCAGCACAACATTCCCTATAAAGACATCGACGTTGAGAGCACGCCGGGAGCGCTGGAGGAGGTCGTGAAGCACACCGGCAAGCGCGCCATCCCGCAGTTCGTGATTGATGGCGAGTGGGTGCAACCCTACGTGGCGGGCAAGGGATTTCTCTACGACAAAATGGCCAAGCGTCTGGGAGTCGGAAAGCCTTAAGTTCCGGTACCTCAAGCACCTAACGCAATCCAAGCGACTGCCTTCACTTCCGGCCCCTCAGGCCTGCTTCACCCACACGTTCACATCCTTAAGACACTTCCTGTATCCCCCTTCCGTACCGTGGAAAAGCCTTGCCAGACGCGGGAAGATGACCACTCATGTCCGAACCAGAGAAACCGCAGGAACCGAGCGAAATTGGCGAGAGCTGGCAGCAGACGGTGCAGGCCGCGCTGGGAATTGTGTTGCTGGCTGGCGCGGTAGCCATGTTCCACTACTACGCGCCGGTCGTGGCGCAGGGCGCACAGCCTGACGGACTGCAGAAGCAGGTAACCCAGCTTACGCAGCAGGTGGATCAGCTTCAGCGGGAGCAGGCGATGCCGGCGCTGGTGCTGAGCCGGTACCGGAATTCCATTGGCTACATTTATGGTGTGTACCAGGTTGGATTCCCGAAGCAGCCGGCAACGATTCGGGCACGCGTTTCCGGTACCGGATTTCTGGTCGGCGAGGGCCTGCTCGCCACCAACCGACACGTAGCCGAGCCCTGGTATGGCGATAGCGAGGCCGAAGGTCTGATGGACCATGGCGCGACCGCCATGCTGGAGAGTTTAGTAGTATTCTTTCCTGGCTCGGCAACGCCGGTGAGCTTGACGCCGGGCATAGTTTCCTCCACGGGCGACCTGGCTGTACTGAAGATCGACAACAAGGATGCGGTGCGGGGACTCGCGGTGCTGCCACTGGCCAAAGGGATTGCTTCGCCGGGAGAGCTGGTGACGGTGATCGGTTATCCCATGGGGATTGCGGGGATGGTGGCTAAGTCGCCGAGCGGGATTTACCAGCGGCTGGCTTACCGGCACAACGACATTACGGCGGCCAGCGAACTGGCGGCCCTGTCACTGATTCGTCCTTCGACCACATGCGGGCATTTGGGCGATGTGGTAGGCGACAAGTTGATCTACGATGCGCCCACGGCGCACGGCGGCAGCGGCGGTCCGGTGTTTGACTCCAATGCCGAAGTGATCGGAGTGAACTCCGCTTACATTGATGGATTCTCCGGGGGTACGCTGGGAGTGTCAGTGGACGCCTTGCGGCCACTGATCGAGGCGGTAGAAAAGAAGCCGTAAGAACTCAGCTACTTCAATCCTGAAACATTCAAGCCATCTTTCATGGGGAACCATCCCGGTTCGCGCACATGCTCGTCCTGTAATCGGCGGAGACGGGCGGCCATCACACCGCTGCGGCCCAAGTAGCCGAGCACTTTGCGATGGTCGGCGCGATCGACGACGGGGAGGCGTCCGACGTCATTGCGGAGCATTTTCGCAGCCGCCTCGGATACAAGCTCGTCGGGGTGAGTGACCACTAGCCGAGTGCTGCCAGCTTCTTGAACGGTCATCGCGCCGGAAGAATCTTTGTCGAGGGCACGGAGCATGTCGCCGCGGGTGATGATGCCCGTAAGTTGTCCAGCGTCGTCGAGAATCAGCAAAGCCTCGTGACGAGCCACGGCGGGATCGTGCCGGGCAATGCGCTCGGTCAGCGCACCCACGGTGGTGTTGGCCGGGACAGCCGGCAACTCCTGTTCCATGGTGTCAGCGACCCTGGCTTGCGATAGAACATCGGTTTCATAATCCTGATGGACACGCAAGCCGCGGCGGGCCAGCTTTTCCGTCATGATCGAGCTGTTGGGCATCAGGAGCATGGCGATGCCATCGGCGATCACGCTCACCAGCATCAGAGGCAGAACCGAGTTGTAGTCGCGCGTGATCTCGAAGGCAAAAATAATGAACGTGAACGTGGCGCGCGAGGCTGCGCCGAACACCGCGCCCATGGCCACCAGCGCGAAGGCTCCCGGAGAAAGGTGCGCCCCGGGCAGGAAGTGGTTGGCGATCATCGCGAAGAGTCCGCCCATGGCCGCGCTCCACATGAAGCAGGGCGCCAGCAGGCCACCGGAGGTGCCGGAGCCAAGCGACACCGCCAAAGCCGCGGCCTTAGCCAGCATGACGACGAGTAAGAGCTTCCAGGCGAGCTGGCCGTTGAGAATGTCGCCAATGGTGTCGTAGCCGACGCCGAGTACTCGCGGTACGAAGAAGCCGATAATACCCAGGCCAAGAGCGCCGATGGCCGGCCACCACATTTGGTCGAACGGAAGTTTCTCGAATTGATCTTCTACCCAGTAGAGGAGCTTGCTGAAGCCGACGGCGGCGAGGCCGCAAATTAGTCCTAGCGCGAGATAAAAGGGCAGTCCACGGGGAATGGCGAAATCCATCGGACCGACTTGAAACATTGGTCCCAACCCCAAAAGCTGCATATGGACGGCGGTGGCCAGGGTGCTTGCGATCACCAGGGGAATGAATGAGCGGGACTTGAATTCGAAGAGCAGGAGTTCGATGGCAAGAATCACCCCGGCGATTGGGGTGTTGAAGGTGGCTGACATGCCGGCAGCCGCGCCGCATGCAAGCAACACTTTGCGCTCGACCGCCGTCGTGTGAAAGGCTTGGCCGACGAGCGAGCCGATGGCTCCTCCAGTCTGAATGATCGGGCCTTCGGCGCCGAAGGGGCCGCCGGTGCCGATTGCGATGGCCGCCGAGATGGGCTTCAGGATGGCCACGCGGGGGGCGATGCGGCTGCGGTTGAATAAAACCGCCTCCATTGCCTCTGGAATGCCGTGGCCTTTGATTTTCGACGTGCCGTATTTGGCCATGACGCCGACGACGAGACCGCCGATTACGGGAATGACAATTACCATCCAGCCGAGGTGGTTGTGTTGCGCGCTGGAGAAATCGACTGACCAGCGATGGAAGAAGAAAAGGTTAGTGAAGAGTCCGATCAGCTTGTAAAGAGCGTAGGCCACCACGCCAGCCACCAGACCGATTGCTGCAGAGAGAAAAGAGAGCAGCAGCATGCGGAAAGAAGCGGGCGGCGGCGAGTCGGTAGACGCGTGGACTTGGTCTCGCGCTGAAGCAGTAGGGTCGATTCTAGTCATGAATTCTTGAGGGCTTTTCCTCTTTCGTGGGAGGAGGCAGAATGCAGGAAGGCGTCGTCGTTGCCCTCGCGCATGATGCGGCGGAGAGCGGCCACAAGATCAGGTCCGGCCGACCGTAGTTCGTCGTGATGATGAATTGCCAGCTCAGCCAGAACCTTCTCACCTTTAGCAGTCAAGGCAAGCAAAACTTCGCGGCGATCGTCCGCGGCGCGGGTGCGATGGACAAACCCCCCGGCCTCCAGGCGATTTATCAGTTCCACGGCGCTATGGTGGCGGATTTGCATGCGGGTGGCGAGCTCGCGAATGCGCGGCCGCACCCCCGGCGGCATGCCCTTGATCGCCAGCATCAATTGATACTGGCCGCGCTCCAGGCCCGCCCGCTTCACCACTTGCTCGCTGAAGTGGAGGAAGCGGCGGATCTGGTAACGGAACTCCGCCAGCGCCTGGTAGTCTGACAAGCTGAGCTTCTTCATCGGGCCGATTGTATCGTGCCGCGATCCAGTGGCACGACCTAGTATATCGTAAGGCGATATAAACGAGAAGGCCGGGATCAAGACACCCAAACGTCTCTCCGATCGAGGAATGGGCGCCAGGAATCAGCGCAAATGACTAGCTCTTTCCTCCGGCGGCCGTTTTGTGTGAAACTTGGACCCCAGAATTGTGAATCGCTAACGAGGAAAAATGACTCCTACCAAACTGGCCTTAGTTGTAGCCTCTTCGACCTTGTTCGCCGCTGCGCCCCTGTTTTCCCAAGAATTGAATTCGACCTTTGCTCGCGATCCCGGCGAGCCGATTGATCAGCAGTACACCGACCAGATGCGCAAATACACCACCGATCCCTCTTTCACTTCCCCTTTGGTGGACTACCTTCCAGCCTCGAAAACCGTCCCCACTCCCGCCAAAGTGCTGGGTGATGTCTCGGGCGCGCCCGACATGCTTCCTTACGCCGAGGACGTGTACAAGTATTTCCGGCTGCTGGAGGAGAGCAGTCCGCGGGTGAAGGTTTTCACCATCGGCCACTCCGAGGAAGGACGAGAGATGATCGCGGCGGCTATTGCCGATCCCAAGCTCCTAGCCGACGCGAAAGCGAATGATGCGCGCCTCGCTCAGCTCGCGGACCCTCGCACCATTGGCCTCGATGACGCCAAAGCCCGGCCGTTGCTCGATCAATCGTGGCCTGTCTACTACATCACCGGCACTATCCACTCTCCCGAGACCGGCGCTCCCACGGCTCTGATGGAACTCGCTTATCGTCTGGCTGTCGACGAGGCGCCCTACATCAAGTACATCCGCTCCCACATGATTGTGCTGATCACTCCTGTGGTCGAAGTCGATGGCCGCGACCGTATGGTCGATATTTATAAATGGCACAAGGCTCATCCCGGCCAGGACTGGCCGCACCTTCTTTACTGGGGACACTACGTTGCTCACGACAACAACCGCGACGCCATGGCCATGACGCTAAATCTAACCCGGAACGTTCTCGACACCTATCTTGGCTGGCACGCCCAGGTCTTGCACGATCTGCATGAATCGGTCCCATTCCTCTACGACAACACGGTTGGCGATGGCCCTTACAACGCGTGGGTGGATCCAATTCTCGGCGATGAGTGGGCGGAGCTAGGTTGGAACAACGTTGCCCAGATGCAGAGCTTCGGTATGCCCGGCGTCTTCACCCACGGCGATTTCGATACCTGGAGTCCGGGCTACCTGATGTTTCTGGCCAGCATGCACAATGGCATCAGCCGCCTCTATGAAACCTTTGGCAACGGCGGCGCTGATACCGAGAAACGCATCCTCGATCCTGAAGAATACTCACGTACCTGGTACCGCCAGAGTCCGCCGCTTCCCGTCGTGACCTGGTCGCAGCGTGATAACAACAACTACGAAGAAACCGCGTTGCTCACGACCATCTCTTACTTTTCGCGCAACACTCGCCACTTCCTCGAGAACTATTACCGCAAGAGCAAGCGTGCCGTCGATAAGCCGTCACGTGAAGGGCCGGCGGCCTATGTGATCGCTCCCGACTCAGCCGACACCAACCGCCAGATCGAGTTGCTCAAGGTATTGAAGCGGCAGCACGTCGAAATCGAACAATTGTCCGAGGAGGTAACAGCGAACGTTCCGGGGGAAAAGCGTGGTGACAAGGCGAAGCAGCAAACTTTTCCGGCGGGCAGCATTGTCGTCCGCATGGATCAGCCTTACTCCCGCGCGGCCGATGCCCTGCTCGACCGCCAATTCTGGGCTCCCAGCGATCCGCAGAAACATCCCTATGACGACACTGGATGGTCGTTCACCCACCTCTTCAATCTGAAAGTTGCTCGTATCGTCGATCCTTCGATTCTTCAGTCGAAGATGACGCTCATTGACGATCCATCGAAGCTTGCCGGGAAGGTCTCCGGCTCTGGCTCGGTACTTGCCGTGAACAACAGCGGGCAAATTTCACTTCTGTCCCTGGCTTACAAACTCAAAGGTGCAACCATTCAGGTTGCTGAGAAACCTTTCGATTCCGACGGCAAACATTTCGCCGCCGGCTCGATGCTTATCACTACGGCTCCTGGGGACCACATGGATGACGCTGCCGGAATTCTGCACCATCTAGCGCTCGATGCATCGCGGCTCGCAGGGGCGCCATCGGTGCCGGTCCATGCGGTTACTGCTCCGCGCATCGCCTTTATGCACACCTGGCTTAACACCCAGACGGAAGGCTGGTGGCGTTATGCCTTCGATACCGCGGGCGTGCCTTACGACTACATCAATACGCAGATCGCAGCCAGCCAGCCAGATCTGCGCTCCAAATACGACGTGATCGTCTTTGCTCCGGTCGGCTATTCTTCGACAGCCGAGATTCTCAGTGGCATCCCCGCTTGGAACAATGCGATGCCTTGGCAGAAATCCGAACTAACTCCAAACCTCGGGACTCTCGACAGCACGGCTGACATCCGCCCCGGACTGGGATACGACGGCCTGGCTCATCTGAAGCAGTTCGTCGAACGGGGCGGCCTTCTCATCACCTGTGAAGACACAGCGCAGTTCGCCATCGAGACCGGCCTCGCGCCGGGCGTCAGCGTCGCTCCGCACGACGACGCGCGAGTCGTCGGCACTGTGCTCAACACCGTCTTCGTCGCGCCCAACAATCCAATTGCTTTCGGCTACGGAGCCGGCGTTCCCGTCATCAGCGCCGCTGGCATGGCGTTCAACGTTAGCAACACCGTGGTCCACGTAGGGCGGCGTGGCTCGCCGGAAGCATTCAAAGACCCTTACGAACAGCGCGCCACCGGCCGCGGCAGTGTCGAGGACAGCGACCAGCCTCAGGGCAGAAAGATCGCCGAAGCCGAGCCTCTGCTGAAGCAGCAGCCCTGGGAACCGAAGCACTTGAACGAGGAAGAGACACGCAACAACCCGCGGGTAATTCCGGTGCAGGGCCGCCCTGATGTCATCTTGCGCTTTTCTGGTTCCAAAGATCTCTTGCTCGACGGCTTGCTCGACAAAGCTTCGTCGATTGCCGAGCATGCGATCGTCGTGAATGCGCACCTCGGCCAGGGTAATGTTCTGCTGTTCGGCAACAATCCCATCTATCGTGGAGAGACCGTCGGCACGTATGCCTTGGTCTTCAATGCAATTCTCAACTATCAGCAGCTCGACTATCAGCATGTCCCGCACGAGCCTGCGCCCGCAGAGAAGGACAAAAGTAAAGACAAAGACGACAAGGATAAGGACAACCACTAGCTTCACTCGCGATCTCACAGCCCTGGCCGGCGAGCCGGTGCCGCGCAGGTTCGGCCGTGTTACACTCTATGATTCGCAGACAAGACAAGCGCCCCTGACACAGGACATTCGACCCGTACATGCTTCTTTCCAAGGAATATGTCGGCTATCTGGCCCGCGAAGTCACCAAGAAACTGATTGCCGCCAAGGCAATCGAGACCTCAGTCTTGCCCAAGGTCACCGAGCGCGTCCATGCCGCTCTGCTCGAAGAACTCACTCTCGAAGATCGGATCAATGACGAAGTCCGCGTCATTCTCGAAGCCTATTCCGAGGAGATGAACAAAACCGGAGCCAATTACCAGGAGATGTTTCGCAAGGTGAAAAGCGAACTGGTGCGTAAGTACAAGGCGGTGCTGTGAGACTGAGCCGCGACAAAGTCAACGTGCTGGCCCGAGCCGTCGCCGATGCGCTCAAACAGATGGACGAAGTCGACTTCATCGAAGACCCCAACACCATCCGCCAGGAGACGCGCAAAATCCTCGAAGACCTGCTCAATCACGAAGAAAGAATCGATCAGGCCGCTCGCCTGAAGATCGAAAGCCAGAAGCGCACCATTCTCGAAGGCTCCCAGGAATGGGACATCCTTTACCGCAAGTATTACAACGAGGAAGTGAAGAAGCTGGGAATCTGAAGTCAGTGGCCAGCAAAAAAGACACCCAGGATTTTCATTCTAGGGCAGACCACTAATCAAGGACCGCCGGCTACTGCGAAAAAAGCCCCGCGCTTTCGCGCGGGGCGTCGACGGTCCAGGGGACCCAGTGAAAGCTTTCAGGCTGCTTCCCGCCGTTTCTGGATGGTCTCGAGCGTCTGTCGATATTTCTGCGCATTGCCCACGATCTTGCGCTGCGGCAGGCTGTTGATCCACAGTTCGTGAGGAATGCCCCGGCGTTCCCGGCGCGAGCCGACGACTCCCCGATAGAGCACGTTGGTGGGCCGCTTCTCTTGAGTCTGTTGCTGCCAACCGCTTCCCGACGCCACGTTGAAGACCCCTATGTACCCATTTACCAGAAGCTGAAATGGGTTTTGGATTTTGTTCATGCGATCGAACTGCGTCGAGCCCTCGCTGCGGAAGCTCTCAAACCAGGAGGGATAAACGAAATCGGAAAGCAGAATGTTGTCGATTTGATAGCCGAGGCTGTCGTCTTCGCAGGCGTCGCAGACTTCGTAGGCATACAGAACTCCCGCAGTGTTGTTGCTTTCCACGAACACGGTGAGGTTTATGTTGGGGTCACCCAGCATTTCCAGCAGCTCGTGGCTTGCCGTGACGGTCCATGACGTGCCCGCCTTCAGGTCGCTGGCCGCGAAAACCTTGCCGATGGGGAGCCCTTCGGGGGTGAGATCGTGATAGCCCAGAGCGTTGGCCTGGTCGGAGTCGTCGAGCAGCACGAGCCACCAGCTTCCGACTGGTGGCTGATTGCCCTTGGGGACGATGGTGAGTTGTGCGGCCGTCCCCCAGACCGGACCGAAATCGTTGGTCACTTGCTTCTGGAGCGCTGCAACGACCGGCACGACATCCGCGTCGGCCAGCACGGTGCTCTCGTTGATAACGGAGATTTGAGTGGTTTGGGTTTGTGCGTGGGTGGGTTGCGGCATACAGATGGTCTCCTTTGGAAAGAAATTCGGAGAACGCGCAGCGTGAGTTGCGTGACTCTGTGAGCAAAAGCTTATACGCTGATCCTGTGAGTAAAAGGTTCTTGCGGCTAAAAAAGTGAAGTGAAGTTCCAATTTGGAACCGATGCTTCTGTGCGACGACTCTGTCCCGATTTAACAACCTGCGGTAGAGACGTTGCTTGCGACGTCTTGCTCGCGCCGGCAGATGTGTAGCAAGCTGCGTTTCTACGACACTGTTCGTCATGCTCCGATACGCTGAAATCTCGGCCACGATAACGCAAGCCGCCACAGAAGCCGGTTTTGATCTGGTGGGCATCGCTCCGGTCGATGACACTCCGGAGCTGGAATACTTTCCGCGCTGGATTGCCGAGGGGCGCGGCGGCGAGATGAAATATCTGGAGACGCGCGACGAGCAAGGTCGCCTGAAGCGCGCGTCGCTGGCCAATGCCGCCCCGTGGGCTCGCAGCGTGGTGGTTTGCGCTATCAACTACAACACGGCGCAAACCTATTCCACGCAAGTTGCGGATGATTCGAAACGGGCACAAGAGAGCGGCTGGATCTCCCGCTATGCCTGGGGCGAGCAGGATTATCACGATTCGGTAATGCCACGCCTCCGGCAAGTCGAAGCGGCGCTCAGAAATGCATTCGGAACCGACGGCCTTGTCACGCGCTGTTACGTCGACACTGGTCCGATCGTTGAGCGCGTGGCCGCGAAGTACGCCGGAATCGGCTGGATCGGAAAGAACACGTGCATCATCAATCAGAAGATAGGGTCGTGGCTGTTTCTAGGAGTGATTCTGACGTCGCTCGATCTGGGATCTGATTCCGAAACGAATTTCGAAACAGATTCCGAACCACATTCCGAACTTCATTCCGAACCAGGCGTGCCGGCCCCCGACCGCTGTGGCACCTGCACGCGCTGCATCGATGCCTGCCCCACCAACGCATTCATCGCGCCTTATCAACTCGATTCCAGCCGCTGCATCGCCTACCTCACCATCGAAAAACGCGGAGCCCTTCCGGAGGATGAAGAACTTCGATCCGGCATAGGGCGGAACGTCTTCGGCTGCGACATCTGCCAGGACGTCTGCCCCTGGAACCGCAAGGCACCCGCTACGACAGCGGCGGAGTTTCAGCCTCGTCGCCATCTGGTAAATCCGGCGCTCGACTGGCTGGCAGAGCTCAGCGCCGAAGAATTCCGGCGCACGTTTCGCGGCTCGCCGGTGCGCCGGACGAAGCGCACAGGCCTGCGCCGGAATGCGGTCATCGCAATGGGCAACAGCGGAGATCGAAAGTTCCTTCCGCTGCTCGAAAAACTGGCTGCGGATGAGGATGAAGTGGTTTCCGAGAGTGCCGCCTGGGCCATTCGAAAACTGAGTCTGGTTGATTAGCTTTTTGGGGACCACGGATCGACATTGTTTAGCTACACTGGCATGTGAGCTCTGAGGCAGATTTTACAGGCTCTTCACACAACCGTATCTGGTTATTTTTCAATCAGGTAGGCACCCTACACGGATTCCGGGCTAATCGGTTGACTTCCGTAACTCGCTTTCCCGGTTTTTGGCAACTAATCTCTTGGAAAGGGGTTCCTACAAGAGGCTAGCTATGCCTTGTCTGGGGAGATTTCGGCGCGCTTTATGCACCCTGTTGGTGCTAGTGCCAGGGTGTGCCAGTTTGGCAGGAGCGTCCGCCACACTTCTCCTCGAAGAACCTTACGGCAAGCTCGGATTCTTCACAGCCACCGGGCACGCCGCAGTGTATCTGTCTGGAGTGTGCGCCGAGACTCCGCTGGTGTTGCGCCTATGCGCTGCAGGAGAGTTGGGGGCTGTGATCAGCCGCTATGACGGAGTTGGTGGCTACGACTGGGTGGCGATCCCTCTGATTCCTTATCTGTATGCGGTCGAGCAGTCCGATGATATTCCTCTCTTTGTCGACCCGAAGATGGTGACGTTTCTGCGCGACCAATACCGCCGCAAGCATCTCGAAGGGGTTGCGCCGGATAAGGATAACGGAGCGACTCCGGCCGGAAACTGGTATGAGCTGGTGGGCTCAGCCTACGACCGCACGGTGTATGCGTTTGAAATCGAAACCACTCCGGCGCAGGACCAGGCTTTCATCCAGAAATACAATTCATCGCCGAACCGTTCTCACTTCCGGACGGTCTCACACAACTGCGCCGACTTTGCCAAGGATGTGATCAACTTTTACTACCCGCGGGCCCTGCATCGCAGCGTCATCGCCGATGTCGGCATCACCACACCCAAGCAGATGGCGAAGACCATGCTCAAGTTCGGCGCTCGCCATTCTCAATTGCAGTTCTCTCGCTTCGTGATTCCGCAGATTCCCGGCAGCGTGGCACGCAGCACTCCGGTGCATGGCGTGGTTGAATCTTTCCTGAAATCAAAGAAGTACATGGTTCCTAGTGCCGTAGTGAGTCCGATCTTCGCCGGATGCGTGGTAGCGGTTTATGTGGGCACGGGCGCAGGCCGCTTTGATCCGGCGCGGGAGGCTTTGGTTTTTAATGCCCAGCGCGCTCTTGAGCCGCCTCTCGGGGCCGAGGATCGCCGCTCCTATCAAAGCGAATTGGACCATCTCATGGAAAACCAACCTGCGGCTGATCCTGCCTCGGAAACGAGCGTCGCCCGCCTCGAAAAATGGCGGCGCCTGTTGCACAACGCCGCACCGGATCTGGATGCTCAGGGACGTCCCGTCATGCGCATTCCCTTAGGCGAAGAAGTGGTGAGTGTGGGCATCTCGGGGAGCAACATTCTCTCCGATGAGGCTCCGCAGCCCCTGACGCAGGAACTTCTTGAGGCCCGGCTGCGTGCCGAACTGCGGCGGGGAAAGCCGCCCAAGGCTTCTGAAAGTGATGTCACGCGAGACTGGGACCTGCTCCAGAAGGCGATGAACGGCTCTGACGTTGAGGTGGCCGCGCAGTCCCACAGGCCAATCCAACCAGGCTCCCAATCACGCTCCGAGCATTCCGGGAATCGGCCCTGAGAGACCAAACCTTCACAGACGCAAGGTAATCTCAAAATAAAAGCTACAAGACAAATGTCAGGCGGCCGGCGGCCGTTTGTCCCATCGGCGACGCTATTGTTGGTCCGGCGGTTGCGGCGGAGTTGGCGGAACCGCTGCACCGGGCCTTGCCGGCGAGTAGCCAGCCGGCCCAGGCTGCTGCTGTTGCAATTGCCGTTGCTGCATCTCCTGCAACAACTGCTGCGGAGTCTTTATTCCAGGCTGGTCCGGCGTGGGCGCGGTAGCGGGCGCCGGCTGCTCGGCCTCCGCTGTGCCCGGGTCCGGGGTATCTTCAACCACGGCGTCATCCGCCGTATCTGTATCGGCGGCTTGCGCCGCAGCGTTGGCTACCTGGGCAGCGCTTTTATCGCCCGATGCAGGTTCAGAACTCGGCGTGTCCGGTCCCGTCTTTGCCACTAGCACCACACGCACCAGCGCGCTGGCATCTTCCGGCGATCCCAGCAAGATGTAATTGAAGCGTGAGCCATTCAGCAGTTCCGCTATCACTTCCCGTGCCGGCCCGGGACCGAGGCGCGTCACCACCCGCTCGTTGGCCGTGGTCGGGATTTCAATCTCGGCAGCGGTCTGCTTGCGCACCGCGCGCAGAATGTCACCCAGCGTGGAGTTCGGGGCTGCAATAGTCAGCATTCCATTCTGGTAGCTCACTTGTGGCGCCACTGCCGGGATGGCATCCAGCGGAATCTGGGGTACCGGACCTTGAGGACCAGAGGGCAGCGGGGGTGGCAGCGGCGTGGGCTGCTGCTTCTTGGCCTTGTGTGTCGAATGCGCCTTCGGTGTGTCGGCCGGAGTATCGGCGCGCCCCGCAATTGGCAGGCACAGGACGCCGGTCATCAGCAAGCCTGTCAGCTTATATCCCGCACTCATGAAACCCTCCACCACGATCCTGACACATCTTGGGGCGGACAGTAGCTATCTATACTGCAAACTGCAATTCTAGCACCGATTCCCGGCGCCCATGGCCTTCCGTACACCACCCACAACCCATCTAGCTTATAGAACGTATTGGCTTTACTCTCTTGCGAGGTGTTCTTCGGCAGCTACCGAAGAAGGAAACTGTGCAATCTCTTGCACTTACGGGATTTCGCGTGATTGCAGGCTAAGCCGGTCGCCAACTGTCAGTTCTTGAGTTCTGGCTCCAGACGGCAATCCTTCGGATCCTTGTCGTCGCGGAGCCCCAGGAACACGGGAGCGCGCAGCTTCGGCCCGCTCCCCGCGCTCGTGCCGCCGGTCCATTCTGCGAACTCGATCTCCGCCACCAGTTCCGGCTTCACCCAGTGCACTTTCCGCAAAGCCTCGACCTCGCCGTAGAACGGGTTCTTCTTGGTCTCCCGCTTCTTCAGCAATTTCCAAACCTCGTCGAGCGACTCCTGGTCGAATCCGCTGCCCGCCTGTCCCACGTGAATCAGCTGGGCCTGTTTGTCATAGAGTCCGAGAACAATCGACCCGAAATGTGCACGGCTGCCCTCCGGCTCGGTATAGCCCCCGATCACACACTCCAGCCGGTGCGTAATTTTGATCTTCAGCCACTCGCTGGTCCGCCGTTCCAGGTAGATACTGTCGCGCTTCTTCGCTAGGATGCCTTCGAGGCCCTTGGCGCGCGCCATTTCGAACAGCGCCTTTCCTTGCTTCTCGTAATGATCGGAATAGCGCAGGGAATCGCCGGAGACCAGCACCGAAGCCAACTTCCTCTTTCGCTCCTCGAGCGGCACCTTGCGCAAATCGTATCCATCGAAATAAAGCAGATCAAAGGCGTAATACAACACCGGGACATCTGCTCTAGCCGCCCCGCGTCGCCCGCCGGAACGAAATCCCGTGCGCTGCTGCATCAGGCTGAACGAAGCACGCCCCTCGTCATCAAGCGCGACCACTTCGCCGTCCAGAATCGCGCTTTTTGCCTTGACGAACTTCGGCAAGTCTTTCAGCTCGGGGAAGCGCGCCGTCAATTCATTCTGATTCCGTGAAACCAGCCGCAGTTTGCCGTCGTCAATAAAAGAGATCGCCCGGTAGCCGTCCCACTTGATCTCAAACAGCCACTCCATCCCGTCAAACGGCTCATTCACGGGCGTCGCCAGCATGGGATGAATCGTGGTGGGCATGGGACGCTTGACCCCGCTGTCAGGGGATTTCACCGCCGAGCTCGCGGAGACCGCAGAAAGGGCCGCCCCATTCTTGCGAGTCTCTGTGCTTTTAGCTTCCTTCGTGGGATCTTTCTGTTTTCGTGGTTTCTCGGCGCTCTCAGCGTCCTCGGCGGTGTTCAGCTTTGTTTGCTTTTTTTTTTGCCCGCTCGCGGCAGCTTTTTTCTTGTCGAGCTTAGCCACAGCATCCGCCAGCCAGGCCGCCTTCAGCTTCCCGCCGCCCGCAGGACGGCTCCTCCACTCCGCCGAGCCCGAGTCCCCGGCAATCTCCGCCAAACTGCGCTTGCTCAACACCGACTCGTCATAGGCATCAATGTCGTAGCCCTCGACCACATATTGATCGTGCTTCTTGATCATCAACCATTCATTCCCTTTGCTCCCCGGACGCCGCCCCTTCATTTTTACCAGCGCGAAATCTCCGTTCAATTTCTTGCCCTTGAGGCGAAACTTCAAATCGCCCTTGGCCAGCATCGCGACTGCTTCAGCCTCAGTTCCCGGCACATATTTCCCCTCCACAGCAATAGGAGACAAAGGCTGCCAAGTGCCCACATCCCATACCATCACTGTGCCCGCACCGTAGTTGCCTTCGGGGATGATGCCCTCAAAGTCGAAATACGAAACCGGATGATCCTCCACCTGCATGGCCAGCCGCTTGTCCGCGGGATCGAGCGACGGCCCCTTGGGCACCGCCCACGATTTCAGCACGCCCTCCATCTCCAGCCGAAAGTCATAATGCAACCGCGTGGCATCATGCTTCTGCACCACGAACCGGTGCCCCGCCTTGCTCTCAACTTTCGCAGGAGGCTCCGGCGTCGACTCAAACCGCCGCTTCCGCTTGTATTCCTCGAGGGCCATAGGAACCATATTTAACCATAGAGGCGTAGGAACAAGAGCTCGTCTGGGAAAAAGCGCTTGGGGACGGACGCATTCGTCCGTCCATGCCGGGCGAAAGCTCGCCCGCTGCTTGAGCCACCACAACTCCGAAGTTTCGCTAGAATGCTCGCAGCATCCAGGCAAGACATGCAACGCGAATTCCCCGAAACCCCGCTGGTAGGCGTAGGCGCCATCATCATCGAAAACGACCGCGTGGTCCTCGTGAAGCGTGCCCACCCCCCGCTACAAGCCGAGTGGTCCATCCCCGGAGGCGTGCTCGAGGTCGGCGAACTGGTACACGAAGCCGCCATCCGCGAAGCCCGCGAAGAGACCGGACTCACCGTCGAACCCGGCGAACTCCTGGGAGTCTACGACCGCGTCCTCCGCGACGCTAACAAGCGCGTGCAATATCACTACGTTTTGATTGATTTTCTCTGCCACCGGGTTGCGGGAGATCTCGCTGCCGCCAGCGATGCTGCCGAAGTCCGATGGTTCGCGCGCGAGGAACTGCCAGGGCTGAAACTAGCAGAGGATACGCTCGAGGTGATCGGCAAAGGTTTTGCGAAACATCGCAACCCATAGCGCCCGTGGCAATAGTTTTTGTCGTGCTCCTGAACGGCATCCCGTCTTATAATCCTTCCAATTTCGTGACTGAATCGGGTTCAATCCAAAGGGGGCGCACGTCATGAGCATCAATGAAAACAAGCTGCACGAGTTATTGGGCAAGGCGGTTGTCGATTTCGGAGCAACCTTTCATGCCGCGCTGGTGCAAGTTGGGGACAAGCTCGGCTTATACAAGGCGCTTGCCGCGGGCGGACCTCAAACTCCGGCAGAACTCGCGAAACGCACCGGCACGGCCGAGCGTTACGTGCGCGAGTGGCTCTGTAACCAGGCCGCAGGAGGCTATGTCACATATGACAGCAAAGCCGCCAAGTTCTCTCTGAGCGAGGAACAAGCCTTCACCTTAGCGGACGAAAATAGTCCAGCCTTCTTGCCCGGCATGTTCCAGGTCGCCTTAGCGGCAATCAAGGCCGAGGACCGAATCACCGACCGATTCAAGACCGGGAAAGGTTTAGGCTGGCACGAACATCATCCAGACCTCTTCGTCGGTACCGAGCGATTTTTCCGTCCGGGATATGCGGCCAACCTGATCAATTCATGGATTCCCGCGCTCGCCGGCGTAAAAGAAAAGCTCGATCGAGGAGCGACCGTAGCTGACGTCGGCTGCGGCCTCGGCGCCTCGACTATCCTGATGGCGAAGTCCTATCCAAAATCGAAGTTCGTTGGATTCGACTATCACGACAAATCGATTGAGACCGCGAAACAGCGCGCCAAGGATGCCGGCGTCGGGGATCGAATCGAATTTAAGGTAGCGATGGCAAAGGATTATCCGGGGAAGAACTATGATTTTGTAACCTTCTTCGATTGCCTTCATGACATGGGTGATCCGGTCGGAGCCAGCGCCCACGTTCGCGGCACGCTGAAGAGCGATGGAACGTGGATGATCGTCGAGCCTTTCGCCGGAGACAAGATAGAAGACAATCTCCATCCGATCGGTCGAGCATTCTACGGAGCGTCGACGCTGCTCTGCACTCCTGCTTCGCTTTCGCAGGAAGTAGGGCTGGCTCTGGGCGCGCAGGCCGGGGAACACCGGCTTCGCGAAGTAGTCTCTGCCGGAGGCTTTCACCACTTCCGCAGAGCAACCCAAACGCCCTTCAATCTGATATTCGAGGCGCGTCCGTAAAATGTAAGTGAGTTGCGGTAGTGATTCGCCGCAACTCACTAATCGTAGTCTGGATTCTAATCGTAGCTAGATCGCCGCGATCCCATTGAATCCGACATTCTCCGGAAGTCCGCCGACGGTCCCCAGGTTAACCAGGGTGCCATCCGGTTGGATACCAAAGGTGCTGATCATGCCGATCGCCCCATCGAGGCTGTACAGGAATTTACCATCCGCACTGATCGCGATGTCCAGGTTTGTGGCTCCTGCGGGGTTCGTCCCCAGGATGGTCCCGGGCAATGCGGTTAGCGCTCCGTTGGAAGCGATGGTGAAACCGGAAATGGTGGAGGTGCCGGCGTTAGAGGTGTAGACCCATTCGCCATTTGGAGTGACTGCGTTCCAGCATGTTGCCGCGCCCAGAGTCGGGACGCTAGTGCTGATCGGCGTCAGCGTTCCATTGGAAGCAACGGCGTAGGACGAGATGGCGGATGCATTTTGTCCTCCTGCAGGGCCGGTTTCAACAGCTAGTGCCGTACCGTTCGGCGCAAAAGTGACTGAGAAAAGGCCGGGACCGGCACTTGGATTTATCACGATAGGTGACAACGTTCCGTCACTATGTACAGCGAAGGCGTCGATGCTGTTGGTTAAGCGTTCCGTTGCGAGCAGCACCTGGCCGTTGGGGCTGAGGGCGAGTGACGCCGCGCCGGAGGTATTAGTGCTCAGGAAACTGAGAGAATTGGGAATTGGATGCAGGGTTCCGTCGTCTTTGATCTGGAAGCCGGCTACGCTGCTGCTGCCACCGGTGTTGAGCACATAAACGAGATGTCCGTTCTGGGCTACTGCGTTCGGTTCGCTGCCACCGGAGAGTTTTTTGTCGGCGAGCGACAAGTCCGCGCCATGAACTCGAAATACTGAGATCTCTCCGCTGCCGGCGTTGACCGCAAACAGCAGGGTATGATCCTGGCTCAGAGTGAGGGAACCTTGTGATTCCAGGGGATCGTTGTTGCCGCCGCTGCCTCGACCGCCAGTGGCAAATCTGCGGTTTTCCTGCAATGAGCCATCCGCGGCCCGCCTGTAAGAGATGACTTCATTCCGGTCCGCGGCGTTCGTCATGACGAACACAGCGCCTGACCCTTGGGAGTGTTCGTCCTGGGCATTGCTAAGGTTGGGGGAAACCACGCTGATCGCCAGCGCGACCATCCAGAGCATATGAACTGACTTCAACATTTTCTGACTCCTGTATGCTTTATGTCGCGCACCAAACGAGGTGAACATGAAACATTTGTTCTCAGGTTCGGCCACGCGCATCCATGGGAGTCATGGGGAAGAGCAAGGTTTCAGATTTTCGCAAATTTTACATTTCGTTTTCTCCATACAACGGAACGCAATTACGGTCTGCCACCCAAGTCAGGTGGTTTCCCCTGGAGAACTGCCGGCTCTGAAGCCGGCGGAAGATACGCTTGAGATAATGTGCGAGGGCTTCCAAAGGACTGGCTGAGCCTAATCAGAGTCCTACTTCGATTCCTGCAGCAGCACCACGTCTGACTCCGAGTGATTCCGCAGCACGCCCAGGCTTTTTCCGTCTGCCGACCAGTGGAACGACGTGATCTGCTCAGACGTAAAGTTGGTTATCCGGCGTCCCGGCGAGCCATCGAGCGGATGGATCCAGATATTGTCTACGCCGTTTTCGTGGATGGGATACGCCACACTCTTGCCATCCGGGGTGAATTGCACACCACCCCGGGTGACGCGTGGATCCGCGTCGATCAGGCGCGGTGCC
>DATHMS010000215.1:0-2328 GCA_035486795.1 Candidatus Sulfotelmatobacter sp. | reverse complement strand
AAAATCGTTGCCGTAGCCAATTGCTTGAGGCTTTTCATACGCTGCTCCTTTTCCTCGGGTGATTGAACCCGGTTACTGACTGTCGCAGTGGATAGCGTGAAACGCGGAAGACCCCGCCACTCGTTGGATATCGCCGCTCGTCCGTAATCCGTCCGTAGGGTTTTGGGAGCCGAAGCGTAGAGCCGATGAACATTAGCTGACGAACCAGGTTGAAAATCCACCCATCGGGTGCAGAATTGATCTTAAGATGAGTCTGGCCCCAAAACGACGAACATCCCCGGCCGAAGGTGAGTTTCTGTTCGAGCTGGACCCGGAACCTCTGCAAGAAGCGATGACGGCCTACGGTGGAATCCCGGTGTTCCTGCGAGCGGTGCGTTCCTTGGATGTGGGAGGCCGAGCGAACCGTCATTTGCAGGTGAAGCAGCGGCAGCGCGGCTTCGATGAAGGCAGCTACGTCGAGAGTTTTCTGGTGCTGAATGCGCTAGGCGGGGAATGTCTGGACGATTTCGAGCGACTGCGGGAAGACGAGGGTCTGCCCCAGATGCTGGGCCATGAAGTTCCCTCGCCGGAAGCGGCGCGGAAGTTTCTATACCAGTTTCATGACGAGCAGAAGATCGAGCAGGCGCAGCGTGAATTGCCAGCCGGGCAGGTGAGCTACATTCCGGAGGAAAGTGCGCCGTTACGGGGACTGGCGCAGGTGAATCGGGAACTGGTCGAGGAGATGGGACGTCGCTGCGCCGATCAGAAGATCGCCACCATCGACGTGGACGCGACCATCATTGAAAGCTGGAAAGAACAAGCTCAGCCGACTTATCAAGGCGGCCAGGGATACCAGCCGGTGCTGGCGCTGTGGGCGGAAATGGATTTAGTTGTCGCCGACGAGTTCCGCGACGGCAATGTGCCGGCGCACTCGGCGCTGTTGCCCATCACCAAACGAGCGTTTCAGGCGCTACCGGAAACCGTGACGGAGTATTTCTTCCGCGGGGACTCGGCGTGCTGGGAGCGGGAGTTGCTGAACTGGCTGCGAGATGAAAAAAGAAGCGACGGGCCGAGCGGGCCCATTACTTTCGCGGTCAGCGTACGGATGACGAGCGGACTGAAGAAGCAGATCTTGCGCTTGCCGGACAGCTTTTGGAAACCGTATCGGAGCGACAGCCAGACCGAATCGGAATGCGCCGACGTGTTGAACTACTGGCCCGAAGAAGAGGAGCGTCCGGAAGGTGCCGGACCGCTACGCTACACCGCCATCCGCATCCGCAAGCGGCAGGGCGCATTGTTCGCAGATGGCAGTGAAGCCAAGTATTTCGCAGTGGCGAGCAACCAGTGGAAGTGGGAACCCAAGAAGCTGCTGGAGTGGCATCGGGAGAAGGCGGGCTCGATTGAAGCACTGCACGATGTGGTGAAGAACGACCTGGCCGGCGGAGTGATGCCGTGCGCGCGTTTCGGCTCCAATGCGGCGTGGCTGCGTCTGGCCCTCATGACTCACAATGTGCTGACGGCGCTGAAACGGATTGGACTCTCCGAGCCGTGGCTCCGCGCCCGGCCGAAGCGACTGCGCTTTCAGATCTTCTGTTCGCCAGGCCGGCTGGTGCATCATGCTCGGCAATTACTCTTGCGGGTCTGTCGCCTGAAGTCTCAGTTGGCTGAGTGGGGCGAGGTCTGGCGGCTGTTGCCCATCGGCACGTAGCCTCTTACGGACGGATTATTCGAACTGTTTTTCTCGAATCTAGGCAGCCGTGTCGGCAACCGACGTCCTTCGGGCCGATCTCTTTCTGCCGATGCCGCTCGGCCGAAGCCTCTTTCCACAAAATGCCCGCGTCGCCACCATCGCTATCTCCGATACAGCCGATGGGCTATCGACTTGCATCGTTTCTGTCTTGTTCACGTCCGCTACGGACGGATTACGGTCGGCAGGAGAATCACCATTCCCATAACCTTCGATAACAATGGGACTGTCGACTATGGGATCGCCGTTTTCTGTGAGCACCGCATTCAGCAGCGCGATCCCTTTGGCAGAGAGTTCCTCCCCGTTCGAGCCTTCTTGGAACAGCTCCGAGGTCGATAGCCACACCCGATGGTTTTTGGGATCAGTGAACGCGCGGTCCTTGCGATACTGATCCGGCGAAATCTCGCTTAAGTTGTAATAGCCTCTCTTCTTGAAGAACCCACGGGTCAAGAAGTTGTGCTTCAAAGCCTCGGTTGCGTCGGCGAGATTGGCGGTCGCCGTATTCGCATTCGTGAGCGATTCCCTAATGTTGGTGCCGGCGGTCATGCCGAATTGATCCGGTTTGTTCATTTCCGAAACTATTTGGTGCACTTGCTGGGCGC